>PFCU01000031.1 GCA_002763155.1 Candidatus Pacearchaeota archaeon CG10_big_fil_rev_8_21_14_0_10_30_48 | reverse complement strand
GTCAAAAATGTAGATTTCTCTAGATTAACTTTTCCATCATCAACAAAAATAGAATACTCTCCATCAGGCGCCTCCAAATCAAATTCAACACTTCCTAAAAGACTAATATTAAGAGCTAAAATTTCTGTATAGTTTTCCCCAATTTTAATTTGAACAAGTTTATCATAAGGAACATTCCCAACATTTTTTATAACTAAAGTATTATTTATTAACAAGAATTCTGCTTCAACATTTGCATTAATAAAAACATCAAATGACTCTGAAATTAACCCTTCTGATTTAGCAGTTAAATTCCAAAATCCTAATTGCGCATTTTTCTGTATTGTATAATATTCTGTAACTTCTGTCTCAGAAAGGATATTAAGCACTTGTTCTCCATTTGGATTAACTAATGTAAATGCAACAGGAACACCGTCGATAATTGAATCAGCCTGATCGTAAAGATGCGCTGTAAAATCTAACTCATTATTTGGAGCAATATTTTCTGGAACTTCAATTTCTAATAATCTTGGTTTTTTCATAACACTAATTGAAGAATTAGAAAGATAAAAATTTGTTACCTCTCCTGCCTCGTTTTTTTGATAAACAAAAAAACTCAAATCATGTTCTCCTGCAGGGATATTTTCTTGTAATGAAATATTTCCATTAAATTTTCCGTCGGTAACAGGAACAATTATTTGAACAGCATTATAAGGAAAACTAACCTCTGCAAAACCATTAACTTTATCACCATTCTTTTTCGAAACAGTTCCGCTAAATTGAACGCTTTCATTCGGATTAAATAATTTATTATTGAAGTTAACTTTCACATCTAAAGAACTTGAAATATCAAAATGTAAACTCTCTTTTGTTTGATTATTGAATAATAGGGAGAAATAACAATCGCCTTGCATGTCTCTTAAGAAATCTTTAGTAAGAGGGACGCTAAAAGGAATATTAGTTTCCTCGGGAGTAACATAATGAAAGAAAACCATTTTTTTAGAAGAATTATCACAAACCAAACCAGCATTTACCCATCCTCCAGAACCATCTGAACCAAGAACTACTTTTATCTGGTCTCCGAAACTATAAACTTCCTTCGGTTGTTGAGAAAAAAATATTTCTGCTGAAGCAAATGACATCATAAAAATCAAAAATACAAATATTGCAATCACTCTTTTTTCCATATGAAATAAATTGAGATTAACTATATAAATATTATCCTAGAGGAAGTTAACCCTTTTCAAAAGAATTCTCAATCTCTTTCTGGAGGAGCAAAAATAGGAATCCCACAAGTTTGATAAATATGAGTCATTTATCTTGCAAAACTTCCACTAATTGGAATCAAATCTAAAAAAACATATTCAATCTGATCATTAGATCTTGGAAAATCATCCATCTCTTTCGCAAGTATTTTATCATATCCTTTTTCTTCTAACTGACTTGGATGATAATAGGGCTCAACATCATCAACTAATGCTCTAAATATTGTATAAAATAATCTATCTAACATTTTATTAACATAACTCAAAACTATATAAATATTTCTTTGATTTCCTAACCCTTCAACCCTACATTTATAAAATCCATTCTCCTAAATAAATTATGTCTCAGAAAGTAACCCCGTGGGAAGTTGAAGGTGATGTAAACTATGAAAAGTTAGTGAAAGAATTTGGGATTTCTCTGTTAAAAGAACTTCCAGAAGAGTTCAATAAAGAATTACTTTTTAGAAGAAAGATAGTTTTTGCTCATCGAGACATCCAAAGAATTTTAGAAGCTAAGAAAAACAAAAAACCTTTTGTAATGATGACAGGATTAATGCCTACTGGACGATTTCACATAGGCCACGCTTTAATTGCAAAACAAATGATTTTCTGGCAAAACCTCGGCGCTAAAATTTACATTGCCGTCGCAGATATCGAAGCATATCATCAAAGAAATCAAAGTTTTGAAGATAGCAAAAGAATTGCCTTACATGAATATATAAAAAATTATATCGCCCTCGGATTAAAGAAAAAAAATTTAGAAATTTATTTCCAAAGCGAAAGAGACACTAACGCGAAAAGATCAAATGCATATTATCGTTTACAAAATTTATTAGCCAAACACGTAACTTTCAATGAATTCAAAGGAGCTTATGGAGAAATCACTCCGGGAAAAATGCTCTCATCACTTTTACAAGCATCTGATATGTTGCATCCACAACTAAAAGAATTTGAGGGTCCTCTTCCAATAGTTGTTCCAGTAGGAATTGACCAAGACCCGCATTTAAGATTAACAAGAGATATTTCCAAAAGAGTAAAAGAACCAAAATTTATCCAGCTAAGTTCCACGTATAATTTATTCATGCCCGGACTTTCAGGAGGAAAAATGTCTTCTTCAGATCCAACCTCTTTTATTGCAATGACAGACTCTCCAGAAGAAGTCGCAAACAAAATAAACAAATACGCATTTTCAGGAGGCCAAGAAACCCTTGAATTACACCGAAAAAAAGGTGGAAATCCCGATGTTGATGTTTCATTCCAATATTTAAAAATGATGTTTGAAGAAGATGATAAAAAATTAGCTAAAATCGAAGAAGATTACATAAAGGGGAAACTCACAACAGGTGAACTGAAAAAATACACAATTGAAAAAATTAACACTTTTCTAAAAAAACACCAAGAAGCAAGAAAAAAAGCCGAGAAGGAAATTCCTAAGTTTTTGAAGAATTAATCCTTCCTTGAAAGTGACAACAAATAGAAAGTTTTATATAGGGAGGTAACCCCAAATATTTATGGCAACAGCAATAGATTATAACTATAGGACAAGGGAAACTAGTGAGTTAGAAACTCCTTTTTTTATAGTGCCCGAAGAAAAATTAGAGATACCTGTCTTTGTAGAAGGATTTGAATATGAGGAAAAGAAAAATTTTAATAACTCTCATTCCAATGAAACGCCAATGTGGATTCCATATTCAAATAAAGAATATTCTTTTGATGAAAATGCTCAAAAACTAAGGAATAGAGAAAAAGATAGAAATGAAATTTTAAACAGACTTTACAGCCCTAATGAAAGATTAGCTAAATCTACAGCTAATTCTATGATTAATCATTTATTAAGATATGAAATGGAAGAAAAAACATTAAGTCGCGAAGGATATAAAACAATTCAACAAAACTGGAAATTAATCAAAGAGAATATGGATGAAATTTCTCGTGAAGACCAAGGAAAATTAGAAGTTTATCTTCGGGGAGAATATACTAGAATTAAAAAAGACGAAGTAAAAATAATTGATAAAGAAGTGGAATCAAAGATTCCTTCAAAAACATCTCTTTGGAATAGAATTAAAAAATCAGTAACTTCTTCAAGAACATATATTCCAAAATTTTCTTTCGGAAGAGCTTAATAAATTAATTTCTAAGAATTTTTATTTACAAATTCTAAACATTCAATCTAATTTTTCTTATAAAAATGATATTTTCCACTCGTAGAAGCTAAAACAGTTATCTCTTTCATCTCTCCATTTTTCAATCCGTCTCTAACCCAACCATACATTTTTTCAGGAGCTTTTTCATTAGCTTTTTGGTGAATTGTAAAAAAAGTATCATACTTAGGACCTTCTTCAATTAACTCTTCAGCAACATTATAACAAACTTTCCAAGCTTCCTCATTAATTCTAGATTCTTCAACTGATTTTTCAGGATTTAAAAAATATTTAGAATTTCCGTCTCTAATTGATTTATACTGAGCATCTTCAAAAATTGCTTTTTTTACTGAAGAACCTTTTGCACGATTCAAAACAGAACTTCCTTTATGGTAAAGAATTTCAGGATTTTCCCATTCGCTTCTTGCTTCAGCATAAATTAATCTCGCTAAAGTTAATTCATCAGATTCTTCTTCAGAGTATGCCGGAATAATCTTATCTTCTTTTTCAGAATCTGCGGGCTCAACATCTTCTAAAATAGTCTCTAAATTTTCTTTCCCTTCAGGTTTATTTGCTTCATATTCCCAAACACTTTCCCAAAGTTTTTCTTGTTCAGATTGATAAGCGTTCCATTCATTTTCGTTTGAAGATAAACCAATATTGTCAACAAAAAATTCATCTATCGCATTAGCTTCAATTTCTCGAGGGAGAATAGCATATCCAGCCATTAAAGGACCGAATATTAAAGTCGGAGCTATAGCTGAAAGTCCTCTTCTAATAATTCCTCTGTTAGTTTTATTTTTCATATTAATATCTAGGCTACCTCGTTTAATGTAACTTCTTAAAAGTTAAGACAAATAACTATTTATAAACCTTTCTATTATACTTACTAACTAATAGTAACAATACTAATCAGAATTAGATTTAACTTTATCAACCCAATACATAACATCTTCATAAACACTTGATGGAAATTCTAAAGGATAATCGTGCTGAGCATCATTTTCAATAATCTCATAATCAGAAAAAACCTCATCAATAATTTTTAAATTTTCTTTAGTAATACAATCTCCAAACAACTGATCATTTTTAGAAAGAATAATTAATGTAGGAGTTTCAATTTTTAGAGGGGTTCCATCATCGTGGTCAAAATTATATTGAGCAATATCTGAAATAATCGACGGCACAGCTATTGGTCCTTTCATTAAATTAATTAAATAATTTGGAATCATCGAGGGATAAAATCCAACTTTTTTCTTTTCCATAGCATCTAAACCTACTTTTAATCCTCGTCTAAATAAACCAAAAGCGCTTTGATTCCCATGCAAAATCGGATTTATTGCAACAACTCCTTCAAGATTAGTATGATTTTTTTCCATTTCTTCAGATAAAGAAATTGCAACAGTCGCACCAATGGAATGCCCGACAATAAAAGCAGGATTGAATTTTCCAAAATAACCATTATTTGAATTTTTAAATTCTCTAAAAAATGTTTCAGTCATTTCAACATAATGGTCAATTGTTTCTGGCTGAGGTTTAAACTTATTAATTCCAAAAATCTTCGGAGAAATAATTCTAAAATCATTAGAAAGTTTATTCAGAAAAAATTCGTAAAATTCAGGCGGAACACTAAACCCATGAAAAAAAGCCAAATCAGCAGAATTTTTAGAATCATTATAAAGAAAATCAACACTATTTGATTTTCCATCAAATTTAATCTCCAAACTCCCAGTTTTCATTAAACTAAATAGAAAAACAATTTTTAATAATTGTTGTGATTTTGAGAAAGGATTTTTCCCAAATAAGTAAAAGATTTATAACCTCGTTAAATCAGAAATAAGCATGTCAGAAATAATTATTCCAAGAAAAACAGAAATAATCTCAGATTTAGGAGAAGATGGTTTAGTTTACAAATTAAATGAATCATTGGCAATTAAAATTTACCGAGATGAAAATCCTTCAGAAAATTGTTTAAATGAACACAAAATAGCCAGTTTGGCATTTCAATCAGGAATAAGAGTCCCAAGACCATATGGACTTTTCAATGTAACATTAGAAGATTCAAATCAAGAAAGAAAGGGATTTGTTATGGATTATTTAAACGGATTTAATTTATTTGAATTTTCTATTAAAGCAAGAAGCCACGAAGAAATAAATAAATTAAATATTTTATCTAAAGAATATAAAAACGAACTTAGAAATGCAGAAGATTTAGGATTTATAATAAAAGATGTTTCGCTTCAAAATGCCATTTATAATTTAGAAGAGGATTTAGTTTATTTAATTGATTTCTGTGATTGGGAAACTCCAAAACATTTTAATATCTCAATTCCTCAATAAATTCATGATAAAATTAATAAAAGGAGATAACCAAAGAGACTTCGGCATTTTTAGGAGATGTCGTAAGAAGACGAATCTAAAAGGAAGATTCGTAAAAGAAACCTAGGTGTCTTTTACTTTACTATGAAAATCATAACACTCCACGCAGATTATATAAATTTCAAACCTCTAAAAAAGGCGTTGAAATCAATTGAAGATTTAACAAAAAAAGAAGCTGAGGAGAAAAAAATCAAAGAACCTTTAGTAATTTTAACCGCTGTTGAAAAAGGCGACGACGGAAATACAATAAAAAAACTCGTAGAAGAAATTAAAAAAATCTCAGAACAATTAAACGCAAACAACATAGTTCTTTATCCTTACGCCCATCTAAGTTCGAATTTAGGCTCTCCAAAAGAAGCAGAGAATATTCTAAAAGAAGCTGAAAAGGAATTAAAAAAATTATTCAAAGAAGTTGTAAGAGCACCTTTCGGTTATTACAAAGAATTCGAAATAAAAGTCAAAGGCCATCCTCTTTCTGAATTATCAAGAGAAATAACTGGGGAAAAAGTAACCGAAGAGAAAATCAGCGACGAAGAAATTAAAGAACTTGTTAAAAAAATGTCGAAAATAAAAATGTCGGCACCAAAAGGAAAAAATAATTGGAAAAGCAACGTCGAACTTGGAAGAGATTTAGATTTATACATTGTAAGTGAAGTTATCGGCGGAGGATTACCTTTATTCACACCAAAAGGAACAGCAATAAAAAGAGAACTTGAAAAATTCATAACTGAAGAAGAATTAAAAAGAGGTTACGAATATACTTCAACCCCCGTTATGGCTAAATCAGATTTATACAAAGTTTCAGGCCACTGGCAACACTATCAAAAAGACATGTTCACATTAAAATTAGGAAATGAAACTTTTGCATTAAGACCAATGACTTGCCCATTCCAATTCGCACTCTACAAAAGAAAACCTCGAAGTTACAAAGATCTTCCAAAAAAATACGCAGAAATCGCGCAACTTTTCAGAAACGAACAATCAGGAGAATTACGGGGTTTAACAAGACTAAGGCAATTCAGTCTAGCCGACGCGCACATAATTTGCACTCACGAACAATTAGAAAAACAATTCGCAGAAGTTTTAGATTTAATTAAATTTGTTATGGAAAAACTAGGAATTGAAGTTTGGTATAGATTTTCAAAACACGATCCAAAAAATAAAGAGAAATATATTGATAATCCCAAAGCGTGGAAAAACACAGAAGATTCAATGAAAAAAATTTTAGATAAATTAAAAGTAAAATATAAAGAAGCAAAGGGCGAGGCTGCTTTTTACGGACCAAAACTAGACTTGCAATACGAAGATGTTTATGGTAAAGAAGATACTCTAATAACTGTCCAAATAGATTTTTCAGCAGCAGAAAGATTTGATTTAAAATATCTAAATGAAAAGGGTAAAGAAGAAAGACCAATCATAATTCACCGTTCTTCAATCGGCGCAATAGAAAGGACAATGGCTTATCTTTTAGAAAAAAACCAAGGAGTTCTTCCAACATGGCTCTCACCAATTCAAGTTAGAGTAATAAACTTCACAGATAGAAATAGTAAGGCTTGTGAGGAGTTTATAGAACAACTAAAGTCAAATATGCCGACAATAAGAGTTGACAAAGACCTTGACTCAGTTCCCTTATCTGGAAAAATCAAAGATGCTGAAATGCAAAGAATTCCATACATAATTGTCATCGGAGATAAGGAAGAACAAAATAAACAAATTGCCGTGAGAAAAAGAGGTAAAAAAGATATAGAACAACAAAATATAGAAGAGTTTATTAAGACAATTCAGAAAGAAATTAAAGAAAGAAATGGCATATCGAATAAAATGTATTAGTCTTAAAGGAATAGATGTTTATTATTATGAATGGGAAGAAAGAAAAGAAGACACTGGATGTCCACATTTTTCAAGTCAAAAAAAAGCAATTGAATTTCAGACAAGAAAAGCGGCTGAATCAGAATTGGAGTATATTACCCAACACTGGTCGAATTCTCAAGAAAGATTAATTATTGATAATATGTCATCAAAAGGGCTGTTCAAACATTTAGGAATATTTTAAAGAGAAAAGTATTATTTTAGAAAGATTAAAAAAAGAGTAAACAACCTAGAATTTTCCAACAAATTTATAAACATAATTTCTATTAAAGACATATGAAAATCCAACCTTACTTCGATAAATTAAAATCGTCAAAAGAGTATAACAATTTTATTAGTAAAAATCCGAACGCATATTTATCATCTGGATTTTTTGTTTTAGATTTTCAAACAAAGAAAAACATGCGTCAAATAGATTATTATGTTCCAGGAAATAAAAAAATCCAAACTTTTATTTTAGATTCAAAAGAGGTGATATCTAAAGAATCTGAAACATTAAATAAAATTGTGCCTAAAAAAATAGATCAAAATATTTCTCTTGATTTAGATGTGTTAAAAGGGCTTGTAGAAGATGAAATGAAAAATCACACTATTACAACT
>PFCU01000040.1:9509-11718 GCA_002763155.1 Candidatus Pacearchaeota archaeon CG10_big_fil_rev_8_21_14_0_10_30_48 | reverse complement strand
AAGAAATATAGAATTTAATGAAAAAATTGTTAAAGAAGATTCAACTTTTTTTATTTTCATAATTAAAGATTGTCCGACTCCGGACAATGTCCTGAGAGCATAAAGTTTTTAAAGATTGAATGTCTCTAAAGATAACGCAGAGAAGAAAAGAAGATTATATATTATTACACTTCTCAAATTAAATATGAAACATAAAGTTTCAAAATTAGGCTAAAATAAAATGGATATGCCAAGTGAAATTCAGCATCAAGCAATGGGTTATGATAGGACTGCCACTATGTTTTCTCCCGACGGGCATTTACTTCAAGTAGAATACGCAGAGAAGACAGTTCGTTTAGGGAGTTCTTCAATCGGGATTGTTTGTAAAGACGGAGTGGTAATTGTTTCTGATAGAAGGATTAATGATAAACTAATATTGCCTGAATCTGCAAATAAGGTTTTTGAAGTTGACGATCATATAATTATAAGTGCGGCAGGAATTTTATCAGATGCAAGAGTTCTTATTGATAAAGTTAGAGTTGTGGCTCAACAGCATAAAGTTACTTATGATTCTTCAGTAGATGTGGAAGAAATTATACGAGAAATTGCAAACACTAAACAAATGTTCACTCAATATGGTGGCGCGAGACCTTATGGAGTTGCAATATTAGTTGGGGGAATTGACAATCAAGGAGCACGGTTATTTTCATCGGACATTACTGGAAATTATTTTTCTTACACTTCATTCGCTATTGGAGAAAATGACGAAAAAATTAAAGAGGTGTTAAGGATGAAGTACAATAAAAATCTAAACATCAGTGGAGGTATTAAATTATCGTTGGGAATTTTCAAGGAAATCCTCGGGAAAAATTTTGATCTAAATCGGTTTGATGTAGCTTATGTATCAACTGAGACTAAGAGAATCAAAAGAATTCATGGAGATGAATTGAAAAAACATATTTAATTCTATAAATGACACAAGTTATTGCAAGAACAAAAGTTAATGGAAAACATTTTGAAATTTTAGTTGATGCAGATGTTGCTTTGGCTATGAAAAAATCAGGTAGGGGAGATGTCTCAAGTATTTTAGCTGTCGATGCGGTATTCACTGATTCAAAAAAAGGTTTTCACGCTTCTGCTAACGATTTAGAAATTTCTTTCAAAACATCAGATATTAATGAAATTGCAAAACAGATAATTATGAAGGGAGAGATTCAAATTCCTCAAGAATATCGTGAGAAAATGCGAGGGGAGAAATTCAAACAGGTTGTTGATTTCCTTGTTAGAAATTCCACAAATTCACAAAGTGGTAATCCTTATACTCCTGAAAGAATTGAACGAGCTTTAGACGAGATTGGAGTGAATATAACTAATAAACCGATTGAATTGCAAATGAAAGAAATTGTTTCAAATTTAAGTAAGGTTATACCCCTAAAAATAAAATCGAAGCGTTTAAAAGTGACAATTCCTGCCCAATATACGGGTCAGGCTTATAGTTTGTTGAATCCCTACAAAGAAAGTGAAGAATGGTTAGGGAATGGAGATTTGAAAGCTATTCTAAATGTCCCAGTAGGATTCCAAATGGAATTTTATGATAAATTAAATGCTATCACACATGGAAGTGGAATTAGCGAAGAAATGAAAGAAGATGAATGAAGAGAAAATGAAAGTTGAAGAGAAAAATTTAGAAAATGATATTGAAGATTTTAAATCTGAAGAAAAAGAAAGAAAAGTTGTAGTGCCTGGGGAGATTATATTTTCTGGAGACGAGCTTCCTGGAGAAGGAACGCGTAAAGAAGGGAAAGATATTATTGCTCAACGATTTGGACTTGTTGATAAAAATGAAAAACTTGTAAAAGTAATTCCTTTGTCAGGAGTTTTTATTCCTCGAAGAGGAAATGTGGTTATTGGAAAAATCGAAGACATTAGTTTCAATGGATGGTTAACAAATATTAACTCTGCGCAAAGTTCATTCTTGCCCGTAAGTGAAGTCCCGCGATTTATAGACAAACATCATTTAGATGAATTCTTAGACATTGGAGATTTTTTTAGTGCAAAAATTAACGGAGTTAAAGCAAAAGGAATTGATTTAAGTCTAGATTCACGAGGATTAGGGAAACTTGAGGGCGGGATAATTATCTCTATAAATCCTAATAAAGTTCCAAGAGTTATTGGAAGAAATGGAAGTATGATAAAATTAATAAAAGATTCTACAAATACAAGAATTACT
>PFCU01000040.1:9168-9497 GCA_002763155.1 Candidatus Pacearchaeota archaeon CG10_big_fil_rev_8_21_14_0_10_30_48 | reverse complement strand
GCGAAGAAAGCGATTAATTTTGTCACAGAAAAATCTTTTATCTCTGGCTTAACTGAAAAAGTAGAAGAATTTTTAAATCAGGAGAAAGGGAAATAATATGGAAGGATACAATACCTCAATAAAATTAAATGAAAAAGATATAGCTCAATTAATTTATGATAATTCTTCAGCAAGAATGTCTTTAACATTAATAGATACTCAAAGAGGAAGATCTAAAAAATTTTATAGAAGTGGAAAAAATGAAGAAAGTATGAGAAAAGAATTACTATATGTTTCGGGTTTAGTAAAAACCATTATTCAAAATCCGGAAATTGGAGAGAATTGTAAGA
>PFCU01000040.1:0-9149 GCA_002763155.1 Candidatus Pacearchaeota archaeon CG10_big_fil_rev_8_21_14_0_10_30_48 | reverse complement strand
TTGTTCCTAATGCTGACGGAAGTGCAATGTTCGCTTTCGGAAACACAATTGCAATCGCTTCAGTTTACGGACCAAAACAATTACACCCCCAGCATATGCAAAATCCATCGACAGGAATTTTAAGAGTTAATTATAATATGATGAGTTTTTCTGTTTCAGATAGAATAAGACCGGGGCCAAGTAAAAGATCGACGGAGATTTCAAAAATTAGTGAATGGGCATTAAATAGTGCAATATTATTAGAAGAATATCCAAACACAGTTGTAGATGTACATATTATGATTCAACAAGCTGATGCGTCAACAAGATGTGCAGGAATTAACGCAGCTTCATTAGCATTGGCTCACGCAGGAGTTCCAATGAAAGATTTAGTAGCTAGTGTTTCTATCGGTAAAATGGATAAACAATTAGTTGTTGATGTAGATAAAGAAGAAGAAGATTACAAAGAAGGCGAAGGTGCAACAGATATTGCTATGAGTTTTATGGGAGCTAAAAAATTAACGCACATTCAACTTGATGGAAAAATAAGTTCTAAAGAATTAAAAGAAGCTACAGAAATGGGTAAAAAAGCCTGCGAAAAAATTATTGAAATTCAAAAAAAAGCTTTGAAAGAAGCAATGGAGTTAGTAAAATGAAAATAAAGAAATTATCAAAACATAAATCCGGAGGATTTACATAATGATTGAAGATTCAAAATTAACAAGTAAGAGAATTGCAGAATATTTATCTAATGGAAAAAGATTCGACGGAAGAAAAGTAGATGAATTTAGAGATATTGAAATTGACGTTAATTTATCTAAAAAAGCTGAAGGTGGAGCAAAAGTTAAAATCGGAAAAACAGAAGTTTGGGTGGGTGTTAAAATGTCTGTTGGTGAACCTTATCCTGATTCTCTTGACAAAGGAAATTTAATGGTAACTTCTGAATTAACTCCTTTAAGTCATAGCAAATATGAATATGGTCCTCCGAAATTCCCAACTATTGAATTAGGAAGATTAGTAGATAGAGGAATACGAGAATCTGGTTTCATTGATTTGAAAAAACTCTGTATTGTTGAAGGAGAAAAAGTTTGGAATATTTTTATTGATATTTATTCAATTAACGATGATGGAAATCTTTTGGATGCTTCTTTTATTGGAACAGTTGCTGCTTTAAAAAGTACAAAAATACCACACTACGACGAGAAAGAAGGAAAAATAGATTATGAAAAAAAACCGAAAGATAATTTACCTCTTACAGAAAATGTTCCTATGAATTTTAGCATCTACAAAATTGGAGGAGGTCTTGTTTTAGACCCGATTCAGGAAGAGGAATCGGCAGCTGAAGGAAGATTAATTCTTGCAGCAATTCCAGATAAACCGCTTAAAATTTGTTCAATGCAAAAAAGTCAAACAATGGACCTTGACACCGACGAATTTGGAAAAATATTGGATTTAGTTGAACAAAAATATGATAGTTTTACTAAGGAAATTAATAAAAAAATTGATGAAGCTATCAAAAAGAATAAATAATTTTTAAGGTTAAATTTCTCAAAAGAAAATTAATTTATATTTTTCTATGATAATGAAATGATTGAATTAAGAACTATTCAAAGAGAGTAAACAAAAAATAATTTAGTAAATGTAAGAAATTTATGTGAAGAAAATTTAAATTCGTAAGATTTATATATTAGAATATTCTAATATTAACATGAAAGAAATATATAAAATTCATGCTGAGATGTGTAAGGTCTTTTCCAATTCGATTAGATTAGAAATTCTTAACCTTCTTAGAGACAAAGAAATGTCTGTAACAGAGCTAATTCATACATCTAAACTAAGCCAAGCAAATATTTCTCAACATTTGTCAATAATGAAATCTAAAGGAATTGTTGTATCAAAAAGGAAGGGGAAAATGATTTATTATAAATTATCAAATCCAAAGATACTCAAGGCATTTGATATTATTAAAGAAGTTCTAACTGAAAGACTAGAAGAAAATAGAAAAATATTAATGAAGGTAAAATCATGAAAGTAAGAGATAGTGGTATGCCCAATGAAGAAATGTGGAGTAAATTTTTTAATCCAAAAAGAATTCTTAAAACCTTGGGAATTGATAACTCAATTGGAGATATAGTGGATTTCGGTTGCGGTTATGGAACCTTTACTATTCCTGTTGCTCAAATTGTGAAAGGAAAAGTATATTCTATTGATATTGAGCAAGAAATGATTAAAGAAACAAAAAGAAAAGCAGAACAAAAGAAATTAGAAAATGTTGAAGTTATCCTCAGAGATTTTGTATCTAACGGAAGTGGTCTCAAAAAAGAGAGTGTAGATTATGTAATGTTGTTTAATATCCTTCATTTAAATAATCCTGAAAAGCTATTAAGAGAAACATATAGAATTTTAAGAAAGGGAGGAAAAATTGGAATTATTCATTGGAACTATGATTCAACAACTCCACGAGGTCCTCTAATGAATATTCGTCCTAAACCTGAACAATGTATTGACTGGGCTACAAACTCTGGATTTAATAGTCCAAAAAGATATGATTTAAAACCTTACCATTATGGTATTATAATGAAGAAAACAAAATGAAGAAATTAAATTTAACAGAATTAGATAATGTAACAAAGATATTATTAATCCTTTTAATTGGAGTTATTCTATATTTTATCATGTTCATGGTATTAAGTCCTTTTCTTATCAGAGAACCGACTTCAATGGCGGAGGTGATGAATCAAATGATGGGGGCTAATGATAGTTCTATTATTATAAATTTGCTTTCATTAATTATTGCTATTATTATCGCCCTCATTGTTTCTTTTTATTTATTTAGGCAAAACGGAAAAGAACAAGAGTATAAAATTTTAAGAAAGGTTTTGTCAGATGACGAAAAGAAGATTTTAGATGAGATAAAAAAAGCCGGCGAAATTACTCAAGATTCATTAAGGTTTAGATTAGACTGGAGTAAGGCTAAGATTTCAACAATTTTGACAAACTTAGATAAGAGAAATTTAATTCAAAGAAAAAGAATAGGAAAAACTTACAATGTATATCTACAAAAATAAAGTTTTAAACGGTTTAAATGGCAAGATACTTATTCCAGTTAGGGTAAGGATAATTGTGGTGGATGCATTAAAATGAAAAGAACAAAAATAATAAGGTTGATGTTTGGAATATTATTAGTATTGGTGGCAGGTTTAGTTTCTGCACACGAACATGATTTTACTGAAGCTAAACAATTAGTAGATTCTGGGGTTAGTTGTGATAACCTTACCGATGAACAACTTGAAATGATTGGAGATTATTATATGGAACAAATGCATCCCGGAGAAGCACATGAATATATGGATGAAATGATGGGTGGAGAGGGTTCTGAATCATTAAAACAAGTCCATATTAATATGGCAAGAAACATATATTGCGGAGAAAGTGGAAATATGATGGGTGGTGGGATGATGAGTATGATGAGTATGATGATGGGTTCGGGAGGAATGATGGGAAATAGCTATTATCAAAATCCACAAAATAATAATTCTTTTGGATTCCAAATTTTCTTTTATATTTTACTTGCCTTAATTATGGTTATCTTAGTTTTAGTAATTATTTTGTTAATAAATAAATTGAAAAAACATGGAGGTAAAAGATGAAAGACAATAATAATTTAATCATTGGAATAGTAATTGCTGTAGCTGTGTTCTTACTTTTAGGAATGTTTGGTTTTGGTGGAATGATGGGCGGTTATGGTATGATGGGAAATTGGAATTATGGCTTCGGAGGAATGTGGATTTTTGGATTTTTATTTATGACTATAATTTTAGTAGCTTTAATCTTATTTATTTTATGGTTAATTAAAGAATTACAAGATGGTAAAAAATGAATATTGATAATTTTGCATATATTGTTGAAACCAAAAAAAGTTTAGACGATGCAGTTATTTCGGTTTTGAAGGCAGTCGAACAAAAAGGATGGGCTTTATTTCAGATTTATGATATAAAAGAAAGATTGGCTGTAAAAGGATTTACACAAAAACCACTAAAAATAATTGAAATATGTTCTGGAAAATATGCAAACCAATTCTTAAATAAAAATAGATTAATTTCACTATGCATGCCATGTAAAATTAATGTTTTAGAAGAAGATGGAAAAGTAAAGATAATTGGAATGAATCCTAAGATAATGTCCAAATTCTTTCCAGAAATAAATGAACAAGAAGCTAAAGAAGTAGAAAAAGATATTAAAGAAATTATTAATAATGCTAAATAAGAAAATACAAAAGGTTCTAAACTTGATAAATCCCTAAAAATTGAAAACATAAAATTTAAAAGGGCAGAAATAGGATTATTAAAATGGATAAAGATAAATTTTCTAAATATGAACTTGCAAGAGTTTTAGGAGCAAGAGCTTTACAAATTGCGATGGACGCTCCACTTTTGACTGAAATTTCTGTTGAAAAATTAGAGGAACTTAATTATGATCCGATGGAAATTGCTAAAATTGAATTAGAAGCGGATGCTTTACCAATTAATGTTAAGAGACCTCTTCCAAAAAGAAAAAATGTTAAAATTAAAAAAACTAAAGAAGAAGTTGACAAAGAGAAAGAACTTGTCGAGGACGAAGAAAGTGATGATGATGGAGAGATTATGGAATTAGCTACTCCTGAAGATGAAGTTGTTGAAGAAGAGGCTGAAGGCCGTGAAGGTAGTGAAGAGCTACAATAATTTAATAAACTAGTTTATTCTTATATATTTATGAAGGTGATAAAATTTAATGCTCGAGCTATTCGAGATACTCGTGAAGACTCAACGATTGAAATTTCTTTGAAAACTAATTTTGGAGAGTTTGTTTCTTCCGCTCCGAATGGAAAATCTCGAGGTAAATCCGAAGCAAAACCATGGAAAGAATCTTTGAAAGAAGATGTTGAATTTGTTAACAATTATTTTATTGAAGGAATTATTTTTAAAAAATTTGAAGACTTAGAAACATTAGAGGATATTTTTTCTTCGAATGTTGGCGCGAATACAATGATTGCTATTGAATATGTTTTTTTGAAAGCGTTAGCTAAAGAGCAAGGAAAGGAAGTTTGGGAATTGATTAACTCTCGTGCTTCAAAATTGCCTTATCCCGTCGGTAATGCAATCGGCGGAGGAAAACACTCTGAAGGGAAAAAACCAGATTTTCAAGAATTTCATTTTATTCCAATAACTAATTTTTCCGAAGCAGTTGAAATAAATAAAAGAGCTTGGGAAAATTGTAAAGAAATTTTAAAAAATGTTGACGCTAATTTTAAGGAAAAAACAAATGATGAAAATGCTTGGCAAACTTCTTTGGGAAATGAACAAGTTTTAGAGGTTATGAAAAATGTTCGAGATAATATGAAAGATGAATTTGGCGTTAAAATTCATTTAGGAATTGATGTCGCTGGCTCGAGTTTTTATAATCGCGGAAAATATAATTATCAGAATCCTAAAAATAATTTAATAAAAAAAGATCAGATAAAATTAATTAATAAAATTGTGAAAGATATTTTCTATTTGGAAGATCCTTTAGAAGAAAATGATTTTATTGGTTTTTCAAAATTACAAAGCAATGGATTAATTGTAGGAGATGATTTGACGACGACAAATTTAGAAAGATTGAAGATTGCCCATTTGAAAAAAAGTATTAATGCAATTATTATTAAGCCCAATCAAATTGGTTCTTTAATCGAAGTTGAAAAGATTGTTGATTATTGTAAAAAAAATAAAATCAAAATGATTTTTAGTCATAGAAGTGGAGAAACATCAGACTCAATTTTAGCGGACCTTTGTTTTGGATTTCAAGGAGAGTTTATTAAAACAGGAATTAAGGGAAAAGGCCGAGATGAGAAATTAAATCGGTTAATTGAAATAGAAAGAAGGTTATAAAAAACTTTATAAATGAGGTTAACTAATTATAAACAGAGAGGAAATGGAAATTAAATTTAATTTTGAGAAAAAACATTTTGCAATATTTGCAATTGTATTAATAATTGCTGGTTTTAGTTTTGTATTTGCGCAAAGTCCTTCAGGAGCAACTGCTAATGCTGATGCATGTACTAAAGATGCGCGTATTTGCGAGGATGGAACAGTTGTTGAAAGAAATCCAGCAACAAATTGTGAATTCAATGCTTGTCCCGACGGAAGCACTCCCACAGCAATACCTACATGGGAAAATGAAACTCATAGCGCATGGCATGATGCGAGTGAGATAAGAGTTAATATTAATGATATTTATTATTCATTACAAACTGCAATTGATGCAGGACTTTTAGGAGGAGGAGGAAGTGGAGATGTTATAAATAATATTGTTGGAATTATTAGAGATAGATTTGATACTGAAAACGCAAATGAAGCGGATTTCAAAAAAATCTGTACTCGAACTGAAAGAGATGGAGCTTCAGAAGCACCTAGACTTTTAAGAAGAATTATTGAAGATAGACTTCCTCAAGATATTGCGGAAAAATATGCAGAATACAATCCAGTTGTTAATTTAGAAAAAGTTGAAATTGTTAATGGAGATTTATATGAATTTTCTTGTACTTATGGAGAGGAAACTACTCCTCAAGTAAGTAGAATTTCATTAGATGGAAATTATACCTTAATTGCAAAAGGAACTGAAAGTCATGTAAGTAACATTAATCTCTGGGGAAGCCGAACATATTTAGGAGCAGATACTTTCGGATGGTATGTAAAATTAAATGAAGATAATAAACTTAAATTCATTGTTGAAACCGAAGGGGCTTGTAGAACTCAAACATCAACTCAACAAGCTTGTAGAAAAGTTTGTGCTGAATGGGAAATTATTAGTAGTTTCGGAGCGAGACAATGTATCCGATATAAACAAGAATGTTCATCTTTTGCTACATCTGCAAATGTTTGCGAACCAGCAAATACTTGTCCAGTTTATACTGTTCCTCAAGGATTTGTAAGACAACAAACAATATATGCATGGAAAGGAATTGATTGTACTATTGAAAAAATTTAATTAGCTTTTACAAAACTTTATAAACTGAAATTTCTGTTGAATTAGGTTATTAATTTAAGATGGTTACTGAGAAAAAAAATACTAAAAAGAAAACGACTGAAGAGTTAGTTGAAGCATCTGAAAAAGAAAATAAAAATCCTAAAACTTCTGATAGAACAGTATTACTTAAAGAGTTAAAAGAAAAAGCTAAGAAACTTGCTGAGGGAATTAAGGGTGTTGAGACTGAAGAACTTAAAGAAGAGTTCGATAAAAAAAGAGAGTTATTGATTCCATTAGAAGATTATGTTCGTACAGGAATTCATTTAGGAACAAAAGTTATTACTCCAGATATGAAAAAATTTGTTTATAGAAGGAGAGCAGATAGTATTGGAGTTTTGAATACTACATTAATAGATGATAATATAAAAAAAGCGATTGAAATTATTTCGCAATATGAACCTGCAGAAATTGTGCTTGTGTGTAAAAGAGAAGCAGGATGGGACGCGGCTTTACTTTTAGAAAAAGTTACAGGATTTAAATTATTTACAAAAACATATCCTGGAGGTATGATGACAAATACAGAACTTGAAGAATTTTATGAACCAGAATTAGTAATTGTATGTGATCCTTGGATAGATAGAAATGCATTGGGCGATGCTAAGAAAACAAATAAAAAAGTCGTAATGTTAGCTGATACAAATAATTTTACAAAAGATGCTGACTATGTTATTCCATGTAACAATAAAGGTGGAAAAAGTTTAGGGTTGGTTTTTTATCTAATTGCAAAAGGATATATCGAAAATAAAAAATTAGATACAGCTGTTCCGAGTATGTTTAGTTTTACAGGAGAAGATTTACAAGTTGTTAGAGAAATTGAAGAACCTGTAAAAAGAAAAATTTCTAAAAGAAAAGTTGAATCTGTTGCTTAAAAATAATTTCTCATTTTTTCCCAAAACTTTATAAACACATTTTATCAACAATATTTTGTAATGTTAAAAAGAAATTCTTTTTAACTCGTTACGTAATGAGTTCCATAATAATATTATGGGATGAGGTATGCAAGACGTTATGTTGTAGTAAGTTATTCAATTGAATAACATTTATAATAAATGTGACGAAAGTCACACAGCCCGTCAGAATTTACTTCGGTAAATCGACAATAATTATTTTTAATTAAATAAATAAATTTTTAGTCGGTTACTTTTAACAAAGTAGCTCCTAAAAATAAAATAAATTTTTAGTCGGTTACTTTTAACAAAGTAGCTCCTAAAAATAAAATAAATTTTTAGTCGGTTACTTTTAACAAAGTAGCTCCTAAAAATAAAATAAATTTTTAGTCGGAGGATTAGGTCGTTAAATAATTTCCTTATTATTTAACTATATTTGATATATTGCACTGAACCTTTTAGAAAAAGGTTCCCAAAAGGGAAAATTGAGAGTTCAGTTAATTCCAGTTTATCCTGCTGGCGGCTGCGGCTATCTGGTTTGTACTAAGACATGCAAGTCTATCGTAAGATGGCAAACTGCTCAGTAACACGTAGCTAACTTGCCCTATGGTTCGGAATACCCTCGGGAAACTGAGGTTAAGACCGGATAAGAGATGATTTCTGGAATGAATTTTCTCTGAAAGGTAACGCCATAGGATAGGGCTGCGGCTGATTAGGTTGTTGGCGGGGTAATGGCCCACCAAGCCGATGATCAGTAAGGGCTTTTAGCGAAGGAGCCCTGAGAAGGAATCTGAGACACTATTCCTAGCCTTACGGGGTGCAGCAGTTAAGAATCTTCTACAATGCGCGAAAGCGTGATAGAGTGAACCAGAGTGTTTCTCAAATTTGAGAGACTTTTGCCAAATGTAAATAGTTTGGCGAATAAGGACCGGGAAAGATTGGTGCCAGCCGCCGCGGTAATACCAACGGTTCAAGTCGCAGCCACATTTATTGGGTCTAAAACATCCGTAGCTTGTTTTGTAAGTCTCTTGTGAAATCCCATTTCTTAAAAATGGGGCGTGCAGGAGATACTGCATTGCTAGAGACCGGGAGACGTAAGGAGTACACAAGGGGTATCGGTAAAATGAGTTGATCCTTTGTGGACTAACGACAGCGAAGGCACCTTACGAGAACGGATCTGACAGTCAGGGATGAAGGCTAGGGTCGCGAAAGGGATTAGATACCCCTGTAGTCCTAGCA
>PFCU01000026.1 GCA_002763155.1 Candidatus Pacearchaeota archaeon CG10_big_fil_rev_8_21_14_0_10_30_48 | reverse complement strand
TCTGGTTTTAATTCTGGTTCCAAAAAAGAATCTCCATATTTTCTTGTAATGAATGCAACAGCTTGAGATTTGTTTTTTAATCCATACTTAGCTTTCACTATATTAAGAATTCTATCTTCATCTTCATTTATATCAATTATACTTTGAACCATTATGAAAAATCCTCCAAAGATTTTTTATTTTGATTAGTCTATTAATCATTTTATTATGTTTTATAATGAATTATAATGTTTATAAATGTTTTGCTATCTAAATTTCTCATACTAAGAATTGATTTGAGTTAGTTTATTGATATGTTTAATTAATGTAAAGAGATTTTATTATAAATAACTTCCAATAATAATTAAAATTGAACCTAAAACTAAAGAGAGGATTAATGGGGAGAACACTGCAGAAGGCATGATTTTTGGATATAAGGTAATTTGTAAGGAAATTTTAAAAAAAGATTTAAAAGATTGTTCAATTGCAATTCAAGGACTTGGGGCGGTTGGAATGCCTTTGGCTGAAAAGCTTTTGGAAGAAGGATGCAAGGTTATAGGTTCAGATGTGGATAATAAAAAATGTAAAATTGCTAAGAAAAAAGGTGTTAAAATTGTTTCTGTAAAAAAAATTCTTTTTGAAAAGGTGGATATTCTTTCTCCTTGTGCTTTTGGAGAAGTGATAAATAAGAAAACAATTCCAAAATTGAAATGTAAGATTATAGCGGGAGGGGCCAATAATATTCTTGAAAATGAAATCTCTGATAATAAAAAATTATTAAAAAGAAATTTAATATTTGTTCCAGATTTTGTTATAAATTCTGGAGGTTTCTTACAGGCATTAATTGAAAGAAGAGGGGGAAGTGTTAAGGAGGCAAAGGAAGAATCAATTATAATTGCTAAACAACTTCAAAGAGTTATTGATCATTCGAGAAAAAATAAACTAAGTTTACTCGAATCTGCTTTTATTTTATTTGATTAAAGCTCTCCAAAATTGGAGAGGATTTGTTTAAGTATGTTTATTTTTTAATTATATTAAGGAGAAAAAATGGAAAGAAAAATATTAGACGCATCATTAGAAAGAAATGTTAGTTTTACGTGTTCATTAGGGCTTATAATTCATTGTAATCTAAGAGATTATGCTTCACAATATGGAAATTATGACCATTATATAGATACTATCCTTAAAGAAATTCCAGAGATAAAAAAAGCGAAAGAGATAGAAAGGAAAAAAAGCGAAATAGAAACAGGGAGGGATTGGATTATAAGACATTTTTATCATGATATAAGTTATGAAGATGGATTAAAGGTTAAAATAAAAATAACTGACGGAAAAGATAGAAAACCAGATGATTATTTTGATGTCTCGGTGTTTAATAAAGGAGTTAAGCAATGTCCTGACCGAAAATTTAGATTGGATGCAATTGGGAATATGGATGAAATATCTGGAGGGTTAAAAGATGAAAAGTGAAAATAATGGTAGAAATGAGCTTGAAGAGAGATTAATTCAATTACCGAGTATTCAAGCTGGAAAAGGTATGTGGCAAAATGAATATCATGAATTTGATGTATATGATCATACTATTGCTGTTATTGATGCTTTGAAAAAAGAGACAGAAGATATTGATTTAATTTCTGCAGGATATTTGCATGATATTGGTAAACCGGTTTCTGCTAAATTAAGATTTTATGAGGGAGTTTTACAAGAAAAAGAACCAGGAATTCCTTATCATACATTTAAAGATCATGAGAGAATCGGAGAAGAATTAGTATTGCAAATGCCTGATGAGTTTTTCTCTGAATATGGACTTAATAAGGAAAAAATAGCAAAATTAGTTGGAGCACATTATTTGCCTATGCAAGGAATTCATAAAATGAGAGAAGCAGGAAATTTTGTGGATTTTTTAGAGGCCTATAGAAATTTAGAAAAAGCAATTGATAAAACTGAACTTGATAGGAACGAAGTTATGGGTATTTTCTTAGCAGATTGTATTGGAAAAGGAGATGCTCCTGAAGATCAACAAGAACTTTTATTAGTTAGAGATATTTTACTTGGAGAAGGAGATTTGAATGAAATTTATAATATTCAGAAAAATACAATTAGGAGAGGTTATGCTGAAAAAAATTAAACTAAATATTTTTAAACATATATAATTAAAAAATAAAATGGAAAAAACAACACTGAAAGAATTTTTGGGAAGGAATGGAGAAACTCTTAGTGGAAGATATCTTTTAGAAGGTGAGGAAGAATTAACTAGAACTCCTAGAATAAAGACAAGTGATGGTCACGAGATTTTTTTATCTTGTGTAGATGTAAATAGGACTTCAAAATATACTGGGGTAAAAGTTGTAGTTGATGGAAAATTTAGAGGATTAAATTATAATTTGATAAGGGATAATATTTGGAGAGAGGTAAAGATGTTTTTTGATGAATTTCAAACCCATAGGCTGGAAGGAATGGCTTTAGATGAGATTATTGGAAAGATAGATTTAATTGATCAAAAAATTCAGAGGAATTATAGTTAATATTAATTTCTTTTCTTATCATAATCCTTTGCCATAATACTTTTAAACCACGTTTAATTTTTGATAATATAAAAAAATGGTGTCTTTAAATTATGATGGGTTGATAGAAAAACTTGCTATTGCATCTGGGCTTTCTAAAGAAGAAGTAGATAGAAAAGTAGAAGCGAAGTGTGCTAAGCTTTCTGGATTGATAAGTAAGGAAGGAAGTGCGCAGATTGTTGCCTCAGAATTGGGGATAAGTTTTGATAGAGAGAAATTAAAAATTTCAGAAATTGTTCCCGGTATGAAAAAAGTTAGTCTTGTCGGAAAAATTATTGAAGAGCCGAGAATAAGTAATTTTAAAACTAAAAATGATATTGAAGGAAAAGTTGCGTCGATGGTTTTAGCAGATGAGACTAATAATGTTCGATTAGTTCTTTGGGATATAAAACATATTGCTTTATTTGAAGAGGGTAAAATTAAAAAAGGAGATATTATCGAAGTTTCAAATGTTGCAATAAGAAATGATGAAATTCATTTAGGAAGTTATGGAGATATTAAAATAAGTAATGAAGTTTTGGGAAATGTTGTTAAAGAGAAAAAAATTCCTGAGAAAAAAATTGTGGATTTGCAATCTGGAACGAATGCCAAAATTAGGGCGTTTATTGTTCAGATGTTTGAGCCGAAATTTTTTGAAGTTTGTTCAGAGTGTGGAAAAAAAGCGACAAATAATGAATGTTTAATTCATGGAAAAATTTCTCCTGAGAAGCGCGCTTTAATTTCATTAGTTTTAGATGATGGTAGTGAGAATATGAAAGCAGTAATCTTTCAAGAAGGAATTAGTAAATTGGGTATTTCTAAAGAAGAGCTGAATAATACAGAGTTATTTGTTAAAAAGAAGCAGGAACTTTTAGGAAAGGAATTTTTTTTCTCTGCAAATATTCGAAACAATGCAATGTTTAATACTACTGAAATGATTATTAACGACGTGGAAACTATTGAATTAGATAATTTAATTGAAGGGTTGAGATAAATTTTTGAAAGGTTAATTTTATAATCGTCCGATTCTTTAATTTACTATGATGTTTAAAACCCACCTGGTGATAGGGATTTTTGCAGTTATTTTATTCTGGCCTTTGGTGAATAATCCTTTTAGTTTTGCTATTGTTGCAATTATTGCGAGTGTTATTCCTGATATTGATACTGCTGTTTCAAAAGTTGGAAGGAACGTGCCGGCAAAAATTGTGCAAGTGTTTACAACTCATAGAGGGATGGTGCATAGTTTGACTTTTTGTGCGATTGTTTCTTTAATTTTAAGTATTTTTTTCCCTAAACTTGCCTTCGGATTTTTTTTAGGTTTTGGAATTCATTTATTAGTCGATAGTTTTACTAAAATGGGAATAACTCCTTTTTGGCCTTATTCAAGAATTGCTAAAGGCGTGATTCCTACTAACGGGGTTCTTGAAAAGGGAATTCTCTTCAGTTTTGCCCTTGTTGATTTGCTGTTAATATTAGTTAAATTGTTAGGATGATTATTTCTCAAAACAGCTTTAGTATTGGATAAATCTTTATAAACGCGCTGAGTTAGGTTATAAGATGGTTAAGGCTAAAGAAGTTGATTCTGATGGAGAATTAAAAAAAGTTAAGGATGCTGTTGCTAAGAAGGTTGAACCGAAGTTAGGAGATATTCCTGGGATTGGACCTGCGGCGATTGCGAAACTTGAGGCTGCTGGAGTTTATGATTTGATGGGCGTTGCGACTTTGACACCTCCTGCGTTGTCTGAAGTTTCTGGTCTTGGAGAGGCTGTTGCAAGAAAAGCAATTCAAGCCGCTAGAGGAATGTTGGATTTAGGGTTTATGGACGGAAATGAGTTTGCAACTAAAAGAAAAGATATTCATTACATTACAACTGGAAGTAAAAATGTTGATAATTTATTGGGGGGAAAGGGGATTGAGAGTAAATCTATTACGGAATTTTTTGGAGCCTTCGGTTCTGGAAAAACGCAAATTGCTTTGTCGTTAGCAGTTAATACACAGCTTCCTAAAGAGGCTGGCGGGGCTAATGGTAAGGCAGTTTATATTGATACAGAGGGAACTTTTAGGCCGGAGAGAATTAGGCAATTTGCAGAAGGGGTTGGGGCTAATCCTGAAAAAGTTTTAAAAAATATTTTAGTCGCTCGAGCTTTTAATTCTGATCATCAAATTCTTTTGTTAGAAAAAATTAATGAGATGATTAAAAATGGGGAGCCTATTCGATTATTAATTATTGATTCTCTTACTGCACATTTTAGAGCAGAATATTCTGGACGAGGCCAGTTAGCAGATAGACAACAGAGATTAAACAGGTATATGCACGATTTAATGAAATTAGCTGAACAAAGAAATTTAGCTGTTGTAGTTACAAATCAAGTTATGTCTAATCCTGCGCAAATGTTTGGTGATCCGACAACTCCGATAGGGGGAAATATTGTGGGACATGCTTCTACTTATAGGATTTATCTTCGTCGAGGAAAAAAAGATTCACGTGTTGCAAAATTAATTGATAGTCCGAGTTTGCCAGATGGTGAGACAGTGTTTATGGTCGAAACTTTAGGGTTGAAAGATGTCGAGATAAAATAAAATGGAAATGACTCTTTATCAGAATAAGGCGTTTCAAGTTTTGGAAACTATAGGAAGTAATTATATAGGGGACAAGAAAATTGAAATTGCTTTTGAAGGAGATTATCTAACTATTGCGATAGTTTCATATAAAGATTTTAAAGATTGTGCAGAGCACGTTAGAAATTGGGCTAATATTCTTGATGGACTTAATTCTTGGTTTGGAGGTCCTGCTTCAATTGATAATTATTTTGAGCGAGTTGAAAGAGGAGAGACTAATCCTTTACAGGAATGGGAGAGTATTAAAGTTCGTTTTGGATTATCAGATAAATTTGATGTGAGAGAAAGTAAATTTTTTTAAATAATAACAATGTTTTTATATTAGTTTATTTTAAAATTTCTATAAGAGGATTTATGGAAATTATAGCTGATTTACAAGTGCATTCAAAACATGCGCGAGCTACGTCTCGTAATTTAAGTATTGAAAATTTAGAAAAGTTTGGAAAAATTAAGGGATTGAATTTGATTGGCACTGGAGATTTTCAGCACCCTTTGCATAGGAAAGAAATTGATTCGAAATTAAAAGAAGACAATAAAGGGATTTTATGGACGAAGAAAAAAGATGTCGCGTTTTTATGGCAGACAGAAATTAGTTTAATGTATAAACAAGGTGATAAGAGACGAGCGGTTCACCTTTTAATTTTTGCACCGAATAAAAATATTGCAGATAAAATTACAACTTATTTGGGAAGTAAAGGAAGACTTGATTATGATGGCCGGCCGATTTTTGGAATTAGTTGTCGAGATATTGTAAAAGATTTGAAAAAAATTGATACTTTGGTTGAAATTATTCCTGCGCATTGTATGACTCCGTGGTTTGGGATTTTTGGTTCGAAGAGTGGTTTTGATTCTTTGGAAGAAGCGTTTGGTGACCAGTTTAAACATATTTATGCTGTTGAATCTGGAATGAGTGCTGATCCTGAAATGTTGTGGAGATTTAAGGAAATTGCTTCTGGAAGAATAAAAGTTGTTTCATTTAGCGACGCGCATAGTCATTGGCCTTGGCGAATTGGAAGAGAGGCTACAATTTTTGATCTTGAAGAATTAAGTTATGAAAATATTATTAATGCTATTCGAACTGGAAATGGAATAAAAGCAACGATTGAAACTCCTCCAGAATATGGGAAGTATCATTGGGACGGACATAGAAATTGTAATTTTTCTTGTGATCCAAAAAAAACAAAAGAACTTGAAAGTAAATGTCCTAAGTGTGGGAATTTATTGACTATTGGAGTTGATTATAGAGTTGAGGAAATTGCTGAAAAAGAAAATGGTTTTAGGCCTGCAAATTTTAAACCTTTTTATAAACTATTGCCCTTGCATGAACTAATTGTTATGGTTGGAGATAAAGGAATTGCCTCGAAGGGAAATTGGGAAATTTATAATTCTTTAATTTCAAAATTTGATAATGAGTTAAATATTTTACTTAGAGTTTCTCAAGAAGATTTATTGAAAGAAGAAATTAATGAGAAATTAATTAAGTTGATTATTAGAAATCGTATTGGGACAATAAAAGTGCGTCCGGGTTATGATGGTACGTATGGCGAGGCTATTTTGAGTGAGCAGAAGAAGTTGTTTTAATTTTATTTGTAAAATGATGAAGATAAAATTGGGTTGCTAATTGTTTGAATGTTGAGAGATTAGCTATATTCATTCGGATTCTTAACGAATCTATCTCGATATTTGTAATGTGCTTCAAGGGTTTTTACTTTGCATTTTGGACAATCTTCTTTTAAAGTGTAAGAATTACAATTGGGACATTTATGGAGGAGCATTTTAATGTTTCAAAACTTCAAATTCGCATTTTTGTTTTTTAGCAGATTTTTCTATTAATTCCAAATCATTTTTTATTTCGCTATCTGTTTTTTTCAAATCAAGGGTTTTTCTTTTTATTGAAAATTTAGAATTACCAAGATAAACTATTCCTTCTATTCCTTTCAATAACTCTTTTAATTTTATAATTCCTTCAGGGTCTTTAGAAGTTAGTTTGAACTCTCGCTTTATTTCTTTTTCTTTACCCTTTTTTTCTTCAATAATTTTTTTTATCTTTTCTATTTGTTCTTTATCAAAGTATTTTTTTAAAATTTCAGGATTTTCTCGAGCGTCGTCTATGAAATCTCCTAAAGTTTGTTGTTCTGTTATTTTTCCAAAAATTTTGTCCCAGTTATCTCCAAGAAGTTTTTTCATAATTACTTCATAGGTTTTTTCTTTTTTGTATTGGGCTAGAATTTCTTTACGATCTTTGTCCTTTACTCGTCTTAAACTTAAAAATAAATGATTTTCTCTCACATTTAAAATTTTACATACAATTACTTTATTCGGAACTACATGAACTCTTATATTTCGGATTCTTCCCGGAGCTACTTCGCTGAATACTATTGAACCCTTAATCCCATTAATTGCTTCAACAAAAACTGTTGTCTTGACTATATCTGTTACTTTACAAATTATTAAATCCCCTTCTTGATAGTTTTTCATAGAATTAGTTATTTTGATAGGTTTTTAAGATTTTGGTTAAAACTTTATCATTTCAATTTCTAATTTTTTCTTTAACTCTAGGATAAATTCCCCTTCTTTTTGTTTTTCAATTAAACAACCTGCAGCCATAGGATGGCCTCCGACTTCTCCTCCGATGATCTCAATTACTGCATTAAGGACTTCCCGGATGTTTTTTCCTGATTTTCCTACCATTCTTGCAGATACTTTTATTTTGTCTTGATTATAGGCCATACCGATTATCGCCTTTCCTTCAGGATATTCCCTTGAATTTGAAATTATGCTTGCAATTGTTCCGATTATTGTATCTTTTATTTTATTTTGTGCGTTGATAATGAGGTAGTTTTTATTTTCTATTTTATCTAATTCTGGAATCATATTGAGGGCTTTCACAATGTTTTGTTTATTTATTGTATGGATTTTTTCAACACGGTCTTTTGCTTTTTTATTTTGTAAACAAAAAGATACAGCTGTGCTTGATTCACCATTTCTTGAACAGGCATTTATCATCGCACTGATTTCTCTTGCATCTTCTAATTTATTAAAGAAATTAACTAAGTAAATATTGCCTACTAAATCTTCGGTTTTTCCTGAATCTGATCTTTGGAGAGTTATCGCTGTGATTAATCTTGAAAGTTCTTCTTCGTTGATTTCTAAAATTGTTTTGTATTTTCCATTTTC
>PFCU01000033.1:6450-14800 GCA_002763155.1 Candidatus Pacearchaeota archaeon CG10_big_fil_rev_8_21_14_0_10_30_48 | reverse complement strand
CTCTCTATTTGTATTGAAGTCTTTAAAATTTCCTTCAAAAGGATAATATGAAAGTAAACCATCACTCGGACTTAATTGTATTCGTGGTTTAAACAAATTAAAAAAATCATCTAAAATATTTGCAGAAGCAAAACTAATTGTTAATAAAACTATTAAAGTAATAAATAAACTAGTAATCACCTTTCTTTTCATATTTTAATTAAGGAAACATACCTTTTAAAATTATTCCACTTTCTTAAAATCAACCATCGGTTTCAAATAATCAAGCCATTCCTGAGCTTTCTTATTAACTTCGCCCGTGCTAAAAATTAAAACAGGCATTTTATCCTTTTTACCTTCTGCAATAAATTTCAAAACATCCCCCTCTGTAATCGACTTTTTATCTTTCCCAATAACCAAATAATCTTGTATTTCATCATTACTCCTAAATCTTACAACTGCTGAAAAATCTTTTTTCCTTTCTTGTGTTTTTCTCACAACTTGAAATTTATTTTCATTTAAGAAATTCTCAATCTTATTAGTAAAAGAAAGTGTCTTCGGAATTTCCCTAACCTCTTCTTTAACCATTTCCTTAGATAATTCCCCAGTATTTCCAGAATTTATTTCTTTTTTTGAATCATCTCCAATAAATACTTGCTTAATTTTTTCAATAACATGAGTTTTTGGTTTTTCAGTTCTCTCTATTTTTTCAATTTTTTCTGAAACTTTTCCCAACGCTTCATTGTGATCAACCAAATAATATCTCCAAAACAATTCGTCTCTAACTCTAAATGGAAAAGCAAAATCCTTTATTGAACGCAATGCAACACGAATCGGGGGATTTTGATTTACATCTTTCAAAATTTTTCTCTCTTTAATTAACTCAAACGCTTCCCGTTCTTTCCCACCAAGATAATTAGAAAAACTTACCAATTCAGGTTCCTGTCCAGCCAAAAAATAAATCGGAGAATTCCCAACTTTCATATTACTAATTTTAATTTGTTTGTCTGACAATAAATCCGCAAGAAATGCGCTGGCCAATAAAGTATCAACTTTCAAATGCGAGGAAAGTTTAATTGGAATACTCGGCCCATTATTTTTTAAAAAGGCCATAATAAGAGATTTACTCTCCGCCAAATTAGCACTTTTTGAATCCATAAAAATTAAAATCATTTAGAGGATTTAAAGTTTATCGTAATCAAAATTTCTAGAAGGCAAATTTAATTGATACAATTTTATCTTCGTCAAGTTACTAAAATAATTCACCCTATAAAAACCCAAGTTTACAGTATCAGATTACTAAAATAAAATTAAGGCTTCTTCCAAGAAATTTCATAATAAGTAACGTCTCCTTCTGAATCCACGACTGCAATAAGCAAGTTCTTTTTAGTTGAATGTGCGACCCTATTTTTAGCAGAAAATTCGTGCCAAGTCAAATCATCACTCTCACTCACAGGATATAAAATCCATTTAGCATGTGCTACTTCTTTAGCTTTGCCTAAAGAACCTTTTACCCCTACTTCTTTAGCTTTGCCTAAAGAACCTTTTACCCCTACTTCTTTAGCTTTGCCTAAAGAACCTTTTGTCACCTTACCCGGACGTTTCCCTTTATCATAAACTCTAAAGTCAGCCCCAAATTTCAAAGCTGTTTTCAACAAATATCCCTTACTTCGCATATCTTGATAAACAGAATATTTCACCAAAATCTTCTTATCTATCTTCTTACACACTTCCATCAATTCTTGAAAGTTCAATTTCTTAGTATTTCTAAAGACTTCCATTTTCTTTTTTTCTACTAAATACAAAGCTTCTGAAAGAGAATAATACATTTTTTTATTAGTATACTCTCCGAACAAACTCTGACCATAAAGGTCCATTGCTTCTTTACTTCCAGAAATAATAGAATCCCCATTAAGAATTCCCTTAATCAATTTCTTACTCGACAATTTTACCATAATGAAGAGAATAAAAACAGATATTTAAACTTTAACTCAATTATCAAAAACTTTAAATACTGGTTACAAATTCTAAAAGTAATGGGAAGAATCAAATCGGCAGCGATCAAAAAAACCGCGAGAACGCTAGTTGGCGGAAGCAAAGATTATAATAAAGATTTTGAAAAGAACAAAAGATTGTTAGATATTTACACACTTCCAGATAAAGGAACAAGAAACAAAATAGCAGGTTATATTACGCGTTTAAAGAGAGCTGAGAAAGAAGAAATTATAGTTTAATAAAATGGTTCAAACTAATGAAAAAAGAAGTGGAACTAATGAAATTTATATTGGGAATAAGCCATTTATGAAATATGTTATTGCTACTATGATGCAACTTAAAGAAAACGATTCTGCAGTGATTAGAGCGAGAGGAAAATTCATCTCTCGGGGAGTTGATGTTGTTGAAGTTGTAAAAAAACGTATACAAGAAGCTGAATCTGTTGAACTTAATCAAACAATAACTACCGGAACCGAAGGATTCAAAAACGACGAAGGAAAACACATCAATGTTTCAACAATAGATATAGTATTAAAAAGATAATTATTTCTTAGATAGTTTATTCAATTTTTGATCAATAACATCTATTTTAGTTTCAAGATTTTTCAAAAGCTTCACTCTCTTAAGATTAATAAAAAAATTAATAATCCAAAGAATAAGATAAAGTCCAATAATTCCCCCGACAATTTGAAGGATTTTAATCAAATTTAAAATAGATATCTCTAATTCCGGAAATTGCATCACCACTTCTTCTAAAACCATACATCTTAATGAATCAATAACTTTAAAAAAGTTTGGAAACAACAAATAAAGATTAAACCTAACTTTTGAAAGGTTTATGGCTACTTAGCTCAGTTGATAGAGCGCTGCTCTCATGAGGCAGAGGTCCCAGGTTTAAATCCTGGAGTAGCCATTTTCTAAATGGTAACATTTCCACTCAGCCATTCAGATTTACCTAAATAGAATTTAAATCCTGGAGTAGCCATTTCAATGGCAACATTTTGCTCTTAGCCATTTCAATGGCAACATTTTGCTCTTAGCCATTTCAATGGCAACATTTTGCTCTTAGCCATTTCAATGGCAATACTTTTACTCAGCCATTAAATTTTTAAACTTCATCTCCTAAAAATAACTATGCAAGTAAGAAATAAACCTAAAATGTTAAACCTCTTACTTAGCAAACTGCTTGCTTAATTTAGCGCGCAGTTCTGATTCTAATTCAATTGAAAATCATTTCTGCATGCTATTTAATGTAAGCCCAAAATAAATAAAATGGAGAAAATAAAATGAAAAGAACAATTGAAAAAACACAAACAAAAGAAGTAATTAAAGAAATAAAAAAATATGGAGATAAAATGGAATCTCCTTACAGAGAGATCTTTGAACCTGTTTCTGGAACATACCAATACGAACCCTTACATCCCCTCAATGGAAACTAAAAAAATAAATTTAGATTACATCTTAGGGATGTAATCTATCTAATTCTATTCCAATCTTAAATGTTTTCCATCGTCTTTTCTTCTAGGCAAAAAATGCCAATGTGCATGCATAACAATTTGTCCTGCAACAGGAAAATTATTTTGAACAATATTAAAACCCTCGATAGATTTATCCTCTTTAACTTTCAACTCAAAAATAGATTTAATTGCCCCAATTAATTCATTACCTAAAGTCGCAGGTATGTCTAAAGAATTAACAAAATGTTTTTTTGAAACAATTAAACAATGCCCTTTAATTTGAGGTGCCACGTCGGGAAAAGCAACAAAATTATCATTTTCATAAATCATTTTCACAGGAATTTCCTTATTAACTATCTTACAAAAAATACAATTCTCTTCCATAATCTAAATTTTATCCCTCAAAGAAACAGGTTTATAGGAACCCAAAGATAAATCGTCTCTAAAATAATGTCCAGATATAGCTTCTCTATAAATAACCCTCTCGTTTAAATTTCTACGTTCTTCTTTCAAAAATTCTTGTATTCTTCGTCGTCTTTCTTCTCGAATACAATTTTCAGTTTTTTCTTCTGAAGATTCTTCAAAACCAAATATAAATTGTTTAACTATTCCAAATAAATTGTACATAAAAAATAAAAGATTAAAAAGTTTTTAACTATTTCTATACTTAATTAATCTAATAGTTTATCATGTAAACTATTATTTTTTTAAGCCCAATTTTAACAAAAATCAGATAAGTTTAAATACAAGTTCGCCTTATAATAAATAAAGAAGCAAAAATTATTTCTTAAACATATTATCTTAGTGAGTATTAGTCATAAAAAAGGAGGCTTATAAAATGGCAAAAGCAAAGAAAAAAAAGGCTGCAAAGAAAAAGTAATTCATTCAAATAATTTTTAATTTCTTTTTTAATTTTATCAATAGTTTTAAATATACCAAGCGCTTAAAATAAAAATAAAAGGAGGTGTCAAATGTTTAATTGTAATTGTAAGTGGACGGAAATTATCCTCGGAGTTTTAATCCTTGTATTTGCATGGTGGGCAACAGCTTATTCACCATGGATTGTAACAATAGTAGCGGTTTTATTACTACTTCATGCACTCTCATGTAAGAATTGTGGAAGGTGTAGTGAACATCAAATGAAGCCTGTTGCGAAGAAAAAGAAAAGATAATTTGTTTAATTTAATTTTATTTATTTTTTCATTTATTCTTTTACTCTAGTCTTAACAACTTTCCCAAAGTCCAATAAATTTTTTCCAGAAACAACTTTGGAAACAACTTCTTTCAAATCCTTAATTTTCACTCTCACTTGTTGAGTTGTATCTCTATCTCGAATAGTTACGCTTTGATCTTCTTTAGTTTTATCGTCGATAGTAATACACATCGGCGTTCCAATTTCATCATTCCTTGCGTACCTTTTTCCAATACTTCCACTTTTATCATAAGAAACATTCCACTCTTCGTTTAATTCATCAAATACTTTTTTACAAATTTCTTCATATTCTGGATTTTTGATTATTGGAAAAATAGCTGCTTTAACCGGAGCAAGTTTCGCAGGAATTTTTAAAACAACATTTTCTCTATCTTTGGAATAATTATAAGCCTTTGTCAAAACAGCGAGGAAAACTCTTTCCATTCCAAAAGTAGGTTCGATAACTCGAGGAATAATTTTAGTTTTTGTAGCTTCATCAAAAATTTCCATTTTTTCCTTCGAGGCATTTTGATGTTGTGTCAAATCATATTGCCCCCTATTTGCATTTCCTGCAACTTCCTTAGAACCAAAAGGATATTCATAATCAATATCAAAAGTCGCAGAAGAATAATGTGAAAGTTCATCTTTAGTATGTTCTCTTATTTTTATTTCTGTCAAATTTAAAGAATTAAACCAATTTATTTGCTCGGCTAACCAATAAGCATGCCATTCTCCTAAACGCTTTTGTTTCAAAATATCTCCAATTGTTACATTTTTCAAATCAGTTTTATTATTTTTCTGAGTTTCTTCGTCGAGAAATTGCATTTTTAATTTTTTATGATTTTCATCCAATAAACTACATTTCTCTTCATTAGGATGAATAAAAAATTCAAATTCTCCAATATGGAATTCTCGGCTTCTAAATAAAAAATCTCTCGGAGCAATTTCATTTCTAAAACATCTTCCTATTTGCGCAATTCCAAAAGGCAATTGCATTCTTGAAGTTTGAATGATATTTTTAAAATCTAAAAACATTCCTTGTGCTGTTTCTCCTCGAAGATAAGCATCAACTGGATTTAAAGCTCCAATAGAAGTTTTAAACATTAAATTAAATTCTCCTTTAACCTCATATTCTCCTGAACAATCGTCGCATTTTACTTTTCCAATTTCTGATTTATCTATTTTATTTGCTTTCCCACATTTTTTACAAACGACAGAAACATCGCTAAAGTTTTCTAAATGTCCAGACACTTTCCAAGTTAAAGGGTGACTAATTATGCTTCCTTCCATACCGACCATATTTTCTCTTTTCCTTACAAAAAAATTCCACCAGTCTTTTTTGATATTATTAAAAAGTTCAACACCTAACGGACCAAAGTCCCAAAATCCTGCTAAACCTCCATAAATATCACTGCTTCTGAAAACAAACCCTTTCGCCTTACAAAAAGTCGCGAGCTCTTCAATTGTCAAATTTGTTTTTTCTAAAGATTTATCTTCCAAGAATTTTCCTTCGGTTTTCTTTTCAACTACTAGTTTCTTCTCTATTTCAGCCATTTTTCTTTCTGCCTCTTCCCTAGTTTTTCCACCATAAGCAACATTCTGCGAAATCACTTTCTCTCCCTTACGCACAGATTTCCGAATGTAAAAGTAATCTTTGCCGTTAATGTTCTGCCGAGCAATATACATAGATTTAGTAACTACATCTGGTTTTTAAATTTTTGTAAAAAATTTACCTAGTACACTTTTTTAAAATTTCCCCTCTCCACAATTCAAAAGCGAGGACCGGGACTCGAACCCGGGAAAATTCGCTCTGCAGGCGAACGCAGTAGCCGCTGTGCCATCCTCGCAATAATAATAAGATAAACATAGAACTTTTAAATGTATTTGCATTGAGTTCTATATGGAATTAAACCCTTTCATTGTATTACCAATAACTGGCGCGCTCATCGGCTGGCTCACTAATCTAATAGCAATTAATTTCCTATTTCGCCCGAATAAACCAATTCTAGGAATTCAAGGAGTAATACCTAAAAGAAAAAAAATACTCGCTGAAAAAATCGCCGAAGCGAGTTTAAACTTTTTGCCAAAAAAAATAGAAAGTCTAACAAAAATCCCCTTCATCGGCAATCAAATAATTAATTATCTGAAAAAAGAAATATCTGAAAAAGTCAATGAAACAGATAACAAAGAAATAGAAAGAATAATAAAACAAGTCGCAAAAAAAGAACTCAGATTTATAGAAACTTCCGGAGCTGTTCTCGGATTTATCATCGGATTAATTCAAGCGTTAATTCTCTCAATTAATTAAACTCGCTTTCAAAATTGCAACTTTTTCTAAAGGTTTATCATTTACATCTGTTGCAACTTTTGAAATATCATCAACAATATCCATTCCCTCAACAACTTTTCCAAAAACCGGATGTTTCCCATCAAGAAAATTATTATCTACTAAATTAATAAAAAATTGACTGCTACCTGTATTCGGTCCTGCATTCGCCATTGAAATTGTCCCACGATTATTTTTATCTAAATCTGTTTTAGTAAATTCGTCTTTAATATTAGGAATATTTGGATCTCCATAACCGGTTCCAGTAGGATCTCCTCCCTGAATCATAAATCCCTCAATGACTCTATGAAAGACAACTCCATCATAAGTTCCTTTTTCAACTAATGATTTAAAATTTCCAGAAGTTATCGGCATTTCATCATAAAGTTCAATAACAATATCTCCTTTGTTTGTTTCTAATTTTACTTTTCCCATTTTTCCTTGTGTGTTTTCTCCTATCAACAAGTAACCTGCTATAATTACAATCAAGATTCCAATTATTAAATATATCGTTTTTTTATTTAATATTTTTTTGTTTTCCATTTTTTTAATAAGACCGCGAAGCTGTCCCTCTTTATTTTCTTTGATTTTCCTATAAGACCGCGAAGCTGTCCTCCATTAGGAGATGTCGTAAGAAGAACCTAAGGTTCTTTTTACATGGACCCGACAGGATTTGAACCTGTATGTCCGAGCTTGTGAGGATATTCGCGTAGCGATCAGGTGATGGACCCGACAGGATTTGAACCTGCGACCCCTAGCTTTCTTCTATCTTACGAGACAACCAAAGGTTGTCCTCCTTTAGGAGATGTCGTAAGAAGGACATGTCCTTTTTACTTAGAAGGCTAGTGCTCTATCCAGGCTGAGCTACGAGTCCTTAGAATCAAGAAAGAATATTAGTTTAAAAAATTATGCAATTCAAAATTTAATAATTCATGCACTCTCGGAAAACAGGAGGATTTTTTGGAGGATGAAATGGTCCTTCAGGTTTTTCATGAAGTCCCGGTCTAAAATTATCCAAAAAAGGCAAATATCCATGTCGATTAAATATTTCTTCTAACCTTAACACCGCTTCCTCAAAAGTAAGATTTACTCTTTTCTTATCATGTCTATTAAATCTTAATCCATAATGAGCGTATAAAGTTAATTCGCTTGAATTCAAAGTTCTCACATCTCCATTAAATTTTTCATAAAAATCATCTTCAAATCTCATAATTTATATTAAACTTACAGTTTTAAAAAGATTATTACACTTCAAATCTCATCAAATCTTCACCAACGAGAACATTCTTAAATTTTTTCTTAGCCTCTTTCAAAAAATCCTTTTCCCTAAATTCGTATCTCTGACTTAAATGAAATAAAACCAACTTCTCAACACTAGCTTTTTTAGCAGCGCTTGCAGCT
>PFCU01000033.1:4971-6433 GCA_002763155.1 Candidatus Pacearchaeota archaeon CG10_big_fil_rev_8_21_14_0_10_30_48 | reverse complement strand
AAACCAAAGAAACTTTTTTTCCTTTCTGCATATATGTAAAATCTTTAGACTTTATTTTTTTACCTTCGATAATAACATCTTTTCCTTCTTTCAAATTTTTTAGTTTCAATAAATCTTTTCCAGTGACTTTTAATTTTTTCAATTTAGTTTTATCAATCCTCAATTCATTTTTAACAACAAAATTATATGCAACACTAGGCGTGCCGTGATCCATCTCGAAAGCCTCAACATAAAAATCATTTTCATCAATAATTTTTCCTTTGGAAACTTCATGAATATTAAATTCAATTCTTCTTTTGTAAGCAAACAATTCTAAAATTCGTGCCATAAATTTTTTAGTTCCTGACGGCCCATAAATTTCTAAAGTCTTACCATAATCATTCAAATATAATGTTTGTAAAAGTCCGGGAATTCCCAAAATATGGTCTCCATGCCAATGACTAATAAAAAGTCTAGTAAGTTTACAAGGGTTCATTCTAGCTTTACGAAATTGTCTCTGAATTCCCTCGCCACAATCAAAAAGCATGTGTTCTGCTTTATAATCGATTAAAATTCCAGGATGATTTCTTTTTGCCGTCGGAATACTACTTCCAGACCCAAGCATTGTAATTTCAATTGCATTCGCCATACATTAGAAAAGAAATAAGAAGTTATAAAGTTTCTGAATTAATTAAAGAAACTTACCAGTACCTTCAACGACACCTAGAAACAGGTGTCCATGAAAAATAAAAAAACTGGACTATTTATTAGAGACGGCAGATGCAGGTGAGATAAAAACAATTGTGTCTCCTCTCAAAAAAGTCAAACCAATGTTTCGTTTCAATTCATTGTTTTGTATTTCTTTTGCATTATCTAATACAACGTTTATGTGTATATCAAATGCCACAAGTGTTCCAACTAATTGTCGGTCACTCTTTAACTGCACTAAAATCTCTTTCCCTTTAGATTGATTTAACAAATCCAAAGGACGTTCAATGCCATTTGCCATAAACAATTTCCTACAATCAAGTTTTTAAACTTTATGATTAAGATGTATCATTAAAAGAAAATAATTAAAATTAACAAACAAAAAACTATTTAAACCAACTTCTTAATAAAATATAACATGGCTGAAACTAAAAAGAAATCTCGAAGGAAATCACCGGGTAGAAAAATCTCGGGCGGATTATACAAAAGAGAGAAAAAGAAAAGAAAAGATACTTTAGGTCACGCTCCGCGAGTTGTAAAATTAGGAGTAACAAAAAGAAAAAACCTTAGAGTTAGAGGGGGAAATGAAAAAATAGTCCTATTAAAATCAAATGAAATTAATCTCATAGATAAAAAAACTAAAAAAGCAACAAAAGTAAAAATTGTTACAGTAACTGAAACTCCTTCAAATCGTTTCCTCGCGAGACAAAATGTATTGACAAAAGGAGCAATAATCGAAACAGAAAAAGGAAAAGCAAGAATTACTAATCGCCCA
>PFCU01000033.1:2503-4954 GCA_002763155.1 Candidatus Pacearchaeota archaeon CG10_big_fil_rev_8_21_14_0_10_30_48 | reverse complement strand
ATAATCGAAACAGAAAAAGGAAAAGCAAGAATTACTAATCGCCCAAGTCAAGAAGGAAATGTTCAAGGCGTTTTAATCGAATAATTTTATAAATTGAGCCCACAAAATGGGGCATAATTTTTTCTGACTTACGAAAAGGTCTAGGATAGATATTTAAATAAGAATTTATTAACTAGATTAATGATAAGAAAAAGCCATCTTCTAATTTTAGTTGTTTTGTCAATAATAGTGTCTTTGCCTGTTTTATTAATTTCTGGACTTTTTTATACAAGTAATATTATCGACCTTCAGTTTGGATCTCTCTTAAGAGAATTTTTTCCAACAGGCTTATTATTTTTAGTTTCATTGATTCCAATAGTATCGATATTTATAGCTTTAAAAATTAAAGAAGAATCAGAGAAGTATAACTCTACTTCAATTATTTTATCTATTATAAATGTAGCCTTAATTATATTAAATATATTTATTTCCTTTACAATTTTTACTCAAGGGTTCCATTAATTTCTTACATTATGCTCCCATTTCAGAACCTGCAAAAAATTATGCCCCAGAAACTGGGCTTAAATTTACAAATTATTAATCAAGAAAACTCAATTCTTAACTATTCGTATTCCCGTGCAAAACCTAAGTTAAAAAAGCCCAATTAATGCAACAAAGCCCAATTTTTCCAAACATTTAAAAACCTTTCTTAGTTAACTTTAAAAAGCTTACTAAAATGACAAATATTCAAAGATGTCCTGAGTGTAATAGTATTAATTTAACCCACGACGAAGAAAAGGGAGAATTAATCTGTAATAATTGTGGTTTGTTAATCGAAGAAAAAATGGTTGACACAGGTATCGACCTTTCTGGAAAATTTGATAAGTCTGAAAAAAAAGGACGAAGCGGAGCGCCAATGTCAATGCAAAAATTTGACAAAGGACTTACTACAAATGTTGGAGAAATTTCAGATATTTACAAATTAGATACAAAACAAACGCGAAAATTCTTAAGATTAAAAAAATGGCAAGAAAGAGTTTCTACAAGTATTGAAAGAAATTTAAGATTAGCAATGGCTGAACTTAGAAGAGTATCAAGTTTCTTAAATTTACCAAACGTCGTCGGTGATGAAGCAGCAAGAATTTACAATTATGTTTTACAAAGAGGATTTGTTCGTGGAAGAAGTATGGAGTCAGTTATCGCAGCATGTATTTACGCCGCATGTAGATCATATAATATCCCAAGAACATTGGATGAAATTGCCCAAGCCTCGGACATTGAAAGAAAAGAAATTGGAAGAACATACAGATTCATTATAAGACGAATGACAATAAAAGTAACTCCGAGTTCCCCAAACGATTACATTTCTAGATTTTCTTCAATATTAAATCTCTCGCCAAAAACTCAAAATCACGCCTTAAGAATTTTGAAAAAGGCAAGTGACGAAGAATTAACTTCTGGAAGAGGCCCAGCAGGAATCGCAGCCGCAGCATTATATGTTGCAGCGTTGCTAAACGACGAAAAGAAAACTCAAAGAGAAGTTGCAGATGTCGCCGGAATTACCGAAGTTACAATTAGAAATCGTTACAAAGAATTAATTGATAAACTCGGCCTCGAAGAAAAAATGAAAATAAGTGAATTGGAAAAAAAGAAAGCCAAGGTCATAAAATAGAATTCTTGAATTAGTCACAATAAATAAAGTTTCTTAAAACTATGAAGATAAATTTATAAATAAAAAACCCTTAAGATAAATATGGACTTCAAATTTAGAAAAATAAAAGTAATTGTAAGCATAATTATCCCTCTTGTTATTTGGATATTAATTTTTACATTAGGACCATCATGGAACAATCCTCCAGCAATAATTCGGAGTTTTTTAGAAATACATAATAGAATATATATTTTTGCCTTCGGGAATATTTCTCTATTTATAATGGAAGTGGCAATTATTTATGTGCTTTGGAGTCTTTTTCAAAAAAAACAATCACCCTAGTCTACTCCTTAGAAAATATAATCGATTTCTCAGTTTTCAATTTAAAAATTTCATGAAAATGGGCTAAATTAAAATAGAATATCTGCATATTCTCCAATTAGTCACCACTCATAAAAGACAACATACCGAAAAGTTTATATATTCCTTCTTAATCAGAAATTTATGGAATCAAGACCAATTTATTTTGTAAAAGAAGATAGAATGACTTCTGAAGAAGAAGAAGAAGCTCAATTGAAAGAAGCTCGAAGATTAATGAATATCTTCACAGAATACGCTTCAGATGTAAATAACTACGCCCTAAGTGAAGAATCACTTTATGTAGCCTAAAATGACATCTAAATTTTTAACTTTATTTTTAATAGTTATTTTCTTAGTAACACCTTTAACCTCAGCAATTTATATAGGCGAAGCAGAATCAGAACCTACAATAATCACTTTGACAATTGCAGAATCTGGACCAGAAAATGAAAACCCTCACA
>PFCU01000033.1:1882-2487 GCA_002763155.1 Candidatus Pacearchaeota archaeon CG10_big_fil_rev_8_21_14_0_10_30_48 | reverse complement strand
TTGCAAAGAACAAAAACATCTCTAAATCATGTTGAATACGAATACGGCCAAGTGTGTGGATTCGAACTTAACAAAACAAAATCAAACGAAGGATTATTCTTTTTCATCTTATGTTTATTTTTGATATTATTTATTTTATTAATTGCAACATTGATTGCCTTAGTTCTTATTAATAGAGATAATTAAAATTAAAGATGGACCTAGAAAAATATCAAACAAGGTTAAGAGAAGATAAGCATTACTTGAATTTAAGCTATCAACTAACAAAGATAGCAAGTGAAGAAGATATGCCTATGATACTCAACATAAAAAGGGGTTTAGAAAGAATAGTACAACAAGATCAAAAAATGATTGAAATGTTAAGAAAAGATGAAAAATTAGAAAATCATCCATTTACAAGGATAAAAAAATATATTATAAATCTTTTAGGACTAAACAAAAAAAACAATAGAGAATCTTTCAAGGAAATACAAAATTCTGAAGATCAAGAAGCTAAAATGGCTTCCATGTTAATGTATAGGGGTTATAATGAAGAAACTGCAAATCATTTCGCAATGAATCCTAGAAAAATGTTATATGAATATCTCGAATCATTTCGAGAAAAG
>PFCU01000033.1:879-1872 GCA_002763155.1 Candidatus Pacearchaeota archaeon CG10_big_fil_rev_8_21_14_0_10_30_48 | reverse complement strand
TTCTAAAACAAAATGTTTAAATAATCCCCATATTAAGAAATAATATGGTTAATAAAAAAGACACCATAAATATAAGTAAAAAAAATTTAATTATAATTTCAATAATTTTAGCAGTGGTAATTATAGGAATAATTCTTTATTCACAAAACCCTTCAATATTTAAACAAGATAAAGTTGTTGCAACAGTTAATGGAGAAAGCATAAAACAATCATCTATAGATTCAATTAAAGAATATGCTCTATCTCAAGATAAACAAATCACTGACGAGCAAGCAATCGAGCAAGCAATTTCACAAGAACTCTTAAAACAAAAAGCAGAGGATGAAGGATATTCAATAACTCTAGAAGAAACTGAAACTGAATTGTCATCTCAAATTTCTCAAACTGGAACAACATTAGAAGAATTAAAGGCGACATTAAAATCTGAAGGAAGTTCTTATGAAGAAGCAATAGTTAGTTACCAAAGCAAATTAGAAATAGAAAAATATTTGAATGAAACTCTCAAAATTCCTAAAATAGATGAATCAGAAGCAAAAGCATTCTATGACGAAAATAAGGAAGGACTTGGAGGAGACAAGGCTCCAAAATACGAAGATATGAAAGACCAAATAACTTCTTATTTAACTCTAGTTGAACAGCAAAAAGAAATTGCAAAAATAATTGTTGATTTAAAATCGGAAGCAAAAATTGAATACAAATAATTAATTCTTTATTCAAATAAATTTAATTTCCCCTCATCAGTTTAGTAAAATAAGTTACATCTTCAGCAACTCAAGTTTACTTCGTCAGTTAGTTCAATAATTAAATAGCTCGTAATTATCAGTAACTCAATTTTATTTCATCAATTAACTCAAGGGTGGGCGGGTGGGATTAAGAGAATCAGTAACTCAATTTTATTTCATCAGTTTACTAAATGGAGATTATGAAGATAGCAAGTTTTTTAAGTAATCTAAATTTCTCAATCGTAAGCGGGAGTGCCGGAGCGGTCAAACG
>PFCU01000033.1:0-853 GCA_002763155.1 Candidatus Pacearchaeota archaeon CG10_big_fil_rev_8_21_14_0_10_30_48 | reverse complement strand
CTCCCGCATTTATAATCTTTAGATTATAATTCTGATAAGATTCGAACCGAAAGGTTTGTGTTCAACTTGTTTGAACGCAGCGAGGATTTCATATCCGACGCCGGATCCTTTCTCCCGCATAAATATATTGATATATTCTTCGAATAAAAAATTTTAAGCACAAGAAGTATATTCTTTATACGCCTCAAAAACTTTATCTAAATAATTTTTAGTTTCCTCAGGCACATTTTTACAACTAGCAAAATCAAAATTACAATTGTCTCTTACATTTTGAGGACCCCAATTATATGCAGCTAAAAGAAGTTCAGTATCTGTAAATCCATTTTTACTATTAAGAATTTTCAAATAACAAGAACCATATTTTACATTTGTTTCTGGATCAAAAAGTTTACTTAATGAATCATCTTGATTAATCCCAGAGCATAAGCCGGTTCCTCTTTCTTTAACATCTTTAAAAGTAATAGGTGTAACTTGCATCAATCCCCTAGCTCCACTACCTGAATTAAGTGCTTGTGGATTCCAAGTGCTCTCAGTTCTAACTATTGCTTTTATTAAATCAGAATTTAATCCTTCAATTTCTGCAACTCTAATTACCGTAGGCGTATGTGTTTCTTCAAGAGAACTTGGAGGAGAACTGAATAAAGAAGAATAATCAAAATCTCCGGAAGAAGTTCTCAAAGGAACATCTTTCAAACTAGCAGGGCATTTTATTTTAGAAGTTGATTGAGAACCTTGAATATTAATTTTACTTTCATCAATAATTTCTATATGAAAATGATAACCTTGTTGATTCAATTTATTTTCAAAAGTTTTTCCATCATATCTTGATTCACTAGTTTCGGAAGAACCATAT
>PFCU01000027.1:1443-9959 GCA_002763155.1 Candidatus Pacearchaeota archaeon CG10_big_fil_rev_8_21_14_0_10_30_48 | reverse complement strand
ACTAACAAACACTATTCTCCACTTCTAATTCTATTAAACGATTTAATTCTACAGCGTATTCTAAAGGTAATTCTTTGACGATTGGTTCAATATATCCTGCGACTATCATATTTGTTGCTTCGGATTCTGATAGGCCTCGGGACATTAAATAAAATAATTGGTCTTCTCCGATTTTTCCAATAGTTGCTTCGTGCGAGACTTTTACATCATTTTCTGCGACGTCCATGCTTGGGAATGTTAGAGCTTTTGATTTGTTGTCTAACATTAAACCATCGCATGCAACAGAGGATTTTACTCCTGTGCAACCTTTTTTGATACTTACAAGACCTCGATAAGATGCAACTCCGCCTGCTGCACTGATTCCTTTACTTAAAATATTTGAACTTGTGTTTTTAGCTAAATGATAAACTTTGCATCCTGTGTCTTGATATTGTCCTTCGCCGGCGTATTGTATTCCTATATAGTTTGTTTTTGCGTTTTCTCCAATAAGAACTGAACAAGGGTAAAGCATTGTGATTTTTGAATTATGTACTATTAATCCATTTGCAATGAAATTATGATAATTTTCGATTTCAATATCATAAGTTGGTTTAATCCCAATATATTCAATTTTATTAATTTTTGCGAAACCAATTTCTTCATTAACTTGGCTTTTAAAATTCATTCCTTGAGCAGAAATATAGCTTCTTCTTATTTTGGTTTTATCAATTTTAATTTTTTTTGCTCGGCATCTAATAGGTAAATCTAAAATTTTTTTCCCATTAAATAATATTCTCCAAGAATCTTTTGCATTAGTAAGAGTCCCTAGAATTCTTACAAATCCAGAACTTCCATGTCCAAATACTCTAGAAACGCCAAAACCAGTCATAATTCCGAGGTGTTTTAAATTATTAAGTAATTCTTTATTCACACTTGTAAAGTATAATCCATTTTTACTTGAATGTCCATCTGCATCAAAATAACCTGCAATAAATGCCAATATTTCATTTTCAGGAAGACTAAAAATCCATTGAGGTATTTTTTTTGTATCTGCATTTCCTCCTAGACCAATATTATAAAAAAGTTGACATAAGATTTTAGAATTTATAATGATATATCTTTCTTTCTTTTCTGTTACATTATAATTAAATAAGTTTTTTAATATTTTAATTAAATACTCTCTATAATCTTCTTTTTCATGAGTTGCAATATTTATTTTATTATTTTTTAAATCTATATAACCGTCTCCTAAAATAATTCCCATTAACCACATAAAATCTTCATTTGTTTTATCTGGATATTTTATATCTTTATTGTATAAATGAGATATATTCATTTTAAATGAAGAATATTGGTTTTTACTTTTTACTTTTTTTCCTATTCTTATTTTAGGTAATTGATGAGATTTTCCTTCTATAGATAATTTTTTAGTTATTGCAACTAAGTCTCCTTCTTTTAATTCTTCTAAAGGTTTCCATAATTTATGAAAAAATCCTTTTTTGTGTGAAGGATTATTCTTTTCCCTTATTAATGTTAAAAATGGATGATTTGCAGAAGCTTCAATTTCTCTTCCTCCTGCCCTTAATTTATAAACTTTTTTATTTCCACTAAAGATTTTATTTTTCACTTTTGATTTGGTTATTTTATTTAATTCTTCATTAAATACATAAACACTATCTCCTTTTTTTATTGATTCTATGTTTACTGGTCCTTTATTATTTGTGAATACTTTAGAATCTCCTGTGAGACAACCTAAATTTCCGTTGACCCATTCCATTATTGCGTTTTCATGAACGATTGCTCTTTTTGTGTTTAAGTTGTAAGTGTTTTTGCTCCAGTTTTCTATACTTGAATATCTGACTCTTGAATTTTTTAAGCAGTGAATTTCAACTCCACCTGCATGTAATGAATTTTCTGTGTATTGTGGGGCTGAGCACCCTTCAATATAATGGACTTCTGCGTCTTCGTCGACGATAATTAGTGTATGTTCGAATTGTCCGCCTTTTTTAGCGTTCATTCTGAAGTAAGCTTGTAAAGGAATGTCGACTTTGATTTTTTTTGGAATGTAAATAAAAGTTCCTCCGCTCCAAACAGCTGCGTGGAGAGCTGAAAATTTATGTAAGTTTATTGGAATGCAAGTTGTCATGAAATATTTTTTTACTAATTCAGGGTATTGTTTAACTGCTTCGTCCATATCTAGGAAAACAACTCCTTTTTCTTCCAGTGATTTTTTTAAATTGTGGTAGATTATTTCTGATTCGTATTGCGCTCCGACACCACCTAATGATTCTTGTTCTGCTTTTGGGATTCCTAATTTTTCGTAAGTTTTTCTAATATCTTCTGGAACATCTGCCCAAGAACGTGAATTTTTTTTAGCGTTAGGACGCATGTAATAAATTATTTCATCGAGGTTTAAATCATCGAGGTTTGGTCCCCAGTTAGGCATTGGTTTTTCGTTGAAAACTCTTAGGCCTGTAAGACGTTTTTGTAACATCCATTCTGGTTCTCCTTTATCTTTAGATATTTGTTTAACTAATTCCTCTGATATTCCAGGAAGGGCCTTGAATTTTAGGTCTTCAGCGTTGTAATGGTCATAGGTTTCTCTAGATATTTCGACTTTTTCGTTGGAGATTTCTGTTTGTTTATGTTGAAGAATTTTTAATTCAGTCATAAAATTAACTATCGTTAAGATATTTAAAGTTTTGGGAGGAAGTTTTAAAAACTAAAGATTAGGAAAAGGGATATGGAATTAAGAGAGTATCTTGGAAGATTGGACATTGTTTTCCCAATGAATAAGAAGTTAACAATTCCGAAGAATTTTAGGGAAGTTTATTTAGCTAGGCAAGGTTGTGAAATGAAGGAATTATTTTTGAAAGTTGAAGAATCTCAGTCTGGAAGTTTTCTTGGATTTTATGAAACAGGAAAAGAAGGCAGGCAAGAATTTAAGTTAGATAAAACCTCCAAAATTTATTTGCCTTCGGAAATTGTGAATGAATTGGGATTGAAAGAGCGAGCAACTTTTTTGGGAGTTGGAAATTATTTTGAGCTTTGGAATACAATGAGGGCTCTTGACTTTTTTAATAAAACTAGTTTGTTGTATGAAGAAATGATTCGAGGGGTTGCTTAATCATACTATGTGTGATTCTCTAACAAATTCTTTAACAAACTTTGAGCTTTTTCATTATATTCTAAGTAAGTTCCAGGATATCTAAATTCTATTGCTAATTGAGGACAATCTCCAAAAACTTGTATTAACATTCCCCCATATCCTTCTTTTCTAAAATCCATTTGAGTAATTTGTTTTGGGCTTTTTTTTGTTTTTCTTACAACTAAATCAATAGCATTCATTGCATTAATTAATCCTTCTCTACCATCAGACCATCTTAAAGCATCTTTTATCTTATATGGTTCCACTTCTGGAAAAACATCTTTAAATAATTGTTCTAAAGAACTACCATAATTTTGACTAAAAAAAGACATTAATTCATATTTTTTAAATATCCTCGTTTTATGTGGTTCTTGAGCAAATTCTTCAGGAGACATTTCAAGATGATTTAAAATAAGAAATCTCATATATTTTTTGCCCAACTCCATTTGACCCTTCACTTTTGGAAATCTTTTATATGCTCCCATTAATACACACCCATAATTAATCATATCTTGATCGCTTAAATCCATAGTTGTTACAAATTTTACTTTCTCTTTTAAATTAGTTTGGGGAGGTTGTTCTAAGTTTAAATCAAAAACATCATCGCATTTTTCTACAATCTTTAAAAGGTTGTCTGCTGCTTCTAAAGAAAATTCTTGTTTAATATAATAAGTAAGATCATCAATTCCTTCTAATCTTTCGGCATGAGAATCATATGCAGGAAGTGTATCTATTAATGGGACATCTCCATTTATATGCCTTATCAAATGTAATTTCTTTGGTAATCCTTTAGATAAATCTCTCACTCTTCTTAAGATAGCAAACCTGATAGCACCTCAGACATAAGCTTCATATTCAAGTTTTTCAGGACGTTTTTCATAAACTTGCCATACACCTTCTCTTCCTGCAGAAATCAAATCTTCAGTATCGAAAGACCATCCCTTTGGCCATAATCCTAGATACCAATATGCAATTCTTTTAATTGAAGGTTCAAAATTAGTAATCCATTCATTTACATCTTTATCTGAATTCATAATTTTATAGAATCTTTAACTATTAATAAATATTCTTATAATTATCCTTTCTTTCTTAATTCTTCATATTTTTCTTTACTTAAATTAATTTGTCTTAAAATTTCTCTTAGAAGTCCTTTTCCTAAATCTTCATTTCCATGAATTGGAACAACTGTTTTTCTTCCATCAGGATGTCTGAATCTGACATGACTTCCTTTCCCATATGTTTTTTCAAAACCTAATTTTTCAAGAATTTTACACATTTCTTTTCCAGAAATTGTAATAAGTTTAGGCATTTTAACTTAATCGAGGTTTTTCAACTTGAATTCTTTGTATTCCTACAAATTTCATTAAGTTTATTTCCTCTTTATCTGATTCTAAACATACTTCAATCGCTTCTTTAATTCTTTCTAAAACTTCTTGCAATGTTTTTCCTTGAGTGTAACATCCTTCGATTTCTGGAACTCTTGCTACGTAAATTCCATCTTCATCTTGTTCTATTATCACATCAAAATTCATTATTTGTTTTTCCATTATTTACTTAATAACAAGAGGCTTAAATAATTATCTGTTTTTATTTTAATCATATTTTTCACTAAAAATATTTTTCATTGGAACGCCTTTTTTTGTTAAAATTGCCCTTGCAGAGTTTATCATTGGAGATAAACCGCAGAGGTAATAATCTGCTTTTTTATCGACGACTAAGAGATTTTGCACTCTTTTTCCTTGAGAAGATATTGCTAGATTATAACTAAAGTTAGGGTATTTTTTCGCTAATTTTTTAAATTCTTCATCATATAAAATATTTTTTCTATATCCGGCAATTAAACTTATTTTTTTATTGAAGCCATTTTCGAGTAAATCATTTATTATACTTCTAAATGGTCCGACGCCTGTTCCGGTTGAAATGAGAATTAAATTTTTATCTTTTGACTCAAGAGTAAAATCTCCCATTGGGCCGAGGATTTCTATTTCTTGTTTAGGAGTTAAATGTTTAATTAACGGGGTTGCTAAACCATGCGGAATTATTTTTATGCAGAATTCTAAGTTTTTGTTTTTTGGAGATGATGCGATTGAATAAGCTCTTCGGATTTTTCTTTCTTGGTTATCTAGAATTATTGAGAGGTATTGTCCTGCGACGAAGTCAAAGTCTTTTGGTTTTTTCAAGACAAGATGTTTTACATCTTCTGCTAAATAATCATTTTTAATAATTTTTGTTTTGAATTTTTGTGGTTTCATATTTGAGTAAATAATGGGAAGTTTATAAAATTAAGTTAAGATGGAGGAGTGCGCGATAAATTAATAAATGAATAATCCTATAAGATTATATTAGACATCTTATTATGGATAAATTAGATAGAAATAAGAAAGAAAAAATTAGGTGGATGATTTTAGCAGATAAATCTATGAATAAGATTTGGGATAACAAAAAAGATGATGAAGTTTGGAATAAGTATTTATGGGAGGATTAAATTTTATTTAATTTCTCAAAAACCTTAAATACCTTCCCATATTCTTTTCAAAATGAAACTTATGCCTCAAGAAGTTGAAGTTTGGTATCTTATTCCTGCAATTCGTAGAGAAATTTCTAAAATTTTGGTTAAAGATTATAAACTAAGTCAAAAGAGAGTTTCGGAGTTGTTGGGAATTACAGATTCTGCAGTGAGTCAGTATATTAAATTGAAACGGGCGAATGATTTGAAATTTAATGGAAAAGAATTGAAACAAATTAAAGAGACAGCTAAGAAGATTTTTGACGACGAAAAAAACGCTAAAAAATATATTTTTGAACTTTCTTTAAATCTGAGGGGAAGTGAATCTTTGTGCGAGTTACATAGAAAACAAGATCCTTCAATAGGAAAGAAATGTGATATCTGTATGAATAAATAGGTTAGATGACATAAATACTTTTAAGGGGATTGAACTATTCTTTTTTATGATATTAGCTGATAGTGATATAAAAAAACATGTAGCTGAGGGGAAGATAATTATTACTCCTTATGATGTTGAAAATGTTCAATCAGCGACTGTTGATTTTCGACTTGGAAATTCTTTTCGGATACCTAATTATGATAGTGCTGATGAATATCATGGGATGATTACTTTAGATAATAAGATAGATTATCATGAAGTTAAGAAAAATGAGATTGTGATTCTTCCTAAACATTTTATTTTGGGAACAACGCTTGAAACTTTAGGTTTACCTAATTATTTATCTGCAAGAGTTGATGGGAAGAGTAGTATTGGTAGGAAAGGTCTTTTTACACAAAACGCGGGACATATTGGACCAGGATTTAATGGAGAGATTACTTTAGAATTATATAATGCTAATGATTTACCTATAAAATTAGTTGCTGGGAAGCCGATATGTCAAATTGAATTTCATATTTTGTTTTCTCCTGCTGAAAAGGTTTATAGGGGAAGGTATCAGGGACAGATGGGGGCTCAAGTTTAATGGTACAACAATATCTTGATCATTCAAGGGAGATTTTAACTTCTCCTAGGTCTAATTTTAAAGGTGGGAGTAAGAAGATGGGATTGATTTCTTTATTTGGATATCAGAACGAATATGATTTACAAAAAGGGTTTCCTTTATTGACTACAAAGAAAATGCCGTTTAAGGCTGTTGCTCATGAGTTAATTTGGTTTATGAGTGGAGAGAGTAATATAAAATATCTTGCTAATAATAATGTTCATATTTGGGATGATAATGCTTTTGATCATAATTTGGAAAATTTACATAGAGAAAGAATTGTTCCTGAGAGTGCTTTAGAAAGATATTCTGATTCATGGCAAAAAGGAAAGAAAGATTATATTCAAGCAATAAAAGAAGATGATGAGTTTGCTAGTCGTTGGGGAGATTTAGGGCCTGTTTATGGGAGTCAGTGGAGACATTGGAAAATTATTGGAGATAATGGAGAGGTTGAGGAGATTGATCAGTTAGCTAAATTAATTAAGGGTCTTTCTAAGAAACCGACTGGTAAAAAACATATTGTTACAGCTTGGAATCCTGGAGAGGTTGATAATATGGCTTTGCCACCTTGTCATGTTATGTATCAAGCAACTGCTAATGAGGAAGGAGAGATGGAGATGCAACTTTACCAGCGAAGTTGCGATATGTTTTTAGGGGTACCATTTAATATTGCGAGTTATGCAATGTTTACACAATTAATTGCACAGCAAGCAGGTCTTACTCCAAAAACGTTTATTCATACTTTTGGAGATTCGCATTTTTATACCGGAGATGGAGAGAGAACTGAATGGTATAGAGAGAATCTTTCTTTATTGAAAAAGCTGGTTTTGAAGACTAGAAATTCTGAAGATTATGAAGATATTTCTAAATGGTTAGAGGAAGTGCTTCCTGCTGAGAGACTTGAAACTAAAGATCAAGATCATGTTACTGCAATTCTTGAGCAGTTAGCTAGAACTCCAAAAAAATTACCGAGATTAGAAATTGCAGATAAACCTTTTGATAAATTGACTATTGATGATTTTGTTCTTACAGAATATAATTCAGATCCGACGATTAAACGAGCAATGGCTGTTTAAATTAGTTTGTTAAATTTTAGTTGGAGTAATTGTATAGAATCCATAATCTTTATCTTCTGCAGGTCTAATTGACATTAATACTTGTTTTAATGATAAACTTAGTATTTGATTTGATTCTGGTTCCCATATCCAAGTAGTTTCTTTTCTAGGATTATATTCTATAATGAGTGAAGTGTGTTTTGACGCTTCTTTTGGGATTGAATTTATTTGTTGAAAATTATATGCTAGAAGAATGTCATCATTATTGGTTGAATCCTCTCTTAAGAAAAGATCTAATTCTATTTGTTCCATGAAAGGATTATAAAAATTTGAGGTTAGTGAATGAGGTTTTAAGAATGAATTGAGCGTTTCTAAATTGAAGTCAACACCAAGTATTTTATTTCTTGTAAATTTCTTTGATATATCTTCTTGAGTTGTTTCTATTTCTTTTTTATAGAGAATTGTTTGTAAGCAAGCTGGTAAACACCAATCTTTTTGTTTTTGAGAGAATATTGATTCATATTTTAAAGACATAAAAATATTGAATTAGTTTTCTATTTAAAATTGATTGTCTTAGAGAATTGATTGTTGAATTTAATCTTCTAATTCGTTTATTTTTGCAGCAAGGATGAAGTCATTTTTTGTTAAACCTGAAACTTTGTGTGTGGTTAAAGTTACTTTAATTTTATTCCAGCCATGAAGCTTGATTTCAGGATGATGATTTTCATAGTTGGCGATTTGTGCTATTTCATTTATAAAATCAATCGCTTTTTGAAAATTTTCAAATTCAAAGTCCCTTTCTAATTTTTGAAGTTCTATGACATTCCATTGAGGAATGTGTTCTTCTA
>PFCU01000027.1:0-1431 GCA_002763155.1 Candidatus Pacearchaeota archaeon CG10_big_fil_rev_8_21_14_0_10_30_48 | reverse complement strand
TCTGTTCTGAACATGAAAGTGTTGCTAACTTATCCATTTTTTAAGTATGTTAGTAAAGTATTTATATTTTTATTTGATTGAAAGGGTTGTTAGTTGCAAAAAGCGGGCTGGCAAAACTAAAAAACCGCAGACCCAAAACTATTTATACACGAACAATTTGTTGTAATCATATACGCCTGTCCTTGCTTCGGCAAGGGATAGGCACTTTTTCAAATGAAAAGAGTCGCTGTTTTTATTGATGGTAATAACTTTTATTTTGGTCTAAGAAAGCTTTACGGCAAGGATAAAAGTTTGAAGAATTTTGATTTTCAAGGTTTTGTCAATTTTTTGGCAGGAGAAGGAAATGTTGTAGGAATCTATTATTATAATGCTCAATTAGATAGAGAATTTAATTCTAAGAAATTTAAGAGTCAGAAGGATTTTTTCGCGAAGCTCCGAGAGATTCCTAATTTTCATCTCGTCTTATGTAAATTATTAAAGCGAAATATCACTGGAACGAATAAGCATTATTACATAATTAAAGAAGATGACATAAATATGGCTGTTGATATGGTTGATGGTTCTGCCGATAATAATTTTGATGTAGCTATTTTGGTTTCAGGCGATGGAGATTTCGTGCCTGCTGTTCGTTCTGTCAAAAGAAGAAATAAAAAAGTAGAAAATATTTATTTTGATGGAAGTTCGTCAAGAAGTTTAAAGAATCATTGCGATAAATCTCTTGCATTAACAAAAGAAATTCTGAAAGCTTTTTTTAAAGATTGAAAATAACGGAATTCCCCTATTTCCTTTTTAGAAAAAAAGAAACAAAGACGGGCAATCTCTCACGACATCCTAAAACCCAAAAAGTGCTTAATTTTTGTAGATTTTATCGTGATGATCAAAGTCCGAGAAAAAAATAAGATTACTTATTTTGTCAAATTTGAATACTAAGACAAAATGTCCAACATGAATTCGTTTAAATTCTTTTAAGTCATATCTTAAATTTTTGTAATGTTCTATATCTATACTATTCAAAACTTCATTCATTTTATTAATAAGGTTTTCATAAAGTTGTTTATCTTTTCTCTCAAGTTTAACAAGAAGTCTATCAAACTCTTTACTAGTCTTATATTGTCTTGGCATCTTACCTTTTTTCTATCTTTTTTCTTAAATGTTCGATAGAATTAAAGGTTTCGCCATAACCTTCTACTTCAATTTTTTTTAATTTTTCTAAATATTCTGGTCTCAATTCTGGTTCTATAATATTTGCACCCCATTCTATAACTATCTTCGTAATAGCCTCGCTTTTAGTTTTTAAATTATACCTTGCTTTGACTATATTTAAAATTTGATTCGCCTCATTTGGGATTTCAATCATTGCTTGTACCATTTTATTAATTATATACTTAGTATAAATATCTTATATATATGAAGTATATAAATCTTTCGATT
>PFCU01000009.1:1645-10185 GCA_002763155.1 Candidatus Pacearchaeota archaeon CG10_big_fil_rev_8_21_14_0_10_30_48 | reverse complement strand
CTTGGAAAACCATTTATAAGAAAAATAAAAGGGTTAGTAGATTATTTAGATTTTTGTCCTATGCCTCTTGATAGAAATAAATCTCTTTTAGATAAAGTTCAAACAATAAGATCAACAGAACATTATGAAAGAAGTGAGACCATGGGTTTAGGAATTTTATCGGGAATATTTAAAACTACAAAAGATGTTTATAAATTACTTTTAGACTTTGAAGGAGAGAATGAAAAAGACTATGATTGTAAATATCTTACAGGGGCGACTCTTGAATTAGAAGAGGAAATTAGTCATTTTTTTGAATCAGGAAGAGTAATTCATAATACTGAACAAATAGATAATATTTATCTTGATTTTAGAATGAGAATTAATCTTGCTAAAGAACTCTCTAAAAAATATAATCTTCAGATCGTTGAAGATTCAGAGGCTTTATATATCACAACAGGCAAGATTGAAAATCTTTCAGAGTTAGATAGATTACTTGATTTAGGATGTGATTATAATGAACATATTAACTCAAATGAATTTCATTTAAGACTTGAAGAACTACAAAGTTTAGTTAGAGAAGGTATGATTAAACCTTTTTTAGAATAAATAAATACTTAAATAATCAAATAAAGAAGAAATAAAATGTTAGAAGAAAAAACCACACAAAATCAGCAAGAATTAACTGATGAAGAAGTCCAAAATAAACTTAGTGAGATTATAGAAAGAGGAGGTAGTTGTGGAGATAAAGAAAATTATTTATTTTATGGTATGATGCTTAATAAAACAGTAAAAGATATTTTATATCCTAATAGAGTAAGAGACAAAAAAATTACTTTGCTTGATTCTGGTTATTGTGATAGTCCTGAATACACTCACCCTCTTGAAGATATTCTTAAAATTGCTGGTGCAGAAGTAACTAAATTTGAACGTGATTTTAATGAAGCAGAATTAATCAAAGAATATTTCAGAAGAAACGATGTTTTAGATATGAAAAGACGTGAAAGTATAAATCAATCAGATTATTTATTTTGTAAAGCTGAAAGAGTTTGCAACGTAGTATTTTTTCCAATTATTCATGAAGCAGTAAAAGAAGGAAAAAGCACAATTTTATTTCTAAATAATCAAAGCATTAATAAAGAGTGTGCTAAAGATTATGAATTAGCTTCCTTAAGAGAGTTAAAATCTCAAGGAAAAGACATCCATATAATTTCTATAGATTATTATGGCAAAATGAAAAAATTTTTGTAAATAAAATAATTCTTTAAAATTTTCTTAACTCTTGAAAAATTCTAAATTTATTCAATAATAAACTTCCCTTCCATACCCTTAGCTCTATGGTCTCCGACACTACAATAATAAGAAAATGTTCCAGCTTTATCAGCAACAAACTCAACAGAAGTTGATTCTCCAGAACCTACTCTTTTTGTCGAAACATCTAATTCATCAACAACAAAATCATGCAATCCCGCAGTGCTCTTAAATTCAATAACCACTCTATCTCCTTCCCTTGCATAAATAGTCGGATTGTCTTCTCCATCAACTACAAATTTGAAATTTTCTCCGCTAACTGAAATAGTTTTTACCTGCCCGCTAACTGAATCAACAGTATTCCCAACAAGCGAATCATTTGAATTATTATTAATTAAAAAAAGAGCTCCAGCAACAACTACAATCAAAAATAAAGTTAAACCAATACTTGCTTTTTTCATATTAATGAAATAAAAAAATAATATTTAAACTTATTCATTGTTAATTTTAACAAACCCTCAAATTTCAACAAATTTCTAAAAATCGAGGAATTTTAAATAAACATTTATATATTTGACACACTTAAAATAAAAATGGAAGAAGAATTCATAGAAAAAAAAGAAAAACAGACAACAATAACTCCTGCTCCGCATATGGAAAATGCGACGAAAGATGAATTTCTTGCGATATTAAAACTTGTTTCACCAGGAACACCATTAAGAACAGCAATAGATAGTATTGTTAACGCAAGAAAAGGAGGGCTAATTGTAATTGAAAACCCCTTAGTAAATGGAATTATTGATGGAGGATTCAGAGTTAACACAAAATTCACTCCTCAAAGACTTTTAGAATTAGCTAAAATGGATGGGGCAATAATCATCTCAAAAGATTTGAAAAGAATTCTTCATGCAAATGTAACCATGGCTCCGAGCAATAAAATTCCCAGCGAAGAAACAGGAACTCGTCATAAAGCCGCAGAAAGAACCGCAAAAATGACCGGAACACTAACCATCGCAGTTTCCGAAAGAAAAAACCAAATTCATCTTTATTTCAAAAATTTCAAATATCACTTAAGGGAAAAATCAGAAACTCTCCGTCGTGCAACTGAAACATTACAAATTTTAGAAAAGCAAAGAGAATTATTCGACAGAAATATAGAAAGCCTAAACTATCATGAACTTTACAACGACCCAAATGTAGTACAAGCCGCGAAAGTTATACAGAAAGGAAAAACAATCGAAAAAATTTTAGAATCCCAAGAATTAACACTAATTGAATTAGGAACAGAAGCTGTCGCACTAAAATTAAGAATTAAAGAATTATTAAAAGATTTAGAAAAAGAAACAGATTTAGTAATAAGAGACTACACAAGGTTAAATTTGAAAAGGACCAAACATTTACTAAAAAATCTCACTTCAGAAGAACTCCTCGATATAGACACAATTTTACTCGCACTAGCCCAAGATAGAAATCATTCTGAATTAGTAAAAGGATACAGAATTTTATCAAAAACAAAAATGTCGGATAAAGAAGTCGCAGAATTAATTAAAACTTTCAAAAACCTAAAAACAGTATTAGAACTCAATAAAGAAGAATTAGAAAAATTGCTAGGAAAAGAAAAAATGATAGTCCTATCAAAAGACTTAGAAAGAATCAAAAACCAGTAAACTTTTTATACTATATCTTATATTATAACTTATGGAAAAAATGTCTAATGAATCTTCAATGAACATTCCAAAAAAGAAGAGCGTTGTATTATTAATTCTTTTACACATAATTACATTAAAAATATATCAATATTTCTGGTATCTTAAAAGAACTCCAGAACTAAATAATTTGAATACAAAAACTAAAGCCAAAAAAGGTCTTGCAATCAATACATTAGTTCTTTATTTTATCATCATGGCGTTAGCAATTTCCCTTGTGATAATCGCTAAAATGAATGATATTTCTTCTGGAAAAATTGAGTTTACCAGCGTTCCAAATTCTTTCATAATTGTTTTAATTTCCTTAGTAGTTATCGGGCTCATTCAATTAATCCTCATTATAATTCTTGCATTCAGAACAAGAAAAATTCTAAATGAATCTCTAACAAATAAAGGCATCAATAGAAAAGTTTCTGGTTTTTTCACTTTATTTTTTAACTTCTTTTATTTACAATATGAAATCAACAGAATAATCGACGACAAAGAAATGAACAAAAGAATCGGTCCAATGATTTGGTTTATAATTTTGTATATTGTTCTGATTTTAATAGGAGTAGCTATTTATTTAAATTTAATAAATATTTCCGGTTTTCTTTAATCAAATCTCAAAAACAATTATTTAGAAAATCAATCCTAAAAATGTTCAAATTAACCTATGAATAAATTCTCACAATTTCAAAATAACTCCTGCACAATAATCTTTAAAAAATAAAATAAATCTCTAAATAAATGAAACGAAGAGAATTCCTAAAAGGTTTAGTTATGAGCGGATTATATTCCGATTTAATATTTGATAAACAAGATTTTCATGATCAAATTTACTTAACCATTGACGATGGTCCAAGCAAATATACAGACCCCATAGTTGAAGAACTTGGAAATCAAAAAGCCATATTTTATATTGTAGGTTCTCGAGCAATTAATGATAAAGGATTTTCCTCAATTTGTAATGTATTAGAAAACAACCATTTAATTGCCAATCATTCTTATAATCATCCTAATTTTAGTGAAATAAGTTTAGACACAGCAAAAGAAGAAATATCTAAAACCGACGACATAATTAATGAAGCTCATGAAAAAACAGGCGTACAAAGAACACACAAATTATTCAGATTCCCTTATGGGCTTGTAAAGAATTCTGTTCTTCCTTTCTTAGAAGAAAAAGGATATGGCCCTATTGGCTCGTGGGAAAAAAGTTATTTAGATTGGAATATTGATACACAAGATTGGATGCATTATTCTTCAACAAGTTATAAAACCGAAGAGCAAATAATGGAAAATTGTAGAAAAACAAAACAGGGAAATATTGTTTTATGTCATGAAAAATCAATAACTCTAGAAAAAATTATTCCTTATTATCTTGAAAATAATGAGCTTATTCTCCTTAAACCAAATTCTTTAGTCTAGTTTCAATTAAATCAAAAGGAGGTTTTACAGGATTATCTTTAGGATTCAAACTTGTGCTTCCTGTCTGTCTTTCAGATACAAACCTCAATCCCTTTTCTAATTCATAAGATTTTAATAAATTCAAATTTCTCCCATCATTTAATGGAACATTAATCAACTTCATCCCAGCTCTTTCATAAGAATTCTCAGGAGCTCCCCATCGCAATTCAGGAGGATGATTAGGATTAAAACTTAAATCAAATAATCTCTTTTCCACATCATTCAAATCAAGACCAAAATCTTTCCCAGAAGAACTAAAATAATGCAAAACCTCTAAATCAAATAATCTTTCCTTATATTTTAATAAATTTTCAACTAATTCTTCTTTAGAATTAAATTTACTATAATTAATTCCAGACAAATTAGGAAAACCATTAATCATTTCTTCCAAACGTGTTGCAACATAATTATATTTATTCTTCCTATCAATATCACTTGAAGGAGAACTCCACATTTCCCATCGCCCATTAGCTTGATAAATATTCTCTGATGAAGAATCATTAGGAAAAACAATAGGGCCATTTTCTAAAACATCTTTCCATGCTTCTTGAATAAAAGAAGCCCTCTCTCTAAACATATGACCTAATTCACTAGTTGCAATTTCCAAAAAAGACAACGGCTCTTCAACACTTCTCTGAAGCCGCGCACGAACAAACTGCGGAAAAGAATTAACTTTCTTACCATTTATTTCCAAACCTCCTAAATTTCTAAGAGATTTAATCTCTGCCATAGTTAAATATTGCTCGACGGAAAAACCAAATTTTTTCATTTCTTCATTTGTAAAATACCTAACTCCCTCATTATCTATTTTAGAAAATCTTAATGAACGAAAACCATCATATGCTGTTCGAAAATCTCCATCCATGGAATCTACAGAATTAACATAAGATAATGCAGACAAAGTCTGATTAAATGTAATTGAACGGTCAGGATGAGAATCTAAAAAATGCACTTCGCCAGAATCATCAACTTTTCCAACTACAAGACAATGCCCATTAGCATTATAAGCCATAGTTCCTGGAATTAAAAAATTCCTAGAGATTTTTATTGGCACAGAATCTGTATCTTCCAAAAACGGATTAGTCCGAAAATTCCCAGAAACAAAATTATATCCTTCATCTTCTCCAGCCATTCCTTTAACAATCCAATCTGAAAAATCCCCGGCAAATGAAGCACTATGAACAATTTTCACAGGATGATTTCCAAAGGAATATCTTATATCTCCTCCCCTTTCCATCTTAATTTTAGTTATAGAAGCAGGCAATCCACGTCGATAAGAATAATAATTAAACAATAATTTAGGAAAACTCCCACAATGATTCTGACTATCTAATAAATTCAAATTCCTCTCACTCAACTGAGGATTTCCATTTTCCAAAAAATTTTCTTGATTCAATAAATTCATTTCGTCATCAGAAAAAATCCTATTAATCTTCGCCATTTTTTGTTTAGAAGTTCCATTTCTCTTAAAATCATAAATATTTTCTATCCAAGAAGAATATTTTGCAACCTCTTTTTCATCCCAACTTCGAGAATGATTCCAAACCCAATTTTTAGCATCAGCCCTATTAGAATAAGCAAGAAAAGGTAAAGCTAAACTTGTCTTCAAAAAATGCCTGCGTGATAAATTACCCATAAACCAAGAATAAAAAATAGCTATTTAAGTTTTATATTGAAAAAATATATATTTTCAAATCCTCTTCTCAACTTTAACTGCTGTAGGCGCTTCTCCACCATGCCAAGTAAATCTCGGTCGAACTCTCATCGGATAAATCCTTTCAGAATTATCATCAAGAATAATCGCGCTTCCTTTTAACGACGGCAAATCATCAATATATTTCCTAATATCATCTAAAAGATAAGTTTGCATAATGCTATTCAATGCTTCAATATCTGGCGCAGCGGTCAAACGATGCGCAATAACAATATCGCTCTGAGTCATAACATCTTTGTGAATCTGCCCCGGTTGTTGCGTCGCTAAAACTAAAGAAATTCCAGGTTGTCTTCCTTCTCTAAGTAACTGAATCAAAGCGTCTGTTGCAGAAGTTTTTCCTTCTTTCGGTAAAAACTCGTGCGCTTCATCAATAAAAATCCAAACCAACGGCGCTTTCCTTCGTGAAGAATAAGAAAGATAATCAACTCCTTGTCGAACTGCCTCAATCTCTTCTGACTTCCTTGCAAACATACGTTCATTAAACAACTTCCTAGAAACTAATCCAATAACCAAAGCCCGAACATTAAAAGCCCCAACAGAATTGTAAACACTAAGATCAATAACACTTGTCTCGCCCGCTTTCAATAAATTTGTAATTTCAGTTTCTTCGTCGTCTTTATTTCCAAAAATTCCCCACGTAGATGCTGCCTCAAATAAACCAATCGCAGCGTTTTTATCTTGAATAGAAGCATTTTCAAAAGTTTTTATTTTCTCAACAATATCAAACAAATCAAAATCTCCTTTCTCTTCTAAAGAATAAATTACTCTCTGAATCAAAATAGAGACAGGTTCAATAATTCCCAAACCAAAAAGTAAAACCCAATCTTCAGCCTTCATTTCAGAAACTTTCAAAGCGAACGGCGCATCAACAGGAATTCCCCTATGCAAATAATCTTCAAAATGTCCATAAGGAACAAAAACCCTAACAGGTAATTTCTTAGGTTTCAAATCCCATTCAGCCAAAAGTTCTTTCTCTTTTTCATTTTCATATTTCATAGTCCAAAAAATTCCCATTGTATCAAAAATCAAAGGAGCAATATTTTTTCTTGATTCATCAGAAAGATTAGAAATCTCCTCGGCAATAGTCCCTAAAGTATAACTATTATGCACAATAATATCATTAGCAACAAAATTATGATTTCCAGGAACACAAATATCATAAACAGTAAAATTTCCTTCTAAAATTTCCATAGAAATAATTTCATCCCAAAAAATATCTGATTCTGCCAATAATCTAAGACCTAAATGATTATCTGCTTTAGATATCTGTAAAAGAGTCTGTCTCGAAGGCGCATACCTAATTCTCTCTCGCATTGCTTTAGGATATTTATATCCAAACTCTTTTCCAACATCTGCCCAATTTTTAGGACGATAAGTTTCCCAAATTTCTTTAGGAATAGTATCAACATTCGGATTTCTTATTTTTAATTTAATTTCTTCATAGGCAATCTTTTGCCTTTCTTCTTTCTGCCCAAAAAAACCAATCTGATCTATAAATTTCAAAACATTTTCAGAATTAATCACAAGTTCATATGAAATAAACTCCTTATCTAACTTTTTAATTTTTTTATTTCTTATTCTAGAAATTATCCCAAACCGCAATAACAAAGAATGGACCTGTCTTATAAGTTTTTTAGACGAAGAAGAATAAGACATCTCCCAATAATCATCGACTTCATAGATACTTCCATCACAACTAAAAAGCCGATTCAAAAATAAAATCAAACCCCCTCTTTCCAACTTCATAATATTTTCAGAAATAAATTTTTCTGTTGCAAGCAAACCAAACATTTGCTCTCGCTCAATTAATTTTCTAATACTTCTCTTTTCATAAGTATTTTTAGAACCTTTAAGAAAACGCCCTTTAAAATCTTTCTTTCTATCAAAATCTAAAATTTTATTTTGCCAATTAGGACTCCTTATCCTATAACTATTTTTTTGGTCTTCAACTAATTCTAATGAGGAATCAAATTCTTCTAAAGAGTTTTTAAAATCATCAACTATTTTTTTATCAGCATTAGAAAATAAAACAACTTTCTTTGTATGCCCTTCTGCAAGTAAATAAGATAATAATTTAATTTCGCATTCAGGAATTTTATTTTTCCCAAAAAAAGAAATTTTCCGCGGAGTTGCAATTCTACACCCTATTTTCAAATCTTGAACAGGTTGCCAACCTTTTATTGTAAACAAAGGATGTTCCGGTGTTAACTTTATTTCTTTTCCACTTCTTAGTTTTATATTTAACATTTTTTTAACATCTCTAGAAAAAAAATCAGATTTAACAGAATTTTCCAACCTCAAATTATTATTTAAAGAAATTACTTTTTTATCATTATTTTCTAATTCTTTAATTGGAATTTGAGAACCATCTTCTAATGTAATTAAAGTATCTCCACTCAGACACTTTCCACTTCCCCTTTTTCCTGCAACAAGAACAACATGAC
>PFCU01000009.1:763-1622 GCA_002763155.1 Candidatus Pacearchaeota archaeon CG10_big_fil_rev_8_21_14_0_10_30_48 | reverse complement strand
CCCTTTCCCAATCTAAGAAGTCCTTTCCCCTCAAATCTTTTTTTGTCAGATTCGTCGCGTCCAATAATTATATCATAAGGCATAAAACCAAAAAGAAAGAAGATTATTTAACCTTTTCTGGGTTAACTTCATAATAATGATCTACTCTTCTTGCTAAATCATCATGACTCTTTCTGTCCTTAAATTTCAATGCACCTAAATCATGATAAATTCCCTTAAGATTGGAATCAATTCTTTTTTTATAAATCTCTTTCTGGGCACGAATTTTATAACTACTTTTTTGATCAATAAATTGTTTTAATTCATCAATTTGGCTTAATCTTTGTTCTATAGAAGTTTTTAATGCTTTTGAATCAAAATTAACAACAGAATCTTCACTATCAAAAAAATAATGTAACCTTCTTCGAAGCATATGATAAAATGCTCGGGCCATAAATTAATAGAATTTTAGGTTATAAAAAACTACTGGTTTCAACAAATCTCTCATTAACCAAATCTTTTTAAACCGTTTTTCTCTTAAAGAACTATGACAAAGATTTCAGAATTAAAACCCGGACAAGGCTCAGTAAATATTGAAGTTACAATTAAATCTCTTGACGAACCGCGAACATTCAATAAATTTGGAAAAGATTTACGAGTTGCAAATGCAATTGTAACTGACGGAGAATCTGAAATTAAATTAACTCTTTGGAACGATGATATTAATAAAGTTAAAGTTGGAGTAGTTGTAAAAATTACTAACGGCTATGTTTCAGAATTTCAAGGAGAAAAACAATTAACAACTGGAAAATTTGGGAAGTTAGAAATTTCAGGTGAAGGAAAATCAAAAAGTGAATTCTCTGAAGAAAGTCAAGAAGAA
>PFCU01000009.1:0-743 GCA_002763155.1 Candidatus Pacearchaeota archaeon CG10_big_fil_rev_8_21_14_0_10_30_48 | reverse complement strand
AACTTAATTTAATACTCCAAGCGAAGCTCGCTATTTTCCCTAACTCTTAACACTCGCTATTTTCTACAAAAAAATCATTTCAACTTAACAAGATAATCAATTTCCTGTTCACTTAAATCTAATTTTCTCTGAATTTCTTCATCTTTCAAAATATATTTAATAAAATGAAATTCTTTCATTGCTTTCTTTTTTGAACAATGAGTTTTATGCGCGTATTTTGAAACAATTGTATTTTTATTTTTATTTTGATTATTGGCTAACCAAATTTTCAAAATCCTCGTCGGTTTTTGATATTTAGTAAATCCTAACTTTGGAGATTTCTTTGACAAAGCAATTCCTGCTGAAAGAAAAATATTCTGGTAAACTAAAAATCTCCAATGTCTCTGTTTCATAATTCTACCTCTAAACACATCTGCAAGAGATAACATCTCATACGCACGAAATAATTCTTCTCCTGAATATTCATAAGGAATATTTTCTTCCAACCAAAGAAAAATTTTATCTAACGGAAGATCAATCTTATCATAAATCCAAAGAGTATCATCTCGCATTAAATCCTTAAAAATAAATTTCATAGCATTAAAAATATCCATTTCTTTATTACGTTCATCTAAAGTTAAATAATTATTCTCTGGCCCTTCACTTAAAACAAACGTCTGTAAATCATTAATCGCAGCCCTAACATCTCCATTAGCCCTCACAGAAATTGAAACTAAAATTTGATTCTCAATGTCTAATTTTTC
>PFCU01000034.1:3016-12810 GCA_002763155.1 Candidatus Pacearchaeota archaeon CG10_big_fil_rev_8_21_14_0_10_30_48 | reverse complement strand
AAAAATTTCTTTTAAAGATTCCAAAGCATCATATCTATTTGGGATTGTTCTATTATTTCCTGTGAGCCAAATAAGTTTCTTAGGAGTTTTAACAACTTTATCTATTGCTTTATTAGTTTTTTCTATCAAGTCATCGTAAGATTCATAACTAGATTCAAGAAGACCTTTTCTTACAGATCGTAAGTTAAAAGCGATACTGTTGAGAACTCCTGATTTATAGTCAATACCATTCATTTCATTTATTAAACTTGGTCCAGATAAAACTCTCCCTTCATCTTTAATCCAATCAGTATAATCAACAGTATATGAAAGAAATCTCCCGTCTAAATTTGTTTGTCGGTCTAAAACATTAAATTGTAATGGAACTTCCATATTAGACAAACATAGACCAATTAATCTAGATATACTTATAATTTTATTCTTATTTGTAATAATTCCAGAATCTAAAATTAGCCCGCCATCAATATCACTTCCACTTTTATAATTGTGATCTCCTCTAGCGAAAGAACCATATATGAAAAAACAAACATCCGAGTAATCAGCCATTAATCCTTTTCTGAACTCTTCTGAAAAACGTTCGTAATTATTTTCCATAAAATTGAATAGAGAAACCCTTTTTAAGAATTTATATTTTAAACAATTCTCAACTCTTTTCCAAAATAATTCTTAATAATTTTTTTCATTTCTTCCAAACGAACCTTGTTCCTTCCAATCAACATCGCTTTGTTTTGTGAACCAGCATTAATGATTAAATGTTCTCCATCAATCTCTACACCTTTCATTTCAGTAGGATAAATAATTGTCGCAATAAATTTTTCCGCATCTTCAACTCCGTTTGGTTGCATTACCACTTTAATTTTTCTCTCTAAAATTTTACTTATTTTTTTAATATTACTTCCATTTTCTCCAATCGCCAAAGAAACCTTATTCTCTGGAACCACAAAAATTATTGTATTATTATATAGAAAACAATGTTTCGGAGGGATTTTACTTATCTTTGCAAATAAGTTTATGTACCTCATGACTTGCATATTAATCGTTTTAATCATCTTAAAAACTCTTTATCATTAAATTAGAATTGCGTTTATAAAACTTATTGTATTTACTTTTTATTTTTTTTCTTAACACTTTTTTGTTCCGCTAAAGGTCCAGTAATCTTAACCATTAATCCAGGTAATCCAGTACCAACAGGAACAGGTTGATTCAAGATAATATTTTCAATAACAGAATGCAATTCATCTTTACCTGCTTTGATTGTTGCGTTAACAAAATGCTTAATCGGAGTTTCGAAACTTGCCTTAGCTAAAATAGATGTTTTTCTTGCAATGATTCCCATACGAGTCATTCCTCTAACCTCTCCATCAGTAGTCATAGCATCGGCAACAAGCTTCAAATGTCGCTGATTAATATCTAATCCCTGTGAATTGATTACTTTGCTAATTTCATTGATGATTAATTGTCTCGCAGCTTCTATTCCAAATACTTCCGCAGTTTCATAAAGATCGTTACTTATAGTTTTATTAGCATTAACTCCTTTAATATTTACAATTTCTTTCAAATTAGAACCTGCAGTTAAAACAATATAATTTCCATCTCGGTTTATAATTAAAACTTGAGATATTCCTTTAACACCTGAAACAATTGTATTCTTCATTCTTTCTTTAATTTTATACAATTCTTTAAAGTTAGCTTCTCCAGCAGAGACTACAACTGAATTACCATTTACTTTTATTTTATGGTCCCCTGCAAATTTCTCCACAACAGTTTGAATTCCCATATGAGTTGATTTAAGATGTTTTGGAGAAATTTCAAATTCAATTTTTTTATCAGAGAAATTAATTTTAGCTTCTAAAAGAATATCTTTGAAATAAACTTCTTTAATTTTTTCTGCAATTATCTTAGATTCTTTTTCATTATTATATTCTTTATCAAGATAAATTTCCATAGCAGGAGTTGAAGGAGTTTTACGAGCATCAAAAAGTTCAATAAGTCTTGGAAGACCTAAGGTAATCTGCATTTCTTGTACACCTGCAAAGTGGAATACATTTAGAGTCATTTGCGTCGATGATTCTCCAAAACTTTGAGCAGTAACAATTCCAATCGCTTCCCCCGGAGAGATTTCTTTATCTAAATGTTCTCCAGCAACATCAATACCATCGTCTCCATATTTGAATTGCACAATTTGTCCAGAAGCATCTCTTACAGTTTTATCATATTCAACTCTCAAATCTTGCAACGCGTTAGCTAATCTTCTATAAAGATATCCTGATTTAGGAGTTCTAAGTGCAGTGTCCATTAATCCATCTCGTCCGGTAATAGCGTCGAAGAAAAATTCGTAAGGTTGCAATCCATCCATATAAGATGAATAAATAAATCCTCTCGCTTTTGGAGAAAGATCAAATTCTTTGAAAAAACTTAAAGTTCTATTACTATAACCTAAACTAATTCTTTCATCCCATAAAGATCTCTGACCAACTGAACAAGAAATTTGAGTAATATTTAACATATTTCCTCCAGAACCTGAACTAATCATATTATTCACCGATTTATCCTCGGGGAAATTTTCCTTAACAACTTTACCTATCTTCGTTCTTACTTCATTTAATGCTTGAAGAATTTTAATTTCACGAGATTCATTTTCAGTTTTACCTGGGATTATTGTCAAAGTTTTATCATTATAATCTTCAATTATTTTAACCGTTTTATTTTCTCCTTCTTTGATAATTTCTTTTGTTTTTATTTTAATTGCATCTGGAACATTTAAATCATTCATAGAAATTGTGAAACCTCTTCTTGAAAGATAATTAGTTCCTAATTTAAATGCCTTTGAAATAGATTCCATTGCCAATTCCCTTCCAAACTCTCTGTCAATTTCTTTAGTAATCTTATCATTTTCAACACCGAAAGTATATTCATCTGTTAAATCTGTTTTAGCAATTTCGTCAGATAATTTTTTACTTATCTTAGGAAGTAATTTAATGAAAAGGTCTTTACCATTAATTTCTTTTGTAACCTTAGCCATAATCCCAGCATTGTATAATAATTGGTTAGCTTCATCTTTTTGTATTGTGTCTTTTCCTAAAAGATAATTTCCAGTAATAGCGTCGGAGATTGTTCCAATTAAATTAGTATTATTCTTTGGACTCATCAAATTATTATTAACATTCAATAAAACTCTTGCTTCAGCTCGAGCCTCTTCTGTTTGAGGAACGTGTACATTCATTTCATCTCCATCAAAGTCCGCGTTATATGGGAAAACAACTGCAGGATGCATTCTGAATGTTTTGTGAGGCAGAATCTTTGCATAATGGGACATTAAACTTCCTCTATGCAATGATGGGTGTCGATTGAAAAGAACAATATCTCCGTCTTGCAAATGTCTCTCAACAAAATATCCTGGGCCAATTTCTTCAATAATTTCTTTCTTAAGTTCTTTACTAATTCTCTTTCTTCTTCCATCAGGTCGGATAATATAATTTGCACTTGGATAATGTTCATTAAGAATTAATTTTTTCAAAGTTTCAATATTCAAATTTGTAACTTCTTCATTAACTGTAAGCACTTCAGCAATTTCATAAGGAATTCCAACTTCATTAATATTTAGAGAAGGGTCTGGAGAAATTACAGTTCTCGACGAGAAATTAACTCTTTTTCCAGCAAGATTATGTCTAATACGTCCTTCTTTTCCTTTAATTCTTTCTGTAATTGTTTTAAGTGGTTGTCCAGAACGATGACGTGCAGGTGGAATTCTTGAAATTGTATTATCAAAGAATGTAGTAACGTGATATTGCAATAAATCCCAAAGGTCGTCGATAATAACTTCTGGAGCTCCAGCATTCAAGTTTTCCCACAACCTTTGATTACTTCGAATAATATCTCCGAGTTTGTGAGTTAAATCATCTTCAGATCTTTCACCAGATTCTAAAGTAATACTTGGTCTAACTGTTACACTTGGAACTAAAAGCACAGTAAGAATTCCCCATTCAGGTCTAAATGTAACGGGAGAAACTCCTATTAATTTAATTTGGTCGTCAGAAATTCTTTCAAGAATTTCTCTAATTTCCGTCGGGAAAAGTCTTTTTTTCCCTAATAGGAAAGAAGTTGGTTTTTCAATTCTAATTTTTTCTTGAGTCGCCCCACATGAATGACATTTTTTCGCGTCTTTTGATTTTTTCAATCTTTGAGCCGGAGTCATTTTTTCAATATCTTCTTTTTTCAATAATATCTCTCCACATTCTTTACAATAACTTCTTAAGAACATATAAATTGTTGGGATATATTTTACATGAACAACAGGCCGAGCCAATTCAATACTTCCTGGATGTCCTAAACATTCTTTTAATCTCCCACCGCAAGTTCTACATCTTACTCCAGGGTCGATTGCTCCTAAACGCAAATCCATTAATCCTCCGTCGACAGGATAACCGTCCATATCATAAAGTTCAGGAGTAATAATCTTAGCCGAGCTAATTTTTTTAATTTCTTCAGGACTAAGCAAACTAAATGTTAATGCCTTGATTTGTTTTTTTATTGGTATCATCTTCTATCTATCTCCGCTATTCGTCCACTATATTGGGAACAAAAGCAATAATCTTTGTGGCAAACTTCGTTTCTTAATTGTTCATCTCTTGCTCCTAAACATTCTCCTAATGAAAAAGGACAATATCTACTATCTATTTGTATATGTTCTCTTTCCCGAGATTCTATTCCTAATATTCCTTCATTTACCATTTGTTTTCCATTTGTCTTATTTTTTCTTGTGAATAAAATTTTATTTTTTTACCTTTACTTTTAGCGTATGAAATTTCATTCTTAGTACTTTGACCAATATAATTGTCAAAATCAATTACATAAATACTATCTGATAAATCTATTTTTCTTAAGTGCAATTCATCTAACATTTCTTTTTGTGTTTCTGTTAAAGTTTCTCCATCAGCATGATTAAATAATCCGCAAGATAAAACAATTTTTCCTTCAAGAGTTAAACTTTTCTGCATTTCTAAATATTGTTCTTTAAATTTTGTACTTCCACAAAGGGTTACTATTTCTGGATGTTTTTCATTTACCATTTTATTTATTCCTCGTACTTATTTTTCAATTCAAATCCTGTTCGGATGTGCATTCCCAATAATTCTTCAGCTAACAATTTGAAAGCGTAAGACACTTCCACGTCGTCAATTTCTGTCGAATTACATAAAGGACAATAAGTTTTCTTTCTTAAGCTATCTTTAATTCCAAGGCATCCACATTTTGAACAGATATTAATTATAACTTTATCAGAGTCGTATCTTTCTTTTAATAATAGAGATGCTCCGTGAGCTACAAGTGCCTGTTGCTCCATTTCTCCTAATCTTAATGCTCCTCCCCGACTTCTTCCTTCAATTGGTTGTCTTGTTAATAACGCAACTTTTCCAGAAGCTCGCGCGTGCATTTTATTACTTACCATATATTTTAATTTCAAATAATACATATCTCCGATATAAATTTTAGCAGGCATCATTTTTCCTGTAACTCCATTATACATTGTTTCTTTTCCGTCGTATCTAAATCCAAGTTCTTTCAATTGACTTTCTACTCCTTTAATATCTCTTTCTGTAAAAGAAGTTCCGTCCATGATTTCTCCTTTAAGACACCCAAGTTTTCCAGTGATAAGTTCTAACAAATAACCAACAGTCATTCTCGACGGGATACCGTGTGGATTGAAAATTAAATCAGGTCTAATTCCCTTAACACTAAATGGAATATCTTCTTCAGGAATCAAAGCACCGATAACTCCTTTCTGTCCGTGCGCAGTTGAAAATTTGTCCCCAGGTTCAGGCATTCTCGGATCACGAGTTCTTACTTGAACAATTTTATTTCCGTTTTCATCTAATGTGATAAATAGTCCATCCATAATTCCACTTTCTTCTTGTCTCATAACCGAACTCGCTTCTTTCTGAGCTTTAATACTAATATCTCTCGCTTCTGAAAGGAATTTAGGGGGAGAGATTTTACCAATCATAACTTCTCCAGAATTTAATTTAGCTTCAGGATAAACAATTCCGTCATCTTCTAAATATCTATAAGACTCTTCTGTTCTATAACCTGAAACATCTTTTGTAGGAATACCGATTTCATCAGCAAGTCCTCCCGCATAATTTAATTCAACAGAACTATACGGCCGGAAATATGTACTTCTTCCAAATCCTCTATCAACACTTGCTTGATTAATTACTAAAGCGTCTTCCATATTATAACCTTCGTGAGTCATAACTGCAACGACGATATTTTGTCCAACAGGGTAAACATTCAAAGCATCATAAACAAAACTTCTAACAATTGGTTGCTGAGGATAATGGAGAATTGAAACATCTGTGTCGATTCTTGTTAAATAATTTGCAGCATATAATCCAAGTCCCTGCTTTTGTGTTTTACTTCCTCTAATCAAACGAGAAGACTGATCGTGATTTCCAAAACTTACTAAACTTGTTATCGGGCCTAAAAAAGCAACTCTATCAATTTCTAAATGAGTATGTTCAGGAGTTAAATCCTCTTTATTTAATGCAGGCAATAAATTATCTTCTTCAGATGCGTCGACATATTCAACAAGTTCATCTTTAATTAAATCTTCCCATTTCATTTCCCCGTTTTTTAATTTTTGAATATGTTCATCTTTTAATCTTGGAATCCCGTTATCGACGATAATTAATGGTCTTAATACTCTTCCTGTATCTGAAAGAATAACAATAATGTTATGTTTATTTTCAAATCTAATACTTACTTCTCTTGAAATTTCTCCTTTTCTTCTAACTGCTTGGAAATCAGAAATAAATTTATGGTAATCTACAATACTTCCAACAAAAATCCCGTTCATGAATACATCATAATTTCCTTGTTCGTGGCTTAATCCAATTTTTTCAATCTCTTTAATGATTTGGTCTTCATCCATTGAAACTCGGGTAGAAATTTTTGCCATTAATGCTAAATTTTTTCTTAATCCAATTTCAGTTCCTTCTGGGGTTTCGATAGGACAGAATCTTCCGTAATGTGTTGGGTGTAATGTTCTCGCAAGGAAATTTGTTTGTTCTCCTGCAAGTGTCGAAGAAACTTTTTGCAATTGTGAAAGAATAGACATATAATTTGTCTTATCCATATTTTGTGTAATTCCTTTTCTCTCTCCAATCCAAGAACCAGTTGCAATTGCTGATTTAATTCTGTGAGAAAATAAAGTCGATTTAGCAATTGTTTTAATACTGAAAAACTTTTTTCTTTTCAAAGTTTTTTGCAAAGAATATTTTACATCTCTTACCAAAATATTTAAGTTAACTCTGAATAAATCACTTAATAAATCTCCACTTAATCTAACACGCTTGTTTGAGTAATGGTCTTTATCGACGGTAATGCTCGGGTCTTCTTTAAATGCTAAAAATTGTTTTATTAATTTACAAAGTGTAATTGCTTTGTCAATACGCTTTTCTCTTTTCAATCCAATATGTGGAAGGAAGTAAGAATCTAATCTTTGTTTAATTCTGTCAAGAATTTCTTTTTTTGTTCCTTGAACATTTGTTTTTTCTGCAATCTCCATCATTGCATCTTCAGCAGAACCAAGTTTTGCATATTCATACAAATTAACAATCACAGTATCATTTTCAATTCCAATATATTTTGCAATATCTGCTTCTTTCAATAAACCTAAGGCTTTCATTAAAACAATCGCAGGAATATTTTTGAATCTTGAAAATGTAACTTCTAAAATTCCTTCAGATGATTCAGTAATTGTCATTGGAATTCTATAAGCTCCTCGAGAAGAAAAAAGTCTGAGAGTTTCTTTTTTCTTAACCATCTCAACAAAAGGTTGGTTCGCGGCAAGATCTTCAATCATGGTCATAATTCTTTCATTTCCATTAACAATAAAATAACCTCCTGGGTCTTGAGGATCCATATATTCTTTTTCTAAATCTTCTTTTCCTTTATCATAAAGATTACAAACTTTACTTCTTACCATAACGGGTATTCGTCCAATTTCAACTTCTTGATTTTCAATTTGTCCGTCCTGTTTAATTGACATTTCCATATATATTGGAGAGCTATATGTAAGATTTCTTAAACGTGCTTCAGTAGGAGTGATTAAACTTGTTGAACCATCAGACTCGATAACATTGGGATTTCCGACGCGGATTTTTCCTAATTTAATTTCAATGTCTTCGTTATCAATATTTTCAGAAATTTCGCTAACAATTTCTTGCATTCTTTTTCCAATAAAATTATTAAAAGATTTTAAATTACTCTCGACTAAAGAGTTTTCAGAAAGGTATTTTTTTAACACCACATGATCATCATTTTTTAAGTTAAGTTTTAATCCGTTGTACATTATATCACCACACGATAATAATTGTGAATTTTATCGCCCTCCTTTCTCTCAATTTTTATAATGTCTCCAATTTCACATCCTTCTTGAATTGCAGGATCTTCTTTTTTTATCTTCGGTAATTGTGTTTTAGAAATATTTAATTCCACAAGTAATTTTTCTTCATCTTTTTTATTAAGCTTAACGTGTTTTGGTTGAAATATATGCATAGGGATAATAATTTTGGATTTATTTAATAAATTGAAATGTTGGAGATTACATTTACAACTTTCTAATACTAAATATTATCAAAAATTGGTTTTTAAATCTTTGCTTTTCTAACGAAGAATTCTTTCATTACCTTTTAGTAACGGAATTTAATGTATAATTCTAATTAATTAAACTACTGTCTAAAAAATACTTATTTTCTAATTTCGCAAAACCCTCAATTTTCTTTGATTTCTCAAGAAACTTTCTTTTAGAAAAAGAAAGTAAGTTGGAATGGACCCGAAGGGATTTGAACCCTCGACACCTGGCTCTCTTCATTACTCTCCATAAGACAACCTTCGGTTGTCCTCATTTAGGAGATGTCGTAAGAAGAACCTAAGGTTCTTTTTACACTTAAAAGGCCAGTGCTCTAACCAGACTGAGCTACGGATCCATGCTGTTTCCGTAGCGACAAATAAACAATTGCTAAATTACATTCAGCAAACATAGTTTTCTTTGATTTCCCAGGAAACTTTCTTTACGCAAAACCACGAGGGTTTTGTGGGTTTGAGAATTTTCATTCTCAACTTTCTAAAAGAAAGTAAGCCGTGAGCTACGGATCTGTTCTTATTGAAAAAGAAAAATCATGTTTTTAAATTCTTTTGTTTGTTTCGCGCGAGACGTAAATAACATCCGTATAACCAGTAAGACAAATATCCCAATCCAATGTAGAAATACCATCATATATTACTTTTAGGGATTCAAATTCTTCTTCGTATTCTTTTCTTAATGCATGAAGAAATTTAGTTTTATCTATACTATGTTTACCTTTCAATAAACCTTTTCCTGAAATAAATATCATAGATTCCTTTCCCACATCCTCATTGTTAGCTTCACACTGAATTAAATATTCTAAATAATAAAAATCCCTTTGATTTATTTCTTCATACGCGCTTTCTAATTCTTTTTTTCTAATTTCTAAAAAATTATTAAGCCCTTTCTTAGAAAAAAGTAATTCTTCAAGAGTTAGTAAATAAATATCTTCAGGATAAAGCGGTATCGGAATTCTATCTCCCATAAAAATAGAAAAGAACTTAATTATTAAATATTATTGTCTTAGTCGATAATCTTCTTTGTCAGCAAAATTATTTATTTTTTCCTGTAAATTTCCAAATCTTCATAAGGGGAAGAAAGATTAACTTTTTCATAATGTGAAATATTTATTTTATTAATATTAAACCCATTAAATGGAAAATGCATA
>PFCU01000034.1:0-3003 GCA_002763155.1 Candidatus Pacearchaeota archaeon CG10_big_fil_rev_8_21_14_0_10_30_48 | reverse complement strand
AAACCTTTTTCTCCTCGAGAACTTTCAGTTAATTCATTTACTTCTTCAATATCTGCAATTTCAATTTTATTCAGAACCATCTGCGCAATTTTATCTCCTTTTTTTACTTCAAAATTTTCTTCACCATGATTAATTAAAATAACTCCAATTTCTCCTCGATAACCGGCATCAATTGTTCCGGGAGAGTTCACAATTGAAATTCCTTTTTTCAAAGCCAATCCAGAACGCGGACGAACTTGCATTTCATATCCCAACGGAACTTCCAGTGAAATCCCTGTTTTTATCAATTCTCTTTTTCCGGGATTTAACAAACATTCAGAGCAAGAAAATAAATCCAGTCCTGCGTCTCCATGATTTGCATACGCTGGAATAATTGCACCTTCATATAATTTTTTTATTTTTAGTTTCATTATAATTCACACTGGCCGGCAACGCAAGCATATTCTCGAGCACCTTGAGTTTGATCCCTTTCTTCATAAATCGATAATTTTGAATAATCAATTTTAGGCAATTTTGATTTTAATGCATGATAGTCTGTTTTAGTTAATTCTTCATAAGGAGCTAATCGATAAACATGATCATCTCTCGGTAAAAAAGATAAACCTCCAACATGCTCCCAATTTTGATAGACCCAATTTCCTGATGGAATCCATTCTTCTTCACCAACACTAATTGTAACTGAAGGATTATGCTCGGTATAATTTTGTTTAAGCATTTTCCACATTTCTAATTGTTCTATTGCTCCCATATCTTTTCTAAATATCGCTTCCTTTGGAGATTCAACTGCAAAGGGAAGTACATAGGAAGTTGCATTTGACATGCTTTGGCCGACTTCTGGCTCATAAGGATATCCTTGGTCTTTTAACATATGGAATAGAGGATCATTAGCATTAATTCTTACATTCCTTCGGTAAAAAGGAGAATGTCGAGCATGTCCTCCTGAAGATGAGTCTACTAATTGTGAAACAGTTCCTGAAGGTTTAACGCAAGTTATACATGTAGATTCATTTATTCCAAATCTTTGGGCATAATGTCTGTTTGCATCTATTGCGTACTCTCTAAGCTCTCTAAGCGCTTCAGGGCTTGTTCTAAGAAGAGGAGAGTCCATTAATCCAGTTATTGAAACTCCTAATAATCTTTCTTCTTCACAATTTTCTTTCCACTCTTTTGAAAGGAAAGGGAAATCAGTTAACATAGACTGATAAGTTCCAAGAAGAGTAGCCAATCTTATTTTTTCTTTCAAACTACTTAATGTATCTTCTTGTCTTGCAATAACTTCACTTAGATTGCAAAATTGTCTTGGTCTTAAAATAATTTCTCCACAAGGATTAGTTCCACAAACATCTGCATAATCTTTGAATGTATTCCATCTTCTTTCTGGTAATTGTTCTTTCAAATTACCTCGATTAAAAATTCCTCTTTCTCCAGAACCGCTTTCAGCTAATGCTAACCACTCTTTCAAAAATTCAGAAGAGTTTGGTTTTTCAGAATATGCAACAGAATTATTCGCCATACTTCTTTGACCTTCTGTTAAATAAAACTGACCCTTTTTTGCATCTCTCATTAATAAATCATCTAAGTCAGAAAGAGATAATTCAGCACTTCTTCTAACCCCTCCAACAACAACTATTTCTCCAATTTTACATTCGATATCATGAACATCTAAGGTCCTTAATCTTCTTCCATTACGGCTGGTTAGTTTACTAGTTGTATAATTTAATAAAGCGTCTAAAGCAGAAGGTCCAGAACTTCGCCCACCCATTGTTTTTAATCTTGCACCAGTAGGTCTTACTTGAGAAAAATCAAAATCAATATTTTGGCCATTATACCATGTTTGCAATCCTAAATTAAATGCCTCAGCCCATCCAACTTTACTATCTCCCACGACATGAGTAGGTAATGTTTCTCCATTTCGAGGTTTAATAATTGGTAATTGTTGCACAAATTTATCTTCCACAGAAAAACCAGCTCCAGTTCCACACATCAATACGTAAAGCATTTCTCCAAAATCTTTTGTATGATCTGAAGGAGGAATAAATGAACAATTGTATGCAATTACATTAGTATCTCTTACAGCATCTCCAGCTCCCCACATCAATCTCATCGACGGCATAACCTTTTGATTAAGAATCGCTTCCCTAACTTCACTATATTCTTTTTCTTCTAATCGGCCTTCTAATCTTTCCTTCATAAAATCTACATATCTATCAACAGTTTCAATCCAAGTTTCTCTTCTACCTTCATTTTCAATCCACCGAGAATAAGTTCGTTGATGCAAGAATTCTCCAAGATCGTTTCCTTTGAAATATTTTTTACTATCATCAGTTAATTTTCTAACTCTTTCAGAAACAGGTTTAATTACAGTTCTTTTTTTCTTTCTATCTTCTCTATATAAAATATATTTTCTTGCAGTTTGAGTTAAATCTTCATGCATTAATGCAACTTCAACTCTATCTTGAATATCTTCAATATCTGGAGTGAAACCATTTCCCTTTTCTATAATTTCTCTATTAAGGTCTGAAATTGCTCTTTCTGCAACTCTTTGAGAAATATTATCTATCTTTCCAGCTTCTTCTCCAGAAGCTTCCATTGCTCTATAAATAGCCCTAGAAATTTTTGTTGGATCAAAAGGGACTTCTGTTCCATCTCTTTTTTTAATTGTTGTAATTAATTCTTCTCCAGCCATTTTACAACCCACTCATCTCCTTTTTGAAATCTTCAACATCATGAAAATCACGATATACCGACGCAAATCTGATGTATGCTATTTTATCAATTCTTTTTAATTTTTTCATTATTTGTTCACCAATTTTTTCTGTTGGAACTTCTTTTTTATAAGCCACCATTTTATTTTCTATTTCTTGAACAATTTGGTCGACTTGTTCGTGACTTATGTTTCTTTTTTCACAAGATTTTATTATGCCGAGGAAAATTTTGTCCCTATCAAATCTTTCACGGCGTCCGTCTTTTTTAACAACATATCTTTCCAACGGTTCGGATTTT
>PFCU01000048.1 GCA_002763155.1 Candidatus Pacearchaeota archaeon CG10_big_fil_rev_8_21_14_0_10_30_48 | reverse complement strand
GCACATGCTCTTCCATAACTTTTATGATTTCAATTTCTATTTTATGTCGTTTGCATGCCTCTTCTATCGCAACTTTGCAAAAAACTTTTAACTTGTCTTTTCGCATCATTTTATATCGATATTTTGGCGTCAATTGAATATGTTTTCTATTCGCACCGACAGAGCTACAGCTATGTTTATACATTTTTACCTCCCGCAAAGTTTATTTATTTGAAAGAAATCTTACAATCGCGGGTAAAATTTCAGTGAGCTTTTTAGCTCACTGTTTATAATCATTCAAGAAATAAATAACTGACGCAATTCATCCATCCACTAAAGTGGATGGGGTTCTTGCTAATTTTCTAAAAAATGGTTTTATGATAACTAAACTATATAAAAAGAAAATTGATGGCAAAGAAATTATAAAGTTGAGATTAGAAAAATAGGTTTAGACATAACGTTTGGTTTAAAAATCCAAATTTCCTTAAATATAAATGAAACTAGCAACATTATTTTCCGGCGGAAAAGACTCAACCTATGCAACATCTCTGGCAAAAGAACAAGGATATACCATTTCCTGTTTAATTTCTATTGAATCAAAAAATCAAGACAGCTATATGTTTCACACCCCAAAAATAGAACTTACAAAAGAACAAGCGAAACTAATGAATATTCCAATAATTTCTCAAATAACTAACGGAGAAAAAGAAATAGAATTAGAAGATTTAGAAAAAGCAATCAAAAAAGCAATCAAGGAATACAAAATTGAAGGAATAATTACCGGAGCAGTTGAATCAATCTATCAAGCATCTCGGATCCAAAAAATTTGTGATAAACTTAACATTGAATGTTTCAACCCTCTCTGGCAAAAAAACCAAATTGAATTACTTAATGAATTAATAAAAAATAAATTTGAAGTCATCATAACAAAAGTTGCGGCCGAAGGCTTTAATGATTCACATATCGGAAAAAAGCTTGATAAAAATTTAATTAAAGAATTAATTACTCTAAAAGAAAAATACAAAATAAATCCTGCCGGTGAAGGTGGAGAGTTTGAAACTCTTGTAACAAATTGTCCTTTGTTCAAAAAGGAATTGTCTTTAAAATGATTCTCATAATAAACATCTGCAACGAAAAACTCCACTATTTCGAATTTGTAAAACCTATCGAAGATATTTTAATAAAAAACAAAATTAAATTCGAAACAAAACATTATAAGAAAATAACTAAAAATGATTTAGAAAAAGCTTCAAAAATAATTATTTGCGGAACTTCTTTGAAAGATAATGAATTTCTCAAACACATAGATAATTTCAATTGGATTAAAAATTTCAACAAACCAATACTGGGAATTTGCGGAGGAATGCATATTTTAGGGCTAATTTACGACGGAAAAATCCAAAAGAATAAACAAATAGGATTAATCGATAACGAATATCATTTACATCACTACTTAGTAAACTCAAATGAATTTACATATTCAAAAAATAAAAATCAAATGAAACACAAATCAAAACCATTCCAAGGAATATTATTCCATCCAGAAGTACGAAATAAGGAAATTATTGAAGAATTTATGAGGGATTAGAACAATCTTCATAAATCACAAAAGGAATTTCCTTTTTCTTCCTAACTATTTCATCAACAATTCTCCAAGCTTCATGAATTTCGTCTCTTCTAACAAATAAATTTCTTTTATCATTAATTATTTCTTTTAACAAAACTTCATAAGCATCACGCGAATTAGGAGAAAATTTGCAATCCGGACAAAGATCTATTTTATCAAGTTTTTTACCATCAATAATAATCTCTATATCTTCATTTGGTTGTAAATTGATAATAATTTTATTTTGTGGATTTTTAAAATCAATAATAATTTTACCATATCTATGAGGCAATTTTTTTCCAGTTCTTAAAAATATTTTCACACCTTTGTATTTTTCATTATTACAATTCAGCTCAATTTTAGCAAAAGTTTCAGTTTTCTTTCTTTTTAATTTTCTTTCTTTTAATTCTTCTTTATAACTTTTATACTGGCCTAATAAACTATTTTCAACATTTGAAAAGGATATCTCTTTTAATATTTTAACTTTCTCGTCGTGAATTTTTTCTGAAATAAGTTCTTTAGGTTTATCCATTAATAACAAAGCTAATAATTGTAACAAATGATTTTGAATCATATCTTTAATCGCTCCAAAATCATTATAATAACTAAGACGATTTCCAACTCCTAAAGTCTCATCGATAATTACATTAATTTGTTCTATATGTTCGTTGTCTATTAAATGTTGAAATCCTTTACTTCCAAATTTTAAGGCAATGATATTTTGAACAGATTCTTTACCTAAATAATGATCAATTCTAAAAACATTTTTTTCATCAACAATTTTATGGATTTTTTTTTCAAGAGCATCGCTCGATTTTAAATTTTCTCCAAATGGTTTCTCAAAAACAATTCGATTGAAAATATCTTTTTTTGAAATTAATTTAAATTTTTTTAATCCCTCAAGAATTTTAGGAAATAGTTTATAACTAGTCGCCAAATAATAAACCCGATTACATCCTTCAACTTCACAAGAAGGTAAAGCTTCAGAAAGTTGTTCTATATTTTTCGATTTTGAAAAATCAATTCTCAAGTGTTTTATATTAATTTCTTCTAAATGGTGCTTCTCCTTTACATCTTTAACACTTTTAATTAAAAAATGTTTATAATCCTCATCACTTAAATTTTCTCTGGAAATTCCTATTAAAGTTGAACCTTTTTTTACAACTCCTTCATGAATAAGCTCTGAAAACGCAGGAGCCAACTTCCTCTTAGCTAAATCGCCTGTTCCTCCAAAAATAATAAAGGTTAATGCTTCTTTTGTCATATCCTTATTTTAACCAATCTTAATATAAAAACTTAATCAATAACTTTTTATATTCCTTAAGATTCCTTATTAGAGATGGTAACTAAAAAACAACTTTCAGACATAGCAAATGTTCTTCGAAGAGATGTAGCAATCATGACAACTAATTCTGGAAGTGGCCATTTAACATCTTGTTTTTCTTGTGCTGAAATTCTTTCTTGTTTATTTTTTCATGAAATGGTTTGGGACATTAAAGATTCAAAAAACCCAGATAACGACGAATTTATTTTATCTAAGGGTCACGCATCGCCAATTCTTTACTCTGCTCTTTATCGTTCTGGCGCAATAAAACATAATCTAAATAACTTAAGAAAATTAAACTCTCCTTTAGAAGGACACCCAATGCCAAAATCACTTTCTCAAATAAAAGTTGCAACTGGTTCTTTAGGTCAAGGACTTTCAGTCGGAATCGGAATGGCTTTTGCATCAAAATTACAAGGGCGTAAATTTAGAATATTTGTCTTAATGGGAGATTCTGAAACATCTGAAGGAAGTGTTTGGGAAGCGTTTCAATTAGCATCTCATTACAAATTAAACAACCTCTGTGCAATTATCGACGCAAATCGTTTAGGACAAAGAGGACAAACAATGTTAGGCCACGACGTTAAAACATATAAAAAAAGAATACAAAGTTTTGGATGGAATACTTTAGTTGTTGACGGCCACAATATTAATCAACTCATTAAAGCATTATTAAACTCAAAAAAATCGCAAAAGCCAACTTGCATAATTGCAAAAACTTTCAAGGGAAAAGGAGTTTCATTTTTAGAAAATAAAGAAAACTGGCATGGACGCGTTATGGATAATCGACATTTACATCAAGCTTTAGATGAATTACCTCATGTTTCAATGCCGAAGATAAAAATAAAAAAACCAATAAAAATGAATGAAATAAAAATAAAATACTTATCTTCAAAACCTTTGAATTATTCTTTTGGAAAAGAAATTGCAACTCGTGAAGCGTATGGAGAAACCTTAGCAAATTTAGCAATTTTAAATAATAAGATAATTGCAATAGACGCTGAAGTTTCAAATTCTACTCGAAGTGAAGAAGTAAAAAAAAGAACTCCTCGCCAGTTCATTGAAACATTCATTGCAGAGCAAAATTTAATTGGAATTGCATTAGGTTTAAGTGTTAAGGGATTCAAACCATTTGCTTCAACTTTTGCAACATTTTTAACACGAGCTCATGACCAAATTCGTATGGCTTCATTATCGTCGGCAGATTTCACTATTTGTGGTTCTCATGCAGGTGTTTCAATAGGTGAAGATGGAGCATCTCAAATGGGTTTAGAAGATATTTCAATGTTTAGAAGTTTACCCAACTCTACAATCTTTTATCCAAGCGATGCTGTTTCAACAAAAGAATTAACAAAACTTGCTTCTAAAAATAAAGGAATAACTTACATCAGAACAACTCGTCCGAAAACACAAGTGATTTATGCTAACAATGAAAAATTTCCTATTGGAGATTTTAAAATATTAAAAGAATCAAAGAAAGACAAAGGAGTAATTATTGGTGCAGGAATTACCTTACATGAATCTCTTGAAGCTCATAAAAATCTAATGAAAAAAAATTTCAATGTTGCTGTCGTGGATTTGTATTGTATAAAACCTTTCAATTCAAAAAAATTAATTGATTTTATAAAAAAACACGGAAATAAAATTGTAATTAGTGAAGACCATTATCAAGAAGGTGGAATCGGAGAAATGCTTGCAGAAGAATTGGAAAATACAAATATAAAAATAAAACACCTTTATGTATCAGAAATTCCACATTCTGGAACAAAAGAGGAGTTACTAAAAAAATACAAAATAGATTCTAGCGCGATTGTAAAGGGTGTTGAGGGGATTTGAAATCTTAACTAAGAATTATATTGAAAAATCAAAAGTTCATTCATACTAAAAATAGATAGAAAAAAAGAAAAAAAGACTCCAAATGGAGCCATAAACTATTTATTTTATTTCTTCTTTTAAGTTATAATTAGCCCTATAAAAATCCATTAACATTTCAATTTGATTTTCTGGAATAAGTCCTAAGGTTTCTTTTATTTTTCTTAAAGCCATCTGTGTTACTTGACCATCTTTTTGATCTATATAGGCAAGAGCTTCTCTCCAAAATCTATCGTCTGTTTTAGTCATCTTATCAAATATTTTGACGTCTACAGAATCGAATAGTTTGACTCTATTAAAAGTTCCTCCATGTTCATAAGTTCCACCAGTAGCAACATAAGGTAATTTTCCTTCCCTTAATGCTCTTTCAACTAATTCCATTCCACTTTCTGCATGTTCCATTTGCATATCTGTGATTATACAATCATAATCTTGAAGCGGTCTTTCTATTAATTGAATACCTGAAGCAAAATCAATTCTAGGGTCTGTAGTCATGGCAGTCATTCCATTTTCAAAACTATCATCTACATACAGTATTTTATTTATTGTCATTTTTTCATACCTCCTTGCATTTGCAGTAGTTTTCTGCCCTCTGCTGGCACTCTTTTGTATTTAATATGATTTAACATTTTAATCTCCTAACACTTCCAGAGAAATCAAGTTTAACATAAGGTTCTCCATTTTCATCAAGGGATATTTCTTGTATTTCTTTTGCTAATTCCATTTGACCTTTCAAAGGTAAAACTCGGTGTATTAGTCCACCAGATTCTTGATTTATTTCTCTAGCAACAAGTCCATCTTTCATTTCATCAATTCCTTTTTGATATCTTATTGTTGTTCCAAAGAAGGCCAAGAAGTTTTTTTCAGGGATTATTGTACAGTATCCTCCTGCAGAAGGCATTAATTGTTCTGTTTCTGAATGCAGATGAGTAAGAAATTCTTTTATTCTTTCATGTTGAATTTTTCTTGCTTCTAAACTTATTTCGTAGCCAGATTCTCCTTGAATTCTCCCGTCTAGTGCTATAAAAATTTCCCTCTCAGAAGTTGGAATATAAAGGAATTTACCCTTAAATTCTTGATCAAACTCATATCTTTTGAAACTTTCTGGAGCATATGGAAGAGATAACTCATCTTCATTGGCAAATCCAATTGTCCCAATAATAGTTTCTATTTTTTGTGTTCGTTGTTCGTTTGTCATTTTCTTTTTACCTTATTTTATAATTATTTAATGCTTTTGTTATTTATAAACTTTTCTATCTGTTACCACTTATAAGATACAACTAAATACCGTATCGCAACTCTTCTCGTAGTATTCGTCGAAATGTTACATTTTCGGGCTTTTTCCTCACTATACTTAATTGGAATTTAAATGAAAATCTTTTACAGGTCACCCAACCACAATTTTAAAAACCTTAATTCTCTAATAATTTATGGAACATAATATTCTTTTATGTGTTGATAGAGATGGAACTTTGATTTATGATGACCATTATTTTTTAGGTAAGGACAACTATTGGAAATCAAAAGTGAAAATTCTTCCAAAGATCGTCGAAGGAATGAAACTCTTAGATAAAACATTTCCAAATTGCATTTGCAGATTTATTCTTTCAAATCAACCAGGAGTAGCAATTCAAGATTTTAAACGCCTTACGTTAAAGAGGGCAAATGATGTTTGTAAGGAGGTTGCATTAATATTCAAACGAAAAGGGGCGTTTTTTGATGGTTGTATAATTTGTCCTCATGTAAGTTTAGACTATGTAAAAAAACATCCAGAATACAATTTTGATAAGAAATATGTTCAAAAAGAATGTAATTGTTTCAAACCAAATATTGGAATGATTGAAGACGCTTTAGCAAAGAAAAAACTCGACAAGAAAAACACCTATATTTATGTTATTGGAGATAGAGAAAGTGATATATTGACTGCATTAAATGCAAAAGGTGTCGGGATTTTAGTGCCTTTCGAAAAGAATTTAGAAGAATTAGAGAAAGTAAAAGATTTGAAAAACAAATATCCTAAGCAAGTTTTCATCGCAAAAGATTTTCTCGGAGCAATCCAGTGTGTTATTGATAAGGAAAGGGAATGAAAAACTTTAAAAACATTATAATACATTATAATGTATGGAAACTATAACTAAAAAAACAAGAGCTGTAGGTACTTCTGCAGGTGTTCTTTTACCTAGATCATGGCTAAATAAAAGAGTAGTTGTAACCTTAGAAGAAAAAAATATTGAAAATATAACAAAAGAGATAATTAATTTTCTAGTGGAAAAAAATCTTCTAAACGAAGTCAAGGGAATTTATTTAATCGGCAGTTATGCAAGAGATGAAGAATCTAGCGATAGCGATGTAGATATCCTAATTTTAACTAAAAAGACCAATAAATTAATTGATTATTTGGGTTACGAAATTAACATGATCTCCGAGGACAACTTTTCTAGGAATTTAGAGTCTAACATTTATAGATTATCCACTCTTAGAGAAGCGATAGTTATCTTAAATTCAGAACTTATTGAAAAATATAGAGAAACTAAGATTAATCTAAATTTAAAAAAATTTATTGATGAAGTTAAAGGTGTTATAAAAATTAACGAAAGTGTTTTAGAAGATTTGAAAATTACAAATAAAAATGTGCCAGATGCGACAATTTACTCAATTATTCTTAGACTTAGAGAAATTTATTACGCTAAATGTTTACTAAGAAATAAAACTCCTTCAAAAAAAGAACTTTTGAAATATATTGGAGAAAACGCTTATTTTGCTTATTCAAGAGTTAAGAGAGAAAGAAAGGAAATAAATGATTTATCTTATAGTGAAGCTTGTAAACTAATCGAGCTTTCAAAAAAATGGCTAAAAGAATTAAAAGATTAGAAAAGGGAATTGAAAGTTTAAAAGAAGAAATAGAAAAGCATTTTTTAAAACTTGAAAAAGATATTGAAGAAGGGAATTTAGAAATGGGAAGATATCATTTTAAAGAACTTGATAAAAGTTTAATTTTTGCTCTTGAAAGAAAATTAGATGTTTTAGATTTAAATGAAAGAATTATCGAAGAGTATAGAAATAGGTTAAATAAATTGAAGGTTAGGTTGAAATGAAAATAATAACTGCTCCTCGTCAAAACCTAGAAAAACAAGCATCTGAAATCATAGAAAAAGAAATCACCATCTTGCTAAACAAACAACCATTTCTTGTCTTAGGTATTGTCGGAGGCACAAGTGTTTCAGCAATACTAAAAAACCTAAGGAACAAACAAATTTCTTGGAACAAAATTCATTTCTTTATGATAGATGAACGCAGAGTTCCAATAAAAAACAATAAAAGTAATTTCAAACTAGCAAATGATTCTTTATTTGAATATTTACTAAAAACAAAAAAAATAAATCCTAGAAATATTCACCCTTATGACTACACAAAACCAATTGAAAATTACAAAAGTGAACTAAAAGAGTATGGGGGGAAATTCAATATAATTCTTTTAAGCTCGGGAGAAGATAGTCATGTCGCCGGCCTTTTCCCGAATTTAACAATAAAAAATAAAGAGGAGAATTTTATTGTCTTTGACAACTCTCCAAAACCTCCTAAAAAAAGAATGTCTGCTTCAAGAAAACTATTAGAAAAATCACAAGTTGCTTTATTACTATTTTTTGGAGAAGGAAAACAAAAAGCCTTCAAAAATTTCAAAAGGAAAAATCTCTTAACAAATCAATGCCCTACAAAACTAGTTAATAAAATTTCAAAGAGTTACATATTGACTGACATTCCTTTCTAACCCAACTTCTTCTCTAGTTTAGAAGCTAAATCAATAAATTTATCCGCTCCTCTTTTTAATGTGTTAATAGAACTCATTATTTTCCCCTCATTTTCTTGATAATTTCTCCCATTTAATTTTAAACTTTCTTTCAATTTTTGAGCAAAAATAATGCTAGGAATATCATGAGAATCATAAGTCATTAATACTTCTCCAGTTTCATTTTTAATGCGAGCTATTTCTTTTTTAGAATATTCTCTGTCTAAAATAGTTCCAGTAGAATCAACTATATAATCATAACTTCTTAAAAAATCTCTTGTATTTTTCCATTCTCGATTTCTGAACAATCCAAGCATATCAATTTAATGAATTTGTTATTTATAAAAATTTAGAGTGTTTATTGCCCATTAACAACATCTAAAAGTTCATTATATTTTTCTTCAGGATTCTTACTTTTTGAAATAAGACTTCCAGAATTAAGAATATTTGCCCCCGATTTAACCAAATCCCTCGCTGTAACTAAATTAACTCCCCCATCAACTTGTAAAACTAATTTCTTATTTATCGCTCTAAGATTTTCAAGTTTGTAATAAGTCTTATATAATAAATCCTGTTTTTCTTTACCCGGACGCACACCCATTATCAAAATCCCGTCGGCATCATGCATTATCGGAATAACTTCATCTTCTCTAACTTCTGGATTAATCGCAACAAACGCTTCCATATCTAATTTATGAATTTCATTAATCACTTTTCTCACTTCATCTTCATCTCTTATTGCAGACCAATGAAAAATAACTTTTGAAAAACCCCTATTCTTTAATCTCTTAACCCATTTCTTAGGATCTCTCACCATTATATGTGCTTCAAATTTTATATCGTAATTTTTCAAAGTCGGAACAACACTCAACTTTATTGACTTCTTATCAACAAAATGGCCGTCCATAAAATCAATTTGAATTTCCTTAGCAAAATCTCTTAATTTCTCAAAACGTTTATCAAATTGCTTTTTTGATGTCGCCAAAATTGTAGGAATTATTTTAATTACCATTTAATTAAACAGATTCTTGATTATTTAACTTTTTTCTTTTTCTAAACATTTAAAAAGAAGAAAATTTATGAAAATTTATGAAAACTTTAGAAACAAGAATAATTAAATTCCAAGAAGAAGAAAGAGAATATGATGTTGTTGATAGAAATATCGATCAACCAGCTCCAAGATATTTTATTTCATATCGTCAAGGAATTCCTTTTATTTCAGATGAAGTTCCTAGAGATTATATGCATCCGATGATTTTACATAAATTAACAGAGTTTGAATTATTACAAGAAGAAAATGATAAATGCTTAAAAGCGTTAAAAGTAGAATTGAAATCGTTGAATGAAGAACAATTAAAAGAATATATTCCTTTCAGAACTGAAGTATTTCAATGTTTAATATCTTATTTAGAAAAACATCTTCCAAATTCTCCACATCTTCCTGAAATGAAAAAGAGTTTGTCTTATCTAGAAACACTGTGATTTTTCTCATAATCACTTATTTTTTTGATTCTTCTTTTATGTCTAATTTCATTTGAAAATGAAGTTTTTATCCAAGTAGAAATAATTTTTTTTGCATTTTCAGGAGCAAAAAATCTTCCCCTCAAACATAAAACATTCACATTATTATCTTGCGCAGCCATTTTTGCAGAATAAGAATCATAAGCTAAAGCCGCCCGAATTCCGACAACTTTATTCGCGGCTATAACCATTCCAGTTCCAGAACCACAAATTAAAACACCTCTGGAATTTTTTTCTTTTGCAACTCTCTCCGCAACTTTAAACGCGTAATCAGGATAATCATCTTCTTTATCTTCACCAAAAGTCCCAAGGTCTTCGTAAATAATTTTATTCTTATTAAAAAAGTCTCTTATTTTTTTCTTTAATTCAAATCCTGCGTGGTCGCTTGCAATTAATATTTTCATTTTTTCATCACTTTATGTCCTCCAAATTCATTTCTAACCGCAGCAATTGTTTTTTTACCCAACACAAATTTATTACTTTTGTCTTTTCTAATCTTAACTGCAACATCAAACGCAGGAGAGTAACCTTTCACCGATTTCTTTGTATCTTGAAGTTCTTTAATAGTCACACTCATAATATTAGGTTCAATATCCTTAAAATCTTTCCTTTTCAAAGCTTTATTTGTCAAATCAATTAACCAAGATTTAATCACAGATGCCTCTTGCCAAACCTCTGTCGCTTTAACTAAATCAATCTTCTTCTTATCCAAGAGTTCAATTCCCTCGGCAATTCCCTGTAAATAAACATACTCGATAATATTATGAATTGATTTAACATAAAAACCACTTCCTACAACCCCAAAATAGCCGTAACCCTTTGAAGGTGCTAAAGCCTTACATAAAGGTTCAATATGTTTAAACTCTTTTTTACTTCCACCAATCATTAAAGGGTAACCCTTTTCCAAACCATGAATTCCTCCAGAAACTCCACAATCAAAAAAATTAATTTTATAAGATTTACATAACTTCGCGTTTTTCTCCGCATTTTTATAAAAATCGTTCGCCCCATCGACAATAATGTCTCCGGAATTCAATAATGGAAGAACTTTTTTTATCGTATCTGTAGTTATTTTTCCAGCAGGCAACATTAACCAAACAACTTTTTTCTTTGATTTTAATTCTGAGACTAACTCTTCAATAGAATAAGCAGGGACAGCCCCTTTCTTTTTTATTTCATCAACATTTTCTTTTGAACGATCATAACCTACAACACGAATTTTATTTTTTAATAATCTCTGCGACATTCCAAAACCCATTCGCCCAATGCCGATCATACCTACTTCGTTTACCATCTTACTAAAACAAGGAAAAAGAATATTTTAAACTTAACTAATTGAAGTTATATTTTTTATAATTCAAACAGAAATTAGGATCACCTTTAATATAACCAGCATAAGCTTTATCAATAACTTTCATCGCTTCATTAGAGTTTTTAGCGTGATACAACGAATTAAAATCTTCTTTAGTAAACATTTTTTTCTTTAGAGGATTTGCTTCTAACCATTTCAATAATCCTGGCCACATATCTCCCAATAAAATAATCGGCACATTACAAATATGTTTTACCTGCATTAACTGCCAAGTGTAAAAAAGTTCCAACAAAGTTCCAACTCCTCCTTCTGCAACAACAACAATATTCGATAAAAGCATAAAATTATCCAACCTATTAGAAAAACGATTAAAGGTTTTACTTTCCCCAACACTTCTGTTAAACATTTGTTCGTGAGGAAGTTTTATTCCAAGACCAATTGAATGAGTTTCAACCCGACTTTTTTTCTTACCTTCTTGATGTCCTAAATTAGCTGCTTCCATTATTCCTGGGCCTCCGCCCGTAACAACATCTATTCCTCGTTCAGCAATCATTTCAGCTAATTTTTTAATTTCATTATATCTGGGATCATTTTTTTTAATTCTCGCACTTCCAAAAATCGTAACCCTAAAATGTTTTTCTTCGTAGAGTCTTTCAAAATCTTTTTTAGTTTTAGCTATTTTCATTTCAAAATTTCAACCTTCCCTTTTTTAGCAACTGCCGAAGCAATAAGCACGCCTTTACAACCTAAATCTTCAGCAGCTTTTATATCTTCCTTAGTTGAAATTCCTGCACCGCATAAGGGAACAATATTTGTTTTCTCCAACAGCTTAACAAATTTTTTAATCATTTTAGGATTATGCTTTGTTATTGATTTTCCAGAAGAAATTAATTTCGGATCTTCAAATGCAATTGCCGTAGGATTAAACTTAATTATTTGTTTAACTTCCCTCAAATCCGAAGCGCAAACAATCGATTTCAAATCGTATTTCTTACATTGTTCTACAATTATTTTTATTTCTCCTAATAAAAGTTGATATTCACTATGATTAATTAAAGAACCTTTAACATTCATTTTTTTAATCATTTTCGGAATAACTGCGCCCGTCGTCGTTTCATATAAAACCGGATCTAAATGTTGGGCATAAATATTTAATTTAGTATTTTTAGAAATTTCTTTTAAATAAATCGCAGGAACAGCCACAATCACATTTTTATTCGTTTTCTCAATTTTCTTAATCAAACTTTTCAACTCTTTTTCTTCAAGATAATTTTTAGTATTTACGATTATCATTCTCTCAATTAAATAAACTGCAAAGGTTTTAAAGATTACTAATCTTAATAATAACGAGGCGACATGGCAGAACAGTTACTAACTCTATTAGCAATACTTCCTTTTGCATTACTTCTTTTACTATTAGTTATACGAAAATGGCCTGCGATTAAAGCAATGCCTTTGACATATGTTATAACTCTCTTAATCGCTCTCTTTGTCTGGAAAATTTCATTAATCTTAACTATTGCCTCTTTTATTAAAGGAACTTTTATGGCAATTGAAATTATGTTAATAATTTTTGGAGCTATTTTCTTTTTACAAATATTAAAGGAGAAAAAACAAATAACTAACTTAAAATCAACCCTTGCTTTAATATCAAATGATGCAAGAGTTCAAGCAATTGTTATAGCTTTCTTATTCGGAGCATTAATCGCAGGAATAGTTGGTTTGATAATTTTTAGTTTTTAATTTAATTCCCGACAATCTCCCTAATCTTCTTACTCAAACCTAAAGGATCTTTAGACTGCCAAACATTTCTACCAATCGCCAAACCAATCGCACCAGAGTCCTTAATTTCTTTAACCTGTTTCAAAAAATCTTTCTCAGATTTTTTTGAACCGCCAGCAATAACAACTTTACATCTTCCAGCGGATTTAACAGCCCATTCCAAATCTTTTTTCTTCCCACCATATTTTATCTTAACAATATCTGCACCAATTTCTAAAGCAGTCCGTGTTGCATAAGCCATCATTTCTCGAGAAACATCATTTTTAACTTTCCCCCCACGAGGATAAATCCAAGCAATAACTGGAAGATTTTTCTTGTGCGCCTCTGTTTGTATCTTAGAAAATTCTTCAATCATTTCTTCTTCATGCTTGCTTCCAATATAAATTGTAAAACCAACAGCTGAAGCTCCTAATTTAACCGCATCTTTAACTGTTGCAATCTGTGCTGAAATCGGATCACCCTTAACAAGACGAGTCCTTCCATTTAATTTCAAAATCAAAGGAACCTTCGACTTACGAATCTCTTTATTATATTCTTCAGCAATTCCTTTTTGAAAAACAACACCATTAAATTTTCCCTTCTTAGCAATATCTAAAATATACAAGGGGTTAACATTAACATCATTAAAATCCGTTTCAGGCCCGTGTTCTAATCCTTGATCATAAGCTAAGTAAATTGCCTTCCCCTTAGTCGTTATTTTTTTCAAAGATACAATTTTAATCACCTATTCTAAAAAGACTTATATATTATATAAATTTAATCTAATCATGAAAAAGAGGTTGAAAAATCATCTAGTAGACAAACGTCCATGGGGCGAGTTCGAACAATTCACACTCAACGAAAAAACTTCTGTGAAAATTCTAACAATAAATCCAAAAAAACGAAATTCATTACAAATTCACAAAAATCGAAACGAATACTGGCATTTCTTAGATAACCCTGCAAAAGTTACTGTCGGAAACAAAACTTGGTTAGTAAAAAAAGGAGATAGTGTCTTTGTTCCTAAAAATATTAAACATCGAACAAGGGGTTTATCTAAACCATCAAGATTTCTAGAAATATCGTTCGGAAATTTCAATGAAAAAGACATTAAACGGTTAGAAGATGATTTTAACAGAAAATGAAACCTATAACTGAATTAAAAAAATCAGATATCCAAAAAATCAAACTCTTAGTATTTGACGTAGATGGAGTTTTAGTTCCAAGAGGAACAAAAATTAAACAAGTTGGAAACACAACAACTCTTGAAACAAAAAAAATTCCAGAAGAACTTATAGAACAAATAAAAAAACTAAACAAAAAAGGATTTAAAATAAACATCACTTCAGGCCGAAGTTTGTACATGCTTCAAGAAATGTTTCAAGAAATTTTAGAATTTGTCTCTCTAACCTATGAAAATGGAAGCGCAACATGGATTAAAGGAAAATTTTACCAAAATGTCAACAGTTTTGAAAAACTAAAAAAAGTCTTACCAAAATTACAAACAATCAAAAACAAAAATATCAAAGGATTTGAACCCAAAGAATTTATTATAACAATTCATTGCACGAAGAGAGTAATCTCAATTGAAAACCTCATGAAAAAAGAAAAAAATCTTTATTGCATCTGGAACGATGAATCTTACGATATTGGCATAAAAAATATTCAAACAAAACTAACCGGTCTAAAAAATCTAATCAAACAACTTAAACTATCAAAAAATCAGGTTCTAGCATTAGGAGATAACTACAATGACAAAGAATTACTCAGTGGTTCTGAAATTAAAATAACAGCAGATAAAACACGGTTGAAAGGAGATTATTATGTTAATCTTCAAGGCAAAGTCTTACCTGCAGGACAATTAATGGATCAAATTCTAAAAGAATTATAATAATAACTCCTTAAATCAACAAACAACATTTTTTAAATCTAAAAAACTTATCTTTATCATAATAAAAGATGGTATTGTGTTTAGATATTGGTGGAACTAATATAAGAATTGCAGAAGTTTCAGATGGAAAAGTAAAAAATAAACAAACAATTACAACTCCAAAAACAAAAAAACAAATAATTAATTCTTTATTTGATTTAATAGATTCTTACCCAAAACCAAAAGTCATTTGCATTGGAACAGCCGGATTTGTAAAAGATGGAAAAATTTATGGAAACCCCAATATTGATTTAAAAAATATAGATATTAGAGAAATTATTTCTAAAAAATACAAATCTAAAGTTTATGTAGATAATGATGCAAATTGCGCAGGTCTTGGTGAATTATATTATGGGAATGGAAAAAATAAAAAGGATTTTCTTCTTTTAACATTAGGCACAGGAATTGGTGGAGCAATTATGATTGATAGAAAGTTATATCATGGAAATGGATTTGCAGGAGAGCCAGGCCATATGATATTAAATAATAAAATGTTAGAAAAAAAATATCAAACAAACAAAAAATCAAAAAAGTATAATCAAATTGGAGAAGATTTAGGAATCGCAATTCTAAATATCTCATATGTTCTTGACCCAGAAATAGTTATTATTGGAGGAGGTTTATCTTCGGTAAAATCAATATATTCTGAGATAAGAAAAATTTTAATCAAAAATGATTTAATCAAAAGGAAAATTCCGATAGTTCGTGCAAAGCTTGGAGACAACGTTGGACTTATCGGAGCTTCACTTTTAACCAAACTTCGTTAAATATTTAAACAACTTTCTCTCTATAACAACATGCAAAAAGAGAGTGATGAAAATATAATCCTATTTGTAGGTTCATATCCTCCAAGAGAATGTGGCATCGCAACATTCACAAAAGACCTTACAGATGCAATTGATAAAAAGTTTTATCCATATGCAAAAACAAAAATTCTAGCCATGAATAATAATGGACTCAACATTTATAATTATCCTAAAAAAGTTATTTACCAATTAAGTGATACTTCTTTATCAGACTATGTAAAAATCGCCGAAAAAATAAATCAGAATAAATCAATAAAAATGGTTTCTATACAACATGAATTTGGGATTTTTGGAGGGGAATATGGAGAATATATAATAAAATTTCTTAAAATATTAAAAAAACCAAAAACTATAACTTTCCATAGCATTTTACCCAAACCCGATGAAAAAAGAAGACAAATCATTAAAGATATCGCTACAAATGTTGATGAAATAATTGTAATGACTCAAAAAGGAGTTGAAATTTTAGAAAATAAATATAAGATAACAACCCCTATAAGAATTATACAACACGGAATTCCTACAACTGGTTTTGAATCTCAAAAAAGATTAAAAAAACATTTCGGTTTACAAGATAAAATAATTTTATCTTCATTTGGAATGATTTCTTCAGGAAAGGGTTATGAATATGTTATACGCTCTTTACCAAAGGTTGTTAAAAAATATCCAAATTTAATTTACATAATTATCGGAGCAACTCATCCAATCATAAGAAGAAGAGAAGGCGAGAAGTATAGGAATATGCTCGGAGAAAAAATTAAAGAACTACATTTGGAAGATAATGTCAAATTTTATAATAAATACACAACTCTAAAAGAAATCGTCGGATTTCTTAAAGCTACAGATATTTACATTTCTCCGACCCTAACTCCTGAACAAATAACTTCTGGAACACTTGCTTACGCTCTTGGATGTGGAAGAACTTGCATCTCAACACCATTTTTACATGCCCAAGATTTACTAAAAGCAGATAGAGGGATATTAATTGATAAATTCAAAAATTCAAAATCTTTTGAAAAAGCTATTTTAGAAACCCTTGCAGATAAAAATAAAATGGAAGAAATAGAACAAAACGCATATGCATATACAAGACAAATGACTTGGCCAAATGTGACAATTTCTTATGGAGAAACAATAAAAAAATATATCCAAATGCCAGAAATATGTTTTGAACAATTACCAAGGATTAATACAAGTCATTTTAGAAGATTAACAGATGATTTTGGCATGATTCAATTTGCAAAGTATACAACGCCAGATCTTAATTCAGGTTACACTCTCGATGATAATGCAAGAGCATTAATTGTTGCAACAAGACTATACAAAAAATCAAGAAGTATAAATTCACTAAAATTAATTGAAACCTATCTTAAATATATTCAATATGTGCAAGATTCCGAAGGCAAATTTCATAATATTGTTTTAAAAGATAAAACTATTAACAAAGAATATTTTAGTGAAGAAGCTCATGGACGAGCAATAAATGCTTTAGGATATTTAAGTTCAATACAATCCTTACCTAAAAGATTAAAAGAAAATGCAAGACATTTATTATTAAAATCACTTAATATTACAAAAAATTTCACAACTCCAAGAGCAATTGCCTTAACAATAACTGGATTATATAATTATAATAAAGAGAATTATTCAGATGAAACTTTAAATATAATTAAAGAATATGCTAATAAATTAACTAGTTTATTTGAAAAGAATAAAACTGAAGATTGGAAGTGGTTCGAAGACAAGCTAACTTATTCAAATAGCAAAATTCCAGAAGCATTACTTTATGCATATATCGCAACTCAAGATAAATATTATTTAGATGTTTCAAAAATTACTTTAGATTTTTTAGTATCTGTGACTTTTAAAGATAATATTTTTGTTCCAATTGGTCAAGCAGGTTGGTATAAAAAAAATGGAAAAAGAACTTATTTTGATCAACAACCTTTAGATGCAGCTTCAATGGTACAAACTTTAACTCTTGCATTTAAAATAACTAAAGACCTTAATTATGAAAATCACATGCTTTCAGCTTTCCAATGGTTTTTAGGAAAAAATACCTTAAACCAAGTTGTTTACAATGAACAAACCGGTGGCTGTCATGATGGTTTAGGAAAATACAGTATTAATTTAAATCAAGGAGCTGAATCAACACTTTCATATTTAACTGCAAGACTAACTGTTGATGAAATTCTCTAATTAAAATGAATAAAACAAAAGAAGCATATGATGAAGCAATAGAAGTTTTAAAAAGAACATCTACTAAACATGGGTTTTTCGCAGCATATCCTGGTTACGACGCTGTTTGGGCGAGAGACTCTATGATTATTTCGTTAGGAGCAAGTCTTATTGATAAAAAATTCCAAAACACTTTCAAACAATCAATAATAACTTTAGCAAAAAACCAGAGTCATTTAGGACAAATACCAAATGCAGTAGATAAGTTTTCTAAAAGAAAACACCATGTAGATTACAAATCAATTGATTCCTCTTTGTGGTTTATTATTGGGAATTACATTTATGCTAAAAGATACAAAGATAATTCTTTATTAAAAAAATACAAGAAACAAATTGAAAAGGCACAATTGTGGATTTCATATCAAGATACTGGCGAAGATTTAATGCCAGAACAACAACCAACTTCTGATTGGTTTGATGCTTTTCCTCATCGTTACGGACATACAATAAACACAGAGGCTCTTTATTATAAATCTTTAATATTATTAGGAAAAACAAAAGAAGCAAAAAAAATAAAAGAAGTTGTAAATAAAAGTAAGGATGACGGTCTCTGGAATGGAAATTATTATGTTTCGTGGAGATGGAAAAACCATAATAAATATAAAGAGATTGGAGATTGGTTTGAATCTTTAGGTAATTTAATGACAATAGTTTTTGATTTAGCAGATAAAAAACAATCTGAAAAAATATTATCCTATATTAAAAAGAATAAAATCGATCAACCTTATCCAATCAAAACATTATATCCTGCAATTAAACCTAAAGGAAAAGATTGGCATGATTATTTTTATGATGCTGGTGCAACTCCTTATCACTATTCAAATGCAGGAATTTGGACATATATCGGAGGATTTTATGTTTTAGCTCTAATAAAACAAAAGAAATTCAAAGAAGCTGAAAAAGCATTAGAAAAAATTGCAGAAGCAAATCTTAAAAAACCAATGTTCAGCGAATGGCTTAATGGCCATACAGGAGAACCTAGCGGTGGCGGAGGACAAGGCTGGAATGCAGGAATGTATATTTTAGCTTATGAATCTTTGAAGGAAAAAAAGGTTTTATTGTAATTTCAAAACATTCCCCTTAATCAAATCCAACATCTTTTTAGCAGTTACCTTATAATGAAAATTATCTAAAGCGTGCTTTGTTGCTTCTCGACCTATAGACTCTCTAAGAGAATCATCTACTAATAATTTTAAAGTATACTCAGCAAGTTGATTTATGTCTGCCCTATAAGCAAAAGTTTTTGGATTCGGAAAATTAATCATATGCTTCTCTTCAAAGCCCATCCAATCATATGCCCACTCGCCATCTAATTTAATTTCAGTTGCAACATCAACTAAAAATCCTGTTTTCTCGTGGATAATAACATCTTTCGGTCCGCCAACATTTATTGATATAACCGGTTTCCCGCAAGCCTGCGCTTCAAGCTGAATCATTCCAAAACCTTCAAGACGTGAAGGCGCAGCATAAATATCACAAGCATTAAGCAACATCGCCATAAATTCTGGAGTGTATTTACCAGAAAGCCGAATAATCTTATTCTTATCTAATCCTAACTCTTCAATTAACTGTTCTTCTTCAACACCATGATTTTCAGCAGAAGAACTATCATAAGTTTTTAGCACATATTTCCAATTCGGAAAATCTTTATCGATCTTTGCCAAAGCCTTAAACATTTCCTGAGCTCCTTTACTTGTCACATCTCCACCCGCTGTAAAAATCATTTTTTCATCATCTTTAATTCCAAGTAAATCGCGCAATTTTTTTATTTTTTCATCTGATTTAGAAATTGGATAAAAAGTTTCTGAATCAAAACCAATAGGACAAACATAAATATTATCTCCTTTTACACCGTCTCGCATATAAGTTGATTTCACCCAATTACTTGTTGCAACAATTAATGGTAAATTATTCAAGATATCATGATAATTTGCAACCCAACCGTCTGCATTAAACCAAGGAACTGTTTTCAATCCATGATTCATAGGACTAAAAAGAACTTCTGGCGAATCTCCCCAATACCCAATTCCAATTGTAACATCTGGATTAAACGCCTTATAGGAATGCAATTTTTGTAAATTATCAGCTCTATCACAAGGCATAACCTCTGCTCCAAGCTCTCTCAAACCCTTAATTAAATAATGCCCTTGCATGCTAACTCCGTCCGGTTCCGGAGGATGAGGATATAAAACTAAAATTTTAAGCGGTTTGTTCTTTAATTCTTCTATCATTTTATTTTTTCAAATGCTTCCTGTTTATTACAACATAAAACTTCAAAACTGTTTTCATCAAATCCATAAATATTTGAAACAATTTCCATTTTTTTCTTGTGTTCATCTTGGTTTAAATTAATTATCGTTTCAGAGTTTTCATTAGGAATTGCAATTTTCAAATCAAACCCCAGAACATATTCATTACTATTAATGTAAGAAAAGCAAATTAATTCCCTAGTTTTTAAAATATTTTTATTCACAAGAGAAACAACTGCATTATGGGTCTCTTTATGTCTTTTATGCCCATACTCTCCATTCTCTCCATGGGTATAAATCACATCATAATTTTTATTTTTTAAATAAGAAATAATAAATTCTTCAACATAATCAATTTTTAAATCATTCAATTCTTCATCATCCAAATCTCCCATCAAAAATTTAGCGTTTAATTCTTTGCAAACTTTTTCAAATTTGGGTCTTCGGTCATCATCACTTTTACGACATAAAGAAAAAATCGTCCAATCATAATTTTTATTCCTTAAAATACTGCCCCCCATCCAAATAGTTTCATCGTCCGGATGTGCAACAATTACTAATGCTTTCTTCATTTAAATAATTAATAAATAGAAGTTATAAATATTACTCGCCTGCTTTGCAATCAATTATTATTAAAATATTTTTATGTTTTCTTAAAACACTTGCTGGAACCTTTTTTGTTATTTTTCCTTCGAGAGTTTTTTTAATAATTCTCGCTTTTTCCCCGCCAATTGCTAAAAGAATTGTTTTATTTGCACTAAGAATTGTTTTAATCCCCATCGTCAAAGCATATTTAGGAATTTCCTTTCCCCTAAATTCCTTAGCATTTACTTTTTGCGTAGATTGAGATAATTTCACCTTTCTTGTAACACTTGTAAAAGAAGAGCCTGGCTCATTAAAACCAATATGTCCATTAACTCCTATACCTAAAATTTGCAAATTAATCCCACCTACTTCTTTTATTTTATTTTCATATCGTTTACATTCTTTTTCAAAATTTTTAACATCCCCATCTAAAAAATTAATATTTTTTTCTTTAATATCAACTTTATCAAATAAATTTTTATTCATAAAATTTCTAAAACTAGTTTTCGATTTAGAATCCAACCCATAATACTCATCTAAATTAAATGTTTTAACCCTCGAAAAAGAAATAAATCCCTTTTTATAATATTTTACCAATTCTCTATAAAATGAAATCATAGTATTTCCAGTCGCTAATCCGAGAACAATTTTTGGATTTTCTTTAATATTATTCGCTACTATTTTAGCAGCCAACTTTGCTACTTCTTCTGCTTTAGTAACTTCAAGAAATGTAAATTGTTCTTCAACACTCATACTTTCAAGTGATTAAATATTTCTTTAAGTTTAATTTTTCTTACAGAAACAACCCTATCAGCTCCTCCAGAATAAATTAATAAACTTTTTCCATCTAAAGTCGGAACCACGGCTGTCGGAAAAACAACTTGATTAATATAACCTTTTTTCTCAAATTTTTCACTAGGACCAAACAATGGTTTTTTCGGAGAAGAACGCGCAATAATTCTTTTAGGGTGTTTCAAATTCAATAGCATCGCGCCAGCACTGTAAGTCTGTTTACCATCAATATATTTAACGCCGTGATAAATACACAACCAACCTTTTTTAGTCTTAATCGGAGGCGCACCTCCTCCAATTCGCTCATTCTCCCAAGTCGAACCCTCTCGAGGACGAGCAATATTCAAATCTCTTCCCCAATAAATTAAATCCTTAGAATAAGAAATCCAAATTCCAGGCTTTGAAAAATGAAATGAACTCTCAGGTCGATTAAACGCAACATATTCCCCATCAATTTTTTCAGGAAAAAGAAAAGCATCTTTATTTTGTTCTCTAAAAATAATTCCCAACCGTTTCCAATTTTCCAAATCATCTGATTCAGCTAAATAAGTCGAAACTCCTTCATTCTTTGAGACTCCAACATAAGTCATATAATATTTTTTCCCTATTTTTGTAAACCGCGGATCTTCAACCCCATAATCACTCTCACCAGCAATTCCTGTAAATGTCGGTTCATCATCAATCTCTAAAACATTCATTCCAGATTCATCCAATAAAACCTTACGCAAATGAGAGATATGCATCAGTCTACAAGTTCCATCTTTCAAAAAAATAATTTCTTTCTTTCTCCTCTTCAATTGATGTACAAAAACTTTTTCAGTACTAACTGTAAGACCATCATAAGAAGTTATCACAGGACAAACCTCCCCCTTCAAATGTTTTTTATCTTGTTCTGCAACTCGAACATACATCAAAATTTTCCCATCATCACGACGAATAACTGCCGGATTTATCGTGCTAATAACTTTCCACTCTGGAAAACTTGGTTTAACATCTTTAGGCTCAATAAGTAGTCTTGGTTTCATCTCCTCAAAATCCTCCGCGTTTCTTCTTTATATTTTTCAACATCTGGTTGATTAAATGAATTAACTCCTAAAAGAAATCCAAGATACATTGTTTGCATCATTTTATATTGTAGAAAAACTCCAATTGTAAAAGCTTTCTTATTTGGAATTTCAATTGAAATAAATGGTCTTTTATTTATCTTATATGAAGCTTTTACTCCAAGAAGAATCGTATCCATAATATCAGCCAATTCTTTCCCTTGAATATCATCGACAAGTAAATCATATTCAGACAATTTAGGCATAGCGAGTTTAGTATTTCCTTTTTTCACAGAAACAAAAGTTGTAAATTTATCATTTTTTCCGCCTAAATAAAGTTGAAGCATTGAATGAAGGTCTGTAGTTCCAATAGATGTTATCGGCGTAATCCCTTTATTTTTTTTACCCAAAGACTCCCCAAAAAGTTGACGATTCCACTTTCCAATTGATTCTAGATCACTTGAGAATAAAAATAAATTACTAATGTGTTTACCATCGTGATAATTTGCATATTCAATTGCAGCAGACATTGCAGCAGGGTTTTTCATAATATTTTCATTCAAACAAATCTTTTTCATTTCTCTAGCTCCTCTTAATAATCTTTCTAAATTAATTCCTAACATTCCTAAAGGAAAAAGTCCAACAGGAGAGAAAACACTATAACGTCCTCCAATTTTTCTAGGAATTTCCAAAACATTAAACGCTTTATCCAAAGCCAAATCCCAAAACGGAGAAAATTTATCCGTCGTCACCACAATATATTTTTCATAATTCTTATCATATTTCCTAATCAAATTAACAAGAATTTCAAAATTTGCAATCGTTTCAGTTGTTTTACCCGATTTACTAATCCCATTAACAATTACTTTTTTACCTTTCTTAAGTTCAGGTTCTAAAATTCTTAAAACATCACCAAAAGAATCTGAGTCAACTGTATCAACATAAAATATTTTTAACTTAGAATCTAATTGATTGTAAAATTTTCCGAGGACAGCTTCTTGAATAGCTATTGTTCCAAGATTACTTCCTCCAATTCCAACAACCACTAAATAATCCGGATTAAGTTTCAAACATTCGCTTATTACTCTTTTTACATTTTTCAAACTTGCTAAATCATCAGGTAAGTTTATCGAAGCTCTATCGTCGTTATATTCTTTTAATTCAGCTTCTTGCATATCTTCAATTTCAGGGCGAAGTTTTTTAGCTAACTTATTAATCTCTCTTTCCTTAATCAATGAATCTTTAAATGAAAATTTTATCATTTCCTTACCCCACTAATTTTCTGATACTCTAAAACAATATCTCTCTTAAAATCTTTCATACCCTCAATTGTTTTAGGATGTTCAATTAATTTTTTTAAAACCTCAAATGGAATTGTAGCAATATCAGCTCCAGCAAGCGCAACTTCTCGCAGTTGTTGAGGATTTCTAATGCTTGCAGCTAAAACTTCGGATTTTAGTTTATTCTTAAAAATAATCTCTTTACATTTCTTAATTAAATCAATTCCAGAAGAAATTCCAGCATCATTTTTCTTTTTAGATTTAACTCCAATAAAATAATCATCTTTCTTAAATTTAATATGTGCTTTCTCGCGAATAAAATCATCTTCCCTTCCAACAAAAGGACTGACAAATTTAGCTCCCGCTTTTACTGCAAGCAAAGCTTGCTCTGGGCTAAAGATTAAAGTGCAATTAATCGGAATTTTTTCTTTAGTTAAAGTTCTAATCGCACGTATACCATCAAAATCATTTCTCTTGCAACTATTATCATCACAAAAAGCAGGGTTCACAGGAATCTTAATATAAACATTCCCAAATTTATGAAATTTTTTATATAATGTTTTTCCTTCTTTAACCATGGAATCATAGTCACTTGTCGTAACTTCTAAAGAAACAGGAGTTTTTTCCGCGACTTTCAAAATTCTTTTAATATAATCTTCTAAATTATTTTCTTTACCTGAAACTGCCTTTTTCATTAAACTAGGATTTGTAGTAACCCCCTCAATAACTCCCCAAGAATATGCCTCTTCAATTTCTTCAATTTTGGCGCTATCTATAAACAATTTCATTTTCACACTCTTTTAATTAGATAATAAAAGAATTATTTAAATTTACCGAAACACGTTTAAATCCCTTTGATTGAATAAAAAATAGAAAGAATAGAAAATAAAAAAATTATTACTAATTATTTAAAGACCTTGTATAGCGCATAGATACCACATAAAGCAATTACGTAGTAAGCAATTGTAGCTGCAATAGGGATACTTCCAAGAATTAAATCAACTATGTTGAAATTCAATTCAGCTAAACCCCAGTTAATTGCACCAATAGCCGCTAAAATTAAAGCAGTTTTTTCATACCAAACCATTTTTTTCATACCTCCTTTCACCATCTTTTTAACCTACTTTATTCAAGTAAATTCTCTTTATAAAAGTTTCTTCTGTCTCCGGCAAATTTAAATAATCTATTAGATAAATTAATCTAGAGGTATAAAATTGCAAAAATAATAGTTTACTCAACGCCAACATGTCCTTGGTGTAAAAAAGTAAAAGACTTTCTTAAGGATAAAAAAATATCTTTTAAAGATGTTGATGTTTCTAAAAATAAAAAATCAACACAAGAAATGATAAAAAAATCTGGACAAATGGGAGTTCCCGTAATTGATATTGATGGAAAAATTGTTGTAGGATTTAATGAATCAGAATTAAAAAAAGCTTTAGGATTAAAATGAAAAACGAATACGACTTAATAATTATTGGAGCTGGAGGAGTGGGTTTAGCAGGAGGAATGTATTCCGCGCGTTTAGGTTTGAAAACTTTAATTCTTGGACATTCTCATGGATCTGAATTACCTATCGGAGGAGTTATAACGACGACAAATCTTGTAGAAAATTACCCTGGATTCATAAAATTAACCGGAACAGAAATAGCAGAAAAAATAGAAGCGCATACGCGCTCATATGATAAAGTAACAATAAAAGAAGAACTTGTAAAAGAAATTAAAAAATCAAAATCAGAATTCTCAGTTAAAACTGAAAAAGAAACTTACAATGGGAAAACAATTTTGTTTGCAACCGGAACTAAATGGAAAAGATTAGATATTCCGGGAAGCAAAAAACTTGAAAACAAAGGAGTAAACTATTGTGCTTTATGTGATGGTCCTTTATTCAAAGATAAAATTGTTGCAATTATCGGTGGAAGCGATTCAGCTGCAAAAGATGCGTTAGTTTTAGCAGAACACGCAAAAAAAGTTTACATAATTTACCGCGGGAAAGAAATTCACCCTGAACCCATAAATTTTGAAAGAGTAAAATCTAACAAAAAAATAGAAATCATCAACAATACAAATTTAACTCAAGTTAAAGGAGAAAAATTTGTAACCTCTATTGTTTTAGATAAACCCTACAAAAATTCCAAAGAATTAAAACTTGACGGAATTTTTGTTGCAATTGGGCATATCGTCTTAAGTGATTTAGCAAAGTCTCTTGGAGTAAAAACAAACAAAGCAGGAGAAATAATAATTAATCATAAAACTTCTGAAACAAATTTAGCAGGAGTTTTCGCAGCCGGAGATGTAACAGATAAAGAATTCAAACAATTAATAACTGGTGTCGCAGATGGTTGCACCGCAGCATATTACGCTTATGAATATATCTCTAAGAAAAGAATTAATATCAATATCTCTTAGAGAATTTTTTCTTAAATCCTCTACCAGAGCTACTTTCTGAACTTTTTCTTGATGAAGTTCTTCCGCCCCGACTTCCCCTAAAACCAGACTTATCGGTTTTTTCTCTAAAACCATCAGTTGAAGGTTTACTTCTTGAATATCCTGAACTTCTACTTCCTTCACTTCGATTAGGTTTTTGTCTGCTTCTTTTTTTAGGAGAATTATAATCCTCTTTCCTAACAGAACTATGAATTCTTCCTCTTCCAGAATCTCGAGTGCCATCTTCTCTTTCTCTTTTTTCATATCTCATAGAATCACGAACTCCAAAACGTTTATCTCTTCCAGAATCTCGCCCTCTTCCTGGAATCCAACGAACCTGAACTTGTTCAATAAAAGGAGTTTTCTCTTCGACAATTCCCAATTCTTTAGGAAGCAATCTACTAAAATTTTCATAATCTCTCATAGAGATTAAATTTATTACTATCCCCTCTTTTCCAGCCCGAGCAGTTCTACCAATTCGATGGATATACTCTTTTTTCTCGTCAGGAATATCATAATTATAAATATGGCTAACTCCGTCGATATGCAAACCCCGAGCAGCAACATCTGTAGCAACAAGAACATTTACTTCCTTAGAATGGAAAACCAACATAGTTTTATTCCGCTTATCTTGAGTAATCCCTCCGTGAATCGCTAGACTATCAATACCTAAAGATCTCAAATTATTTACGATAAAATCTACATTCTTCCGAGTATTACAAAAAACCATAACCAAATCAGATTTTTCCTTTTCTAATAAATATTTTAATAAAGAAAATTTCAAATTATCCCTAACATCGTAATAAATCTGTTTCAATTTTTTTGGGTCAACATAATCTTTCGCAGAAATTTCAACATAATTTTTTATTTGATCTTTAATTAAATGTAAAACATCTGGTGAAATCGTCGCCGAGAAAAGCATGAACTGCCTTTCAGTAGGACATTTACGAATTATTTTTTTAACATCGTCTCTGAAACCCATATCCAACATTCTGTCTGCTTCGTCAAGAACAAGCGTATTTATTCGAGCCAAATCAATAGAATTCCTTTCAATATGATCCAATAATCTTCCAGGAGTCGCAACAACAATTTCTACACTTTCTAATTTTTTTATTTGAGGATTAATTCCAACTCCTCCATAAACTGCTGTAACATCTAAGTCTTTATGTTTAGCGAAAAATTTCAATTCTTTAGAAACTTGTTCTGCTAATTCTCGTGTTGGTGTTAAAACAAGACCTTGTAAACCCTTTCCAGAAGAAATATTTTTTATTAAACCTGCTGCGAACGCCAAAGTCTTCCCACTTCCAGTCGAAGCACCAGCTATAACGTCTTTACCCTTAAGAATTTCAGGAATTGATTTTTCTTGAATTTCCGAAGGCGTTTCGAATCCTCGTTCTTGAACAGCCAAATAAAGAGGATTATCTTTACCTAATAGTTTTTCAAATGCATTCATTTTATTATAATCTTTGAGAAATAGCGAATATTCCTCTAACCAATTTAATCTAATAAATTTTGATATAATTTAATAAAAAAGTTAATATATAAAACTATGTATTCAGAAAATTAAATTTCCTCAGAAATAAAACTCAAATAATTTATCATAATAATCTTTTTATACAATTAATTTAATGAAAATATATGAAAAAACAAGATAATCCTCCAAGGGACATTTTAGTCATAGGTTATAAAAAAGATATAGAAACAGCAAGCACAATTACAAATATATTTGATTAAGAAAGAATAAGAATAATTCTTCAAAGGGGTGATGAGAATGGAAATTATAAAGCTCAAACTTCTAAAGGGGTTGAAAAAGGAAAAATTTGGGCAGTGCGTTATGAAAATCAAGATGGAACTTTAGATTGGGTTGATTTCAGAGATTACAAAAAATAAATCGCCATCGTTAAACTTAAATATCTCATTAATCAATAATATTTATGACTTTTACATTACCTAAACTCCCTTATGAATATTTTGCTTTAGAACCTTATATCGATGCTAAAACAATGGAAATCCACCATTCAAAACACCATCAAGGTTATGTTGACAAATTAAATGCAGCGTTAAATAGAACAGATTTAGAAAATAAACCCCTAAAAGAAATTTTATCAAATATTAATTCCTTTCCAGAAGATAAACGCACAGCAATAATTAACAATGGGGGAGGTCACGCAAATCATTCTTTATTCTGGGAATTAATGATTTCAAACCCAGAAGGAAAAGAAAACAAGCCAGAAGGAGAACTATCTGAAGAAATTAACAAAACATTTGGTTCTTTCGAAGAATTCAAGGAAAAATTTTCAAATATAGCTTTAACGAGATTTGGAAGCGGTTGGGCATGGTTAATAAAAAATCATAAAAGAAAATTAGAAATAACTTCAACTCCAAACCAAGACTCTCCAATTATGGACGGAAACATCCCAATTTTAGGTTTAGATGTTTGGGAACATGCTTATTACTTAAAATACCAAAACAAACGAATAGATTATATCAATGCTTTTTTCAAGGTGATAAATTGGAAAAAAGTCGAAGAATTATTTAAAGGAAATTAAAATGAACCTTTCAAACCCTCGAGAAATTTATTCTAGAATTATTAGTTCTTCAGAAAGTGAAATTCAAGAATTAGCTGAAGGAATCAAAGGAAGTTACACTCAACCAGATATTCGAAGGTTAACTGATCTTTTAATAGAAATTGACAAAGGACAAAAATTTAATGAAAATTACGCCTTATTCATTATAGCTTTAGGAGAATCATGGATGACTGAAGAAGAAAAATTATTTGAGGAAGAAATAAACAATCGAATATGGGATAACATAAAAAAATATATTAATCAAGATCAAATTGCGAGAACTAATTAATCTATATTATCTATAATTATTTAAATCAAATTAAACATCATAGTTAATAATGGGAATATCTTTTATACCCTCTGCAAGAAATGGGCTTAGTGAAGATGAACTACGAGCCTATGCATTAGAAATTGTTCAAAAAGAACATCGAACTCCAAAAAGATTTAGAGATTATGTTTTAGGAAAAGTCAGGAAAGAATATTTTAAATTTTCTCCAGATGAAATGAAAGAAATTGTAAGGGAAATTCCTAAATTAAAGGATTTTGCTAAACCTCTTAAATCTGGAAGAATCTCTAACAAAAGACTTTATGAATTTATTTCTCATATTGGGATTACAGAAGATTATATTCCTATATTAGAAAAAGAAGAATTAAAACCGGCTTTAAATAAAGCTTATAAAAATATAATTGGAGAAGAAAGACCTGTATTTTTACCTAAAAAACCAAACCTTTCTGGGGCAGTTGTTCTCGAAAAATTATTAGATATTTTAAGGGATTAGAATAGTTAAGTTTTTAATCTCAAATAATTGTATAATTCTATGAAACAAACATTACAAATAATAAATAAAGAAATGGTAATTGCGGAGATTTTAGCAGAACATCCTGAAAAAGCACACCTGCTTTCAGAAATAATGATGGAATTCGGAATTCACTGTATTGGTTGTGGAGCATCTGGATTTGAAACCTTGGAACAAGGAGTTTTAGGTCACGGATTTTCAGAAAAAGAATTAAATAAATTAGTTTCAGATTTAAACAAAGCAATAAACTCAAAACAAGAAAAGAAAGCAATAAAAGAAATCAAAAACTTCTCACTAAAACTTTCAGATAAAGCCATTAAAAAAATTAATGAAATAATTAAATCAGAAGGTAAAGAGAAAAATACCTTACGAATTAGTGTCTTAGCAGGCGGTTGTTCAGGATATACTTATGATTTAGAACTTATCGAAAATGCCCCGAAAGAAGACCTAAAATTCAAACAAAATAATTTAGAAATTTCTGTCGATAGAGAAAGTATGGAATATCTTAGCGGAACAACAATTGATTTTATAGATTCTTTAAAAGAATCTGGTTTCAAATTTTTAAACCCAAACGCAACAAAAGAATGTGGTTGCGGGAAAAGTTTTAGTTAATTATCTAAAAATTTATATAGTTGAATTCTCCAATAATTATCCAATGGAAAATTATCACGAAACAGCCTTACCAAAAGAAAGATTAATAGATGAATTAAGAGAGATAAGATATCATTCTCTTGAAGGAGTTAGTGTAGAAGAATTTCAAAGAAATAACCATCATCCTATTTATGCCGGTTTCGCAGAGTATTTTGCTTCAAGACTTGAAGATTTTAAATTTGAATCTGTTAATCCAGAAGAATATACTTCTTTATTTGTTGAAGGAATTAAAGAGGCTATGAGAAATATCGGAAGAAAAGGACAATTAACATCTGGCCAGATTCAACACGCTTACGAATATTTTGATAGTTTAACTGAAACAGTGTCGCATAGAATTTTAGGAGATTTAGGAAATTCTTTTACTTCAGAGGCAATAAGAAGATTTAATCAATCTGATTTTTATGATTTATATGAGCAAGTTGAAACAAAAACTAATTAATTTTTCTTAAACCCTAACGCAACACCATTAATGCAATATCTCTTCCCTGTTTTTTCTTTCGGACCATCATCAAAAACATGTCCAAGATGCGAACCACATTTTAAACAAATAACTTCTTTCCGAGGAATTCCCATAGAAAAATCATTTTTAATCTTAACACTATTTTTTCGAGCATCATAAAAGCTCGGCCAACCTGTTCCAGAATCAAACTTCGTTTTCGAATCAAAAATCACATTTCCACAAGCCTTACAAACAAAATTTCCCTTCCGTTTCTCTTTCAACAATTCAGAATTAAACGGCCTCTCAGTTCCTTTTTCTCTAAGGACATTATATTCTTCAGAAGAAAGTTTTTTCTTAAAATCCTCTTTTCTCATAAAAAAATAACTTATTTGAATTTTATATAGTTGACTATTTCTCTTCAATAAAATCAATAGCTTCGACAATATCTCGAAAACCACGTTTATTTTCAATTAAATATTTATAAGCTTCATAAAAATCACCCCTTCTAACCAACTCAAAATCTTCAATTATAAAATTATGACATAATCCTCCAGAACCACGAAACATTTTATGATGTTCAATTGGATAATTATTTTCAGTTTTTAGAGGTCCAATTCTTCCATTTCCAAGATGAGAACCCAAAGGAATACCGGCCCAAGGAGAATGCTTCTCACTATACAAAACATCATTTTTATTATCGGTAACTATGACTCCTTCATTAGTCCAGTATAATCTTACATTTTCCATTTTATCATCTCTAATAAAAGTTATTTAAATCTTCGCATTCTTTAATTATTATGAAACAACAATTTCCAAAACTAAAAGGCAAAGCAATTCTCTCTCCGATGGCAGGAGTTACCGACGTTGCTTTCAGAGCCCTATGTAAAAAATACGGCGCAGCACTAACTTGTACAGAATTTGTTTCAAGCGCTGCTTTAGTAAGAAAAGACAAAAAAACAAAAGAAATGCTGGCAATAGATAAATCTGAATCTCCATCGCAAGTGCAATTATTTGGAAATTATGTCGAAGAATTAATTCAAGCAACAAAATTCCTAGAAAAAAGTTTCGACATAATTGATATTAATTGTGGCTGTCCTGCCTGGAAAGTTATCAAAACAGGCGCAGGAAGTGAGTTATTAAAATCTCCAAAAAAAATCGGAGAGTTAGTTAAACAATTATCTTCAGCAACTAATAAACCAATTACAATTAAAATCAGAAAAGGAATTGATGAAAAAAACACTAATGCAATTGAAGTTGCCAAAATCGCTGAAAAAAACGGCGCTTCAGCAATAGCTATTCACGGCCGAACACAAAAACAAGGCTATTCAGGTCAAGCAGATTGGGAAATAATAAAACAAGTAAAACAATCAGTAAAAATTCCGGTCATTGGAAACGGAGATGTTTTCACTCCAGAAGATTTCAAAAAACGTTTAGAAGAATCAAGAGTAGATTACATTTTAATTGCTCGCGGAGCAATGGGAAATCCATATATTTTCAAACAAATAAATGATTATCTAAAAACAGGAAAATACGATTCAAAACCAAAAATTGATCAATTCAAAGAATATTTAAAATTAGCAAAAAAACACAAAGTCAATTTTAAACAAATAAAAAACCATTCAATTTCTTTCACAAAAGGAGAACAAAGCGCCGCAAAATTAAGAAAAGAATTATCTCAAACTAAAACCCTTGAAGAATTGAAGAATATTTTAGGAATTTAATTAATCAAAAATCCCTTTCGGAGGATTAAACCTTTTTCCCAAAGGTTTTCCAGAAACAATATTAACAAGATTCTCGAGATTAAAACAATAATCTACTACTTCTCTTCCATATTCATGAAAATATTGAAGGTCTTCAGAATCAACACCACAAGACACAATTAATTTATCACACACTTCCATAAGCTCTGCATCTTCTTGATAAGAGTTAAAGCCCCAAGAAACAGCGTAAGATCTAGTTGCAGAACTAAAATCTTTATTATCTTTATATTTCATTCCTTCCATCAAAAATTGAAGGCCCATTTCTCCAGCATGTATAATCTTATCATTTAAATAACGTTCCATATAAATATTGAAATAAATCCTATAATAAACATTTCGGAAGTTTTAAATAACTGTCAAAAGTGAGGGAAATATGTATAAACTAGAACTGCCCAAAGTAATTGAAGAAATAAAATCTCGCGAATCTAAACAAGTTTTAATTCAATTACCAGATGGTCTAAAAAACCAAGCCAATGAAATTATTGAACACATTGAAAAAAACACTGAAGCAAAAGCATTTATTTTTCTAGGAAACTGCTTCGGCGCTTGCGATTTACCTCTTGGCTTAGACATTCTAAAAATCGATTTAATGATTCAATTTGGACATAACCGATTTTGGAAGGAGGAATGGTAATGATAGATAGAGAAAAATTATTAACAGAGATAAGAGAATGGGCAATTAAAGAATATGAAACTCCTTTCCTAAAAAGTTACAAACAAGCAATAATTTTAGAACATGGTATTCAATTATATCAAAGAGAAATTAAGGGATATGACGTAGAATTAGAATTGTGTAAAGATACTATTAAAACCTCAATTGCAACTAAAGAAGTAATTTTAAGAGAAATTCTTGCATCTGATGAAAAAAACAGGTATGAACATGAGAACAGCTTACATGCCAAAATGATAAAAGGTTTAGTTAAGTTAAGGAATCATTAAAATGACAGAACTAGTTTTTATCGACGCAAAATGGGATGGAAAAATTGAATTAACAGAAAAGTTAAAAGAATATTTAAAAAAACACAAAACAAAATCACTCGCACTCTTTGCTTCAACACAATTTACAGATTTAGATGAATTTATTAATCAATTAGAAATTTTAGAAATTAAAGTAAACACAACTAAAGCAAAAAGAACCTCGGATAAAATCCAAATCCTCGGTTGCGATTGTTACTCAAATTCTTTCGAAAATTCAATAATTGAAGAATCTGATTTAATTTTATACATCGGAGATGGTTTATTTCATCCAAAAGCATTACTCTTAGCACAAGCAAAAACTCAAAGAATAAAACCAGTTACAACTTTCAATCCAATGTCAAATTCAATAGAAGAATTAGATAAAGACTCTATTGAAAATCAAATAACTCGAATGAAAAGAAATCTTAAAATGTATGTTAATTCAACCACTATTGGAATTTTAGTCACAATAAAACCAGGACAACAATATTTTAATTCTGCAAAAAAACTAAAAGAACAATTAGAAAAAGAAGGTAAAAAAGCCTATATTTTCATAGGAAATTCATTAGATTTAAACGATTTAGAAAATTACACATTTATTCAATCATGGGTTAACACTGCCTGTCCTCGAATTGGAACTGATGACATTGTAAATACAGATAAACCAATAATTAATTTACATGAAGCGTTCAATCCAACAAAGGCTTTGGAGGAATTTGGATAATGGAAAATCAAGAGAATTTAATTAATTTAATTATAATTGGAAGTCTAACATTCGCAACAATTAATATTTCAATAAGATATAATAGAACTAGAGAAGAAATCAAATCAAGATTCAATCATGTCTATAGAAAACTTTTTGACAAACTTAATCAACTTGATGAAACAGAAAGAGATTCTAATTTACAACAAATAGTTAATTCATTTGAAAAAGCATATAATGATAGGGATTATCCTTCGATAAGAGAATGGCATCAAGCAATAAAATTAATGGAAAAATATGAATTAGATTAAATTTTTTGAAAATTAATAATTTATGAAACAGGTCATTTAATTTTATTCATTTTTATATTGAATAGCAATACCATGATGACCATATTTTCTTGGTGCTGGACCAATCATCTTACTACTATTCCTATTATATCTACTTCTTCTAGCACATTCTTCTATATTCATCGCTAAACCATCAGCTCCAATAACAGAATCAGTAAGTTGAAGTATTTCTGGAACAACACTATAAGATTTTGTATCTTCTCCTGTTAAAGAATTTCTACTTTTAAAACCTCTCCCAATAAATTTAGCTCTAATTTCAAGAGTTTCTATTTCTTTCATTAATCTTTCTTTATTATCCATAAAATAAATAATGTCAACAATTATTTAAATATTTGTATTTAGATAATCACAAAAGCAATTTCTGTAATCCCTCTCTAAACTTTCCTTGAGGAATTTTGTTCGGATTAATTTTGTTATCAGTCTTTTTTAAATTCTTTGCAATTGATTCAAAACAAAAATCCTTATTTAATCCATCCAAATCTTGATAAGCTTGAATATAAAATTCAAGAGCTGTATCAAAATAATCTGGAGCCAATTTATTAATTATTAAAGGCGAGAAAAAATGTTTAAAATCTTCTTTCCAATTCCGGCCAATATTATATATTTCTTTTGCAAATTTAAACCCACATTCTTTATAATCTGAGATACGCACTAAATGAAGAGAAATAGCTACTTGATTATATAAGGATTCCAATTCCTTAACTGTAAAGTTATCGCCATAATTTACAATATTTCTAGATGCACTTCGTAAAGATTCTGCTCTTTCTGGAGTAATAGTATCAGAATAACTTTCGTAAAGAGCACGAGCCATATTATGAGAAACATTTCCAATCTCATCAACTTTTTTCTTCAAATTTATTTCACTTAATTTTCCGAAATTTAATCTTGAAATATCTTCTTGAAATTCCCAATATTGTCTAGGAATTTCTTTATTAATTGGGTGATTTAATGGTAAATAGGTTGTGGCTAATAAAATATTTTCTACATCTCCACCATGATGAGATTGATATCTATTAAATAAAGTTGGTCCAGAACCACCATCAACAATTCCCAAACTACTTGCTACCAATCCTCTCAACTCTTCTCTTGTAGTTTTCTCATTCCAATTAAGATGAGCCAAAATACGTTCTTTTACTTGTTGTTCGTTCATTTTATTCATTCAGAATTAAGCATCCGAGGTGCTATCACCTCTTAAAAATTATAAATAGCTACTTTAAAAATCTTCTTAATAATCTTCAACATCTTCAGAAGATTCTTCCGTAACTTCTGATTTAGCGGATTTCAATTCCTTTTCATCAATTGAATTAATAAGTTTTTTGAAAGCAGAAAAATTTTCCGCTGAAATTCTTGTTCCAGCTTTTGTAAATCCTTTATATTTCTCACTTGTAACAAATTCTCTAATTGTAACTCCCACCTTTCCACCAAAATCATCAATTCTTACTAAAATATCTGTTTCAGCATTCTTTGGTATCTTTCCAATGTCTTTTTCCATTATGTAAATTGTTCCTGCAATTTACATTTTGGTAAGTTTCTTTTTTCCATTCTAGGATACCATAAAATATCTTTAAATAATTATCTATAATAATTCGCCTTTCAAAGTTCTCATCGCTGTTTCATACCTTTGGTTAACTTCAGCTATTTGATTATCTCTTTCTTGGTTTAACTTAGAAATATAAGACTCTAAATCTTCCGGCGCGTGTTCCTTCGGCACAGTTTCCAACACCCCGAAAGACCTGTCAACGTCGACCAAGCCCCAGCCCCAAGCGCCAACATAAGGATCACCACGGAGAATACCGAACCACAGATAATTAACTAGTGTTTGATTTTTTTCTGATTGTTTAACATTATAAAAACTAATTTGTCTGTTTTTTGTAAATCTCTTAAAATACTCTTGAGTAGCTTCTCCTAAAAGAAATATAGCTTCTTCAGTTTGAGGAGTAAGAATAAAATTTTCATTATGTGGAAG
>PFCU01000038.1:3819-13730 GCA_002763155.1 Candidatus Pacearchaeota archaeon CG10_big_fil_rev_8_21_14_0_10_30_48 | reverse complement strand
CTACTTGCACTTGTTGTTCAAAACTTAATCCCTTATTTTTTAATAAATTAATTTTTGCGATTAAAACATCTCCAAGAGGTTTAGCTTCATCAAGAGGTTTACTACTTAATTCTTTAACATCTGATTTAAGTTTAGAAATTTCAGAAGGTTCAACTAATACGAAATCTGCTTGCTCTTTTTGTATATTTTCATTAACTAAATTATCTAAGACACTTATAGAAACATTATGCATTGGAGTTATCGCTCTATCAACACTTTCACTATCCAACCAGCATCCAATTTTTACATCACCGCAAGTTCCAACTTTCATAAAACGACTTTCATCATTTCCTAATCCTGGATTTTCCGTGCTACAAATTCTGATAATTCCTCTTTCATAAATATTAGGCATAGTTGCATCTTCAACACCGCTCTGTAAATTAGGATTCAACAACGCCAAAGCACTACCTCCTTGTGCAACAGAAACCCCTGAAATACATTTTTGCTCACTATCAATATTTCCTTCCTCTAATTGACTAACTACATATTTATCTCTCACATAATTCAAAGCGAAAGAAGTCGAAACCTGTTTGAAACCACACTTCTCATCAAAATTAGTTCTAATACATAATTCTCTATATCCTGAAGGCGCTGTGAAATCTCTTGTCTCGTCGGCATAACCTCCTTTCGCAACAAAACCTGTATCAACAACTAAATTACCCGAGCTCTGATAAAATGAACTACCCTCGGGAGTTTTCAAATAAATCATATACTGCGTTCCAATATCATTGCCCGCAAAAATATGATAAAATACTTTGTAATGCGAAATCGCAGGAGTCACAGCATCGCTTCCTGGAATCTCATCAAACCAAGCGCTGTATTGCGCAGGTGAATCAGGTTCTATTAATGTCTTGAATTTATTAGGATAACGAGTAGAAACAAAACCCTTACAAATTTGCGTGCCAACTTCTGCAGTCGAACGAACATTATAGGCCTTAAACGCATTCTCTCCATATTCTTGTTTGAAATAGTTAATACTCTTCTGCATATTCTCCCACGCAGATTGAACATTCAAATACTCTCCTCCACCACGAGTTCCCTGTCCTGTGAAACCTTCCAAAAGTTTAGGAATTAAAACATTCACTGCCGGAGAAATTTGTTTCCAGAAAAATTCGCACTGATAAATCGCAGTAATCTCGTCGCAAATTCCAACATACCTTCCGCTATCAATACTTTCTTGCAAACAATCTCTCGACGCGCGAAGAATCGAAACATAATTATCAACACCTGCCTGAACACCAGTAAGACAAACAGGAACAGCAATTCCTTCTTTAACATTTGGTAAACACATTAATGCACTTCCAATAATTCCCGTTTGCACAACATTATCAACATAATATTTTCCTCCCAAATTACATCGAGATGAAGGACATAAAACAGGGTCACAAACATTGAACAAAATTTTACAATCTTTTGGTGACATAAAATTTTGACATTGCAATTCCGGAACATTTGCTTGAGGGTCACCAACATCTAAATTATATCTTTCAATTTTAATTCTTTTAGAACCATATTGTGAAGATGCACTTTCCAAAGCATTTAATCCTCGAGAAATAATTGTTTTAGCTTCAGCATCATTCAATCCCGGAAATCTATCTCGTGTCTGACCAGTAAAAGTATTTATCTGTTGACAAATATCATCTCCGATTCCTGAATTAAATTCTTCCCTTCCATTTTCACCAACATTACAAACCCAGAAGCTACTAACTCTTCCAGAAGCTTCAAAAGTTGCAGTATCTCCAAAAACAGGAAGAGTTTGCCTTGTCGCACTATACCACCCTTTATCGAGGTCAAATGGAACAACAGCCGGCATTCCTTTGTAAGGTTCTGTTTCATAATATCTAACCACAGGATTTTCATATTTATTTGAATAAGACTCTGAAGAAAATTTAATAAATTCTCCACCTGTTCTGTCTAAAATTGTTTGGTATAATTCAGAATCATTATCTCTATCCATTGATCCTCTGCTACCCTTCTCATAAATTTTATCCAAAGAATATTGATTCTCTGTTTCTTTTCTTAATACAAGAATATAATTTACTCCTTCTACTTTAACCGGCTCAAAAGGAGTATTAATATCTAAACCGTAAATATTTCCAGTATCTGCAAGACCTCCACTATAAACAGCAGGTTTAATTTTAGAAGTACTACTTGAGAAAACTTGTACACTCTCTCCACCCCAAACTAATCCCTCACCTTTAAGAGCATCAGAATAATCACCCGTAACTTTTGAATTAACAATTGAAGATTTCGCTTGAGATAAATCATCATATAATTTCCCATTCAAAATTGTTTTCAAATCATCATCTTGCAATTCAGTTTGCGCTCTCAAATTCAAATCAATTCTTCTAAGAGTTTCATAATCAGTAACACCTTCCAAAGCATCGCTAACTTTTACATTATTTCCATTTGCATCTTTAATTTCATTGTTTCCATAATTACTTCCCACAGTAGTCTTATATTTCTCAAACGCGCCTTCGTAATTAAATACTTTCCCGCCTAAAAATCCATTTGACTTTCCTTCAAATTCTTTATCGCTTGCTTTAATATCATTTTGTTGTTTTTCAATCAAATTAGTCATTGCATTAACATCTTGTTCTATTAATCCAGAATTTGCCGAAAAACAATGGTCCATAGAATTATATCCTTGTTTTGCAAAGTCAGCACATTTATCATTCCATTTTTCTTGCATTACCATTGTCCTTGCAATAGCTTTTCCTCCAAGATTACTAAATAAATTTTTAACTTGTAACGCCGCGCTCGTCGCGAAACACGCTGTTTTAAATCCTTTCACAACACTATTCAAAGATTCAGAAATACTTTCCCATTTTTCTATACTCTTATTCAATTTCTCAATTCTCTCTGCAGCTTTTTCAGGAGACAACTGAATCGCCCGTTTTTCAATACCAACCCCATAAGAAAAATTAGTAACTCCTCCAACATTTTTATTAATTGGATTCAAACGAATCTTCGCCATCTTCTCAATTCTAATTTCAAGAACTTCTACAGTCATAGAACAAACAGTTTTATGCTGACTAGCGGGAATTGTTTCACTTTGAGGAGTTGAAGTTCCCTCATTATTAACACAATTTCCTTTCAACTTAACACCTGTTTCATCATAACTCTCAACTTGAATACTTGTTTTTGGAGTATTTGGTTCTCCTTCTTTAAGAGGTGGAGGAGAAATAAGATTCTGTCCATCTTCATAAATAAACCTAACATCATTACCTACTTTAATTTTAGCATAATTTTCTTCTTTATTCACAGGACTAACTTTTTTCAAACTAACAACATGTTGCACTCCATCAAATTCAAAAACATGGTCTGCATCATCACGATTAAAAATTAAACTTCCCCCATTATTAGGAGCATAATTCTCATTAGAATTCAATTGCTCAATAAGTTCAGCACGAGTTTTTTCCTTTTTAACATTTTCAGATAATTTAATCGCATCTTGTAATGCTTTTTCTCCTGCAAAAATTATTTTCCCATCATCTCCCGAAATTTTAAATGCCTCATTAGCGTCGTAAATATCTTCAATTTCTTTGTAAGAATCAATCGCATTTTTAAAATAATTTTCAAAATCAGCATTGCCTGTATTCAAATCTTCAATAGTCTGGAAAGAACTAAATGCAATAGTTTTATCATAAAAATTTTCTGATGTTTCAATATCTATTACATTATTATCTCCAGCAGTTCCTTCTTTACTAATTTTATCAATCTCTCCAGAATCCAAATTATTCTTTTCAGAAATAACAATAAATGCGTTACCTATTTTTCCTTCAACTAAATATCTTCCAACTCCAGAAAGATAAATTTGTTTTATTTTACCGTCCTTTTCAACATTAAACAAAACCTCTCCAGTGCTATAAAATTTAGTTTCTTGGCCTGAAATATCTAATTGCACATCTCGATTTTTCAAATTCAAATTTACTCTTTGATTTTTACAAACAACATCAACATTTCCAATATCTCCTCCAACAGCCTCGATTTTCCCTATTTTACATAAACCATCTGCAAATTCTTCACCTTGATAAACTTCATATTCATCATAGTCAAATAAAATTGTTGCTTTAGGTTGTGGTTTTTTTGAATCCAAATAACTCACAGAATAACCAGCGTTGCACTGGAATCCTGACAAATATTTTTCCGCTGATGTTTCTCCTTTAGCAACGACAAAACTATCTACTCGAGTGTTAACATCTGAATAAATTCCAACAGTTATTTTATCTCCGTCAATTTTTTCCAATCGTGCGTATCCATTTCCGTCGAAAAAACCATATTCAACATAATCTTGTCTCCATTGTTCGTCAGTCAAAACAGGAAGAAATTTATTTTGCAAACCAAAACCAAAAGCGTTAGTTGCATCATATTGAAGTCTCGCAGTAATTGTTCCATTAAGGAAATCCGGCATATCTCTTTCAGCCATTCCTCCTTGCACAAGAATAACAGCATAACCGATATTCTCCACCGTCGCAAATCCCTGCCTTTGATTAAATACTGGCTTCAACGCGCTCTTCGGCCTTTGATAGCTAATTCCCAAAATCCATTCAGGTCTAGCCCCTTCAGGAATTAAAACAATATTCTTAATAGAACTTGTATCAATTGTAGGATTAACTTGAATCGCTTGCAACTGACAAAAAACTGGAACATTTTGTTCTGCTAATAGATCGCTCCTAACAACACCTGGAGTGCAACCGCCCGGCGCAATTTGAATAATAAAATCCTGTCGCTCTTGACAAATTTGATAAGCTGTTCGAGGATCTAAACTAAAGAAATCAGTGTTAGTTACACTTCTTTGATAAGTTGAATATGCCGGAGAACTACTTTGAACATTATATGAAGAAAAACTATTTTGTCCTTGAGAAAATGAAGCTCCTTGTGTTGTAACTTGAGCAAATACTCCTGCAACTAACAAAACCGCAAATACAAAACTAAAAATTAATTTTCTTTTCATGTTAAATTCACCGAGACACTCTGACCGTCTATTAAAACATAATTTTGCTGAAGTTGGTCTAAACTATTTGGTGTAGGAAGTAAAGGAACATCAACTTTAACCCCATTCGCAAAACGCAAATCACTTTCTAAAATTAATTCAACATTTTTCCCTCCTCCGCTTAACGCATTAGTCAAAGTCTGTTGAGGAATTTTAATATTAAAACATTCTTCAGAAGTGCTTCCGAAAAATCCTAACAATCCTTTTTTAGGAACTTGCACACATTCATTCTTTGTAGCCTCCGGAACAACCAAACTACTTCCAGAAAATACCTGAACCGAAACATTATACAATCCTTCGGCTAAATTAACAGTTCTCTGTTCAGGATAAATCAGCGTCGTGGAATAATCTTCAGAAACAAAGTTAACAATTGCAATACCCTCATTACTTCTTGATTCAAGAGGAATCCCGCCCAAAGACAAACTCACCGGCAAACTATAAAGTTTATTCAAAATAATATTTGAATCTGTTCTTTCATTAGTTGAAACAATTTGTTTTCCAGAAACATAACCCTCTGCTTTAGCAGTTATAATTCCATTAACACATTGAGGAACCTCTGAATTAAGAACAGCATCACCAGAAGCAAACTTAGTTTTCCCTAAATTACAAACTTCATTGAAACATGAGAAACTTATATCTGCTTCGACAGGATTCAAAGAATAATCAAAAGTGTTTACACTAATTGCAGTATTCGCATTATCACAAAAGCCATCTAAGGAAGTTGATTCAATAGGTTCTTCTCCAGAAATTGAATCTCTTGGAACACTTTTATCAATAACAACTGCAACAGGGAATTGGAATATTTCTTCATTATTATAAAGTTGAATTAAAACAGGGTGATAAACATCATAAACAAAATGATAAGGAACAAAACAAAATCCTAAAACGCCCAATCCTTCTTCAAGTCCAACAGGTTCTGCAACTAACAAAGAATTTTCAGCAGGCCAAATTTCAACTCTCGATGGCCAATCAGCGTCGTATAAAAATCGCACATTTTCCTTTCCTTTAATATCTACAACAAAATAATCACTAGTTTCTTTTTGCAATTCAAATTTCCCATTATCTATTTTCAATGCCTGAATATTTGCTTCAAGTCCTTTTTTCAAATCATCGCTAACTTCCTGCGCATTCCAAATCAAAGGACTACAACTAATTTCACTTCCAGTAACCGGAGCATAATTATACAAAACATCTTGAGTATACAATTCCAAAAATGCCTCGCTTTTTTCTTTATCGTAAATTTCCCTAGCTAAATTATAAAGATTCCCAAAATCACTAACAACGTTCACATCATGATTTGTTTTACGAGAAGTTTTATCTGCTTTCTTGTAACTAAGATCCATTCGTACATTTACTCTAACTTCATTATTCAAAATTTGGACGTCGCTAACAACATCTCCTGTATTAATTTCATAACCTTGAGTTCTAAAAGAATTGAAATCACAAGTGCGTAATTCATTATTCAAGAAATTCTCAATTTGGTTTTCCATAGTTGTTCTTGAAGGCACTTGTTCTTTCACAAGACCATTAGCAGAAATATAATACCAATAAGGAACTCCAATTCCTAAAAAATCCAATTGACTAGAAAAAGGGGCGTAAGCACTTCCTGGTTCAAATTCCGGATTTTCAATATAACCTCCTTGACTTCCAGCAATACTCAACGCAGTTCTCGTTTTATCTTCGATGCAAGAATCAAAAAAATTAAAAACATCTACTGAAGCTGTTGAAGAATTTGAGTTAATGACATTTCTTATAATGAAAAAACCGACGATTGCAACAACTATCACAATTGCGAGAATAATAAAAATAGTTGTTTGAGCTTTTCGATTTTTATTTTCCATTTTTCACCTCTTTCGCTACTTTTTCTTTTATTAGTTCCATAATTTCTGTATTTATGTCCTTTTTCGTAAAAGACTTGAACTTTTCCCAAAGTTTCTCATCCTCAATAAGAAGTAAGTATTTCTTCATATAAATTAACCCTTACACCAAAATATATTTTCCGCTATATAAATGTTTCTTATTAAGTTAATAACTTATTAAGTTAGTTACTAAGTAAAACAAATACAGAACATTTAAATAAAATTTTTCAATAACAAATATATGAAAAAATTAGAATTAACTAACATTGCTCTTATTTTAATTATTTTAATGCCTTCTTTAATTTTTTTCATATGGGTTGGTTTGGGAGAATTAATTGCAACAATAAGATAGGGTCATGATGATTTCTACGGATTAGGATTACCTCAATTAATTGCATCAATATTTTCTACAATTTACTTAATAATGGCAATTAAAGTTTACAAATAAAATAAAATAAATAATTTAATTAAAAAAGCATATTGGGTAAATATTTCTGGATTTATTTTATTTGTAATTGGAGTAATTATATTATCCTTAGTAACTTTAAGTTGTAGAATAAATGATCCTTATGGAGAATGTTTATTAGGATTTATAATTCTTGGTTTCTTATTAACATTTATTTTATTAATCTTTACAGGAATTTCATTCATTATTTTTCTTGTTGGATATTTTAAAAAATAAAGGTCCTGTGGTCCAGTGGTTAAGACTCATCCTTGACGTGGATGTAACCCAAGTTCAATTCTTAGCAGGACCATAAAAAATTATTGAATCGATTGGTTGCTGGAACTCCAAAAAACCCGCTGGAGGTTTGTTGAGTTTGTGTTCAACTTGTTTGAACGCAGCGAGCGACTTGTTCGCGACGCCGATTCTTGGCAGGACCACTTATCTCCGACTTTTCTTCCCGCCTTTAACCATTCCCCAATTCTCATTCAAAAATTCAATTTTAAAATTTGAAGAATCAACTTTAGCCAAGTAACACAATTTATCAAAAAAATCCCTCGGTAAAAGCCTAGCTTCAGAAAAATAATTCTTCATCGTGGAATAAGGAACATCAAAACCAAACTGCTCAAAATTATGAATAGAAGAACAATTAATTTTAATTAAAACTTCCTTAAGAAATTTTTTCTGTCCGTTCTTCTCTAAAAATTTTATTCTCATAAGATAACTGCGGGACCACAATATAAAAAGGTTTTTAAACCGATAAGACGAGTAGTCTAAATAAATCATAACCGAATTTCTTCGGCATTTCTAGGAGATGTCGTAAGAAGAACCTAGGTTCGTTTTACTATGAAAAAACCGAAAATTACAAATAGATTTTGCCCAACTTGTAAAAAGAAATCTGAGCACAAGGTAAAGTTAGTCTCAACTGGGAAGAAAAAAAGTTCTTTAACTAGAGGATCTATTCCACGAGCTAAAAAAAGAGGCGGCGTTCCAGGAATGGGTAATAAAGGACGATATGGATCAAAACCTCCAATTAAAAAATGGAAAAGAATTACAAAAAATACTAAAAAACACGCATTTGTTTACACATGTCAAGTTTGTAAAAAATCTCACCAATCTAAAAAAGGCATTCGTGCTAGCAAGATGCTATTAGAATAATAATCTAAAATAAAAATGGCAAAAATACAAGAAAAGAAAAAATTTTACGTGGTTGATGTTCCACTATTGAATAAAGAAATAGAATTATACGGAAGAGATGGAGAATTTTCCGGAAAACACATAAAACTGGATTTAACAAATAACTTAAAAGGAAAAGGGTTAGAAGTAAATTTCTTAATTGAAGAAAAAGACGGGAAAATAACAACAACTCCAAGACAATTATACTTACATGGTTTTTACATAAGACGAATGCTTAGAAAAGGAACTGATTACGTGGAAGATTCTTTCTTGACACAATGCAAAGATAATCGGTTAAGAATAAAACCATTTTTAATAACAAGAAAAAGAGTTTCAAATCAAGTTTTAAGAGGATTGCGTGAAAAAGCTAAGGAAGAAATAAACCAGTATGTTCAAGACAAATCTTTTGAACTAATAGTTAAAGATGTATTAAATGGGAAATTGCAAAAAGATATTCTTCCAGCTCTTAAGAAAATTTATCCTTTAGGTCTTTGTGAAATAAGATTCGTTGGAATTGAAAATCTAAAAGAGCACGAAAAGTATGAGAAAGAAAGAAAAGAGAGATCTGAACAAGATGATATTGAACAAGAAAAAGTAATTTCGCAGAAGAAGAAAGAGTCTAAAGAAAAATCAGAGAAAAAATCTAAAAAAGATTCAGATGAGGAAGAATAAACTTAGATGATAGAGCAAACACTTGTTTTAATAAAACCCGACGGAGTACAAAGAGGATTAATCGGAGAAATTCTAAAAAGATTTGAACAACGAGGATTAAAAATTGTTGGAATGAAAATGGTTCAAGCAAGTGCTAATCAAGCAACAGAACATTATGGAGAAGAAATTGCTGAAAAATATGGTAAGAAAGTTTTAGATTATTTAGTAGATTTTGTTACTTCAACACCTGTAATAGCTATAGTTATTCAAGGTTCAAGTGCTATTGCCACAGTAAGAAAAATTGTCGGTGCAACATATCCAGGCGAAGCAGACCTAGGAACAATCCGAGGGGATTTCAACCATACAAGTAAAGTTTACGCAAAAAAGAACGATCAAGGACATAATTTAATTCACGCTTCAGAAAGTGAAGAAGCTGCAAAAAGAGAATTAGCTTTATGGTTCAGCATTGATGAAATTCATGATTACAAATTATCTCACGAAGAACATATTTTATAATTTAAAAATAACACTCTTTTACTTCATCAATATAATTAACTCACAATCATAGAGTAACTCAAATTTAGATTCATCAGTTAACTAAACAGAACTTAAAATTTTTAGAAGAACTTTTTAGTATACTTAACATCAAGATAAATCTTTGATTTATCTAATTCACGCGACCAAAGGTCGCGTCAAATTCACATTATAAAACTTTTTAAAGCAACTTATTCTAAATAATTTATACATG
>PFCU01000038.1:334-3806 GCA_002763155.1 Candidatus Pacearchaeota archaeon CG10_big_fil_rev_8_21_14_0_10_30_48 | reverse complement strand
TTTATCAAAAAGTATTTAAATTCTTAAACCATAAATATCTTAACACTAATTAAAATGACTAACTATCGAACCAAACAAGAAGAAAGAGGACATTATAATTCTCAAAAAACGCTAATTATTCCTGAACTATCTGATGAAGAAATAAGAGATTGTCTAGAAAAAGCTGTAACACAAGTAAAGAATCAATTAGAACAAATAGAAAGAGATAGATATGTAAGTCTTGAATCATTATACCTTCCATTCACAATCTAAAAATTATCAAAAAATTAATCACTAAAGTCAGTTCTATCATACTTTTTTTCAAATTTTGTTATTCTCTCTTTTTTAGTCGAGGAAAAGTTTTTCTTAAAAAAACTTTCTCCAGGTAACCCTTCTTCTGTTTCTTCAATCAAACTAGTTTCAATTAAATTACTTCTAGTTTCATCAAAATAATTTTTTTCCAGAAATCCTCTTGGAGCCCCATATTGTTCAGAAAAAGTCGTACATCCTCCACTAAAAGCAACCAAACTTCCAATTACTAAATATTTAGGCAAAGATTTCATTTTATTATTTTAATTTGACAGCAGTTCCGTAAGCAAGTAATTCAGAAGCGCCAGCCATAATTGAACTAGTCATAAATCTAACATTCACAACAGCATCAGCACCCATATCTATTGCTTGATTAACCATTCGATTATAAGCCTCATCACGTGCTTGAGAAATCATCTCAGTATAACTTTTAATTTCCCCACCAATAACACTTTTAAAACTAGCTCCAATATCTCTTCCAATATTCCTTGTTCTAACTGTATTTCCCCGAGCAATTCCTAGAATAGCCACAATCTTTTTCCCAGGAATCTCATCTGTTGAACTAACAATTATGTTTACCATACTAAAACCTATTTTTTCCTCTTTTTAACCTTTTCTATTTCTTCTTCATTACCCGCATTAATTAGTAAAAGCACTCCAATGATAAAAATAGGAATTCCATAAAACCAAGTTATAAACAACGTAAAAAATCCAATTAATATTAGAATAATTCCCAAAATTACAGCAACAATTCCTGCCCAAAATCTAAAATAATCTTTTGCCATAAAAAATAGAATTTAATCAGGTTAATAAATTTACCTAAAAATAATTAATTTGGCCGAGGACCATATCTTCGAACATTAGAATCTATCTCCGACCAATCCCAAATACCTCCCCTATAGTTTTTAACATTAACAAATCCCAACCCTGTTGCTTTTTCAGAAGCCACACTACTTCTCGCACCTGTTCGACAATAAAAAATAATCTCCATACTCTTATCAAATTTATTAGAATCAGATAACTTAGATTCCAATTCATCCAAAGGAATATTAATCGCTGTAGGAATCATTCCAAACTTTAATTCATCTTTTTCTCGAACATCTACAAGAACATAATTAGATAATCCCTCATCAATTTTAATTTTCAATTCATTTCTTGAAATAATAGTTGCCAATTTATCTTCTCCATTAATTTATATCAAAACAGATTAAGTAGTTTATTTAATTTACCTAATCTTCCAGAACAACTTCTGCTTTTTTTCCATCAATTAAAATTTTAGCCACAGATTTAGGCAAATTAACAATATCATCTTTATTAAAAGGCCCTAAAGATTTACCATGACTATCTAAAAATTCATCTATATCGTCTAAAAATAAAACAAGTTTCATCGTCTGTTCCTCTGGAGCAAATCCTCCATTAAGAAATTCGGAATTCAAGCTCTTTTCAGCATATTCCATTGAAGCCATAATATTATCAAATAATTCTTTCTCAAAATCAAGCATGTTATCAAAATCCCGTTTATTAATTCCCGTCTCCGAAGCAACAAAAACCAAACCCAATAATTTTTTCTTCCTCAATAACATCAATTCCTTAAAAATAGAATTAGCATTCTCAAGTTGTTTTTTTATTTTAACAATCTCATCCGAAAAAAAATCCTCCTCATTTTTAGTCGCTTCCTTTTTTTCACCAATATATTTGGATACATCAGAAACAAATTTCTTAGACAAAGGTTGTAATTGTTCAGAATACCTCTCTTTTCTCAAAAGTTCATACAAATCATTATAGCTTACCATAAATTCAGAATGAAATTCAAATTTAAAACCATTGTGGTTATAAATCATAACCCTATTTGTTAGAATTACAGTGACACCAATAGTCATAAATTTTATAAGCAATCTATAACTTAGAATCTTATGTTTAAATCACTAAAAGAAAAATTTGGGAAATTCTTTTCTAAAAAAGAAGAACCAAAATTAGACAAAGAACTTCCTAAGAAAGAGGTTGAAAAGAAAATAAAATCAAGTGAAGATTTTAGTGAAAAACCAAAAAAAGAACCTGCTAAAGAAACTTCTAAAAAAGAAGAACCAATTATATCTCTCCAAACGCAAACTAAAAAACAATTAAAAAGTTCAGATTCAACAGCTATCAAAAAAGAAGAACTAAAAGAAGATAACACAGAAGAATTAGAACATGCAATAGAACAAGTTGAAGAGAAGATTTTTGAAGAACCAAAAAAAGAAGAAAGTTTTTTGACAAAAATAAGAAACAAATTAAAAACCGCCAAATTAGACCAAGATACCTTCGATGAATTTTTTGAAGAGTTAGAGTCTTTACTTTTAGAAAATAACGTCGCTTTAGAAGTTGTAGACCAAATAAAAAGCGACATGGAAAAAGACCTCATTAATTTAGAAATTAAGAAAAATGATATTGAAGAGGAAATTAAAAAATCCCTAAAAGAATCTTTAGAAAAAATTTTAATCGAACCTTTTGATATTATAAAAAAAATTCGTGAGAAAAAAGAGCCATTTGTAATATTATTTTTTGGAATAAATGGTGCGGGCAAAACAACAACAATTGCGAAAATTGCGAAAATGTTGCAAGATGAAAAAATTACTTCTGTAATTGCGGCCGGAGACACTTTTCGAGCAGCATCAATAGAACAATTAAAAATGCACGGAGAAAAATTAGGAGTAAAATTAGTTCATAGCGAATATGGTTCAGACCCCGCATCAGTAGGTTTCGATGCAATTAGCCACGCTAAATCTCATGGAATAAAATGCGTTTTGATTGACACTGCAGGAAGAATGCACACAAAATCCGACTTAATGAGAGAAATGGAAAAAATAATTCGCGTTTGCAAACCTGACTTGAAAATTTTTATAGCAGAATCAATAACGGGAAATGATGCAGTAGAACAAGCCAAAGCATTCAATAGTTTTTTTGAAATCGATGGTTCAATTTTAACAAAAGCAGATGTAGATGAAAAAGGTGGGACAATGATTTCAATTGGCTATGTAACGAAAAAACCAATTCTTTTTTTAGGAGTCGGACAAGAATACAAAGATTTAGAACCTTTTAATAAAAAAGAACTTCTGACTAATTTGGGATTGGATTAAAACTAAACGAATTAATTCACCTAACCACAACTTTATTAATCCCTTTTTTCCTCATCTTTATATGTTAG
>PFCU01000038.1:0-319 GCA_002763155.1 Candidatus Pacearchaeota archaeon CG10_big_fil_rev_8_21_14_0_10_30_48 | reverse complement strand
TCATCTTTATATGTTAGAATCTTTAGGAAATATCTTAAGAAAATCTGTAGATAAAATAACTTCTGCTATTTTTGTAGATAAGAAACTAGTGGATAGTATTGTAAAAGATTTACAAAGAGCCTTAATCTCTGCAGATGTAAATATCTCCTTAGTAAAAGAATTGAGTGAAAAAATAAAATCTGAAGGAGAAAAATATGTAAAAGATGTTGAGAAAAAAGAGCATTTGATAAAATTATTGAATGATGAAATAACTGAAATTCTTGGTGGTGAAAAAAAGGAACTGAAACTAGAAAAACAGGAAAAAATATTATTCGTAGGA
>PFCU01000049.1 GCA_002763155.1 Candidatus Pacearchaeota archaeon CG10_big_fil_rev_8_21_14_0_10_30_48 | reverse complement strand
TAATGCATTGAAAGGATTTGTATCGACGATTTTCTTCTCTTCTTTTTTACCTTTTCCTATAAAATAATCAATATCTTCTTGAAGTTCATCCAAACTTTCAGTTGTTGAACCTTCAATTAATTTCATTACTTCATTTACCTCATCTTTTTCTAATTCTTGATTAAATAATTTTAATTCTTCTTCATTCATTGCGTAACTTTTGAAAACTACATCTACTCGGCCACCGAATGCATAATGTTGTCCTGAAGGTTTTTGAGGAATTCCTACAAAATTTAAATCTATTAAAACCACGGCATAGTATTTTCTTTTCGGTTTTTTGATTCCTTTTGGGAGCTCTGTACTTAGTAATTTTTCTTCAACTTTAATTTCTCTTTTTGCTAAAAGTGTTAGTTGTAATACAAGAGTATTGAAAATTGTTACTAACTCTGGTTTTTTGTTTTGAGACATTTCTAATTCTGTCGCAGCTTTCAAATATGGTTTGAGCCATCTTGAATATAATTTCAGAGTATTGACTTGACTTTTCAGATAGTTTTTTTCAATGTTGAATCGTTTTCTTAATTCTTGTTCACTTAATTTTACCCATGTTGAAAATTCAACCATTCGGGGTTTTAGGATTCTTTTTACTCGGTCATTTAAATCTAATTTGTCGACGGCTTTGACATCTTTCACAGCCATGAACGCGTCTCTTAATGTAACAAATTGTAAATTTCCTTGAGTCATTTGATTTATTGAACCTACTCCTCTTTTTATGTCAACATTGTCCATCCAAATTTGTTTTAGTGCTAACATGCCGTTTTCTTTTTCTTCTTTATTATCGGAGTTTGCAGCATCATAATGTTTTAATCTTATTTCAAAATCTTTTAAATCATAAACAATATTGATTATTGTTCTTATTACTTGATTTATTCCACCGAGGGTTTTCATCGCTTGTTCTTGTAAGATTGTCTTTTTCTGACTTTGTTCTGAAAAATGTCCGCTTCCGGGAGAAGAAGAAAAATTGTCAGTAATTTTTTCTACATTGCTATCAAATAAATTATTCATAAAATTTAAGAACCAGAAATATACTGGTTCGAGAGTTTCGCTCGGAGAATCATACACGATTTCATGTTCCCTACTGGGTTTAATTTTTAGTTTTTTTTCAATTATCTCAATTGCCGAGGCCATAACTTATTTTAGTTTAGAAATTATTTAAATCCTTTCATTACCATTATATTTATAAAATTGTTTTACCTAATTTTGATATGGGTTTATTTGGTAGAAAGAGGAATGATACGATAGATTTTACAAAAAGGGTTGATGCTAATCTACATTTAGTTAATAAGGATTATAAGTTTGAAGGTGATGCTGTTGATTTGAGACGAAAAACTTCAAATTCTTCAAAAGAAGCTGTTGACTCTTTTTCAGGAGTTTTAGATATGCCTGATGATTCTAACTCTTTAAACGATTCCAGTTCTTCTAGCTCTGGGGGATTATTTGGTTTCTTGGATTCTTCGAAAAGTGCAGGTTCTTCAGTTTCTACAGGGCATTATCCTAGCGGGAATGTGGTTTCTCAAGTAAGCGAAATTTCTGAATTAAACCTAAAATTAAGGAATATGACTTCTAGAATGGAAGATTCTTCTAATGAGGTTTATAGATTAATGCAAAGACTTGAACTTTTAGAGAAGAAAATTGAAAGATTGGAGCATCGGGGTTAATTTAGTCTGATTGATAACCTAAATATTTTTAAACCGATTTTAGTTTTCTAATAAAATGGAAAAGAGGGTGAAATATGTTGTCGTGACTGGAGGTGTTTTATCCGGATTAGGCAAGGGTTTGTTTATCTCTTCGTTGGGAACTTTGTTGAAATCTCGAGGGTTTAATATTATCCCGATTAAAATTGATCCTTATGTAAATGTCGACGCTGGGACGATGAATCCCACTGAACATGGCGAAGTTTTTGTTTTGGATGATGGTTCGGAAGTTGATATGGATTTGGGAAATTATGAAAGATTTCTTGATTTGACTTTGACTACTAAATCAAATATTACTACTGGAAAAATTTTCAAACAGGTTATTGATAAAGAAAGGAGAGGGGATTATCTTGGGAAAACTGTTCAGCCGATTCCGCATGTTACTGACGAATTGCAAAGCTGGTTTAAAGAAGTTGCTAGAGAGTCTAATGCAGATATTGTTTTGATAGAAATTGGCGGAACAGTGGGAGATATTGAGAATTTAATTTTTTTAGAAAGTGTTAGGGAGCTCTCTTTGGAAGAAGAGGTTATTTTTATTCATTGCGCGCTTGTGCCTGTTATGGGAGGCGTTGGAGAACAAAAAACAAAACCAGTTCAACAATCAGTTCATAGATTAAGGGAAATTGGAATTACTCCTAATTTAATTTTTTGCCGTTCAGAAGAATATTTATTGGATTCAATTAAAGAAAAAATTGCAAAATTTTGTGGAGTTAGAAAGGAATTTATTATTTCAGGACCGGATGTGAAAAATATTTATGAGATTCCGTTGATTTTGGATAAACAAGGCGTGGCAGATAAAGTCATGAAAATGTTTGGTTGCGAATCTGTTGAAAAAAATCTCTATTCTTGGAATGAATTTGTTAGCACTTTGAATAATCCTGAAAAACAAGTCACTATTGCGATTACGGGAAAATATACTTACTTGAAGGACGCTTATGTTTCAATTATTGAATCTCTTGTTCATGCCGGCGGGAAGAATGCTTGTAAAATTAATTTGCGTTGGGTGGAGACTACTAATTTATCTGAAGAAGAGGTTTTCAAACTTTTGGAAGGTGTCGACGGCATTTTGGTCCCGGGCGGTTTTGGTGCGAGAGGAGTTGAAGGAAAAATTCATTGCATTAAATATGCTCGTGAAAAGGATATTCCTTTTTTAGGATTGTGTTACGGATTTCAACTTGCAGTAATTGAATATGCGCGAAATGTTTGTAATATTAAAGACGCTAGTTCTACAGAATTTAAGAGTGATTGTTTGAGTCCTGTAATTGATATTATGGAAAATCAAAAACATACATTAGCTAAAGGAGGAACGATGAGATTGGGCATATATCCGGCTATTTTAAAATCTGATTCAAGAATTAGGAATATTTATGGTGTTGATAATATTTCTGAGAGACATAGACATAGATATGAAGTCAATAATAATTATCGCGCTGTTTTGGAAAATAACGGCTTGATTTTTTCCGGTGTTTCACCAGATAATAATTTAATGGAATTTTTAGAATTGCCGAATCATCGGTTTTTTATTGCAACTCAAGCGCATCCAGAATTTCTTTCAAGACCTTTGAAACCTCATCCTTTGTTTTTAGAATTTGTTAAGTCATGTATTGGAGAAGAAGTTGTTTCAGAAATTATGAGTAATCCTCCTGCGACAGATTTAGAATTGTTGAATGATTTTTGAGATTGAAATTAATTTTTTCACTACAAGTTGAGAGTGCTATAGATTTATAACTTATTAAAAGATTAAATCTATATCATGGATAAAAAATTAAATCTTGCAAAACTTTTTGATGAGGATTTTACTCTTAAAAATAATATTGATAGAGACTATGAAATAAATAAAAGATTTATAGAACTTTTTCCAAAACCTTTTTGGGAAAGAGGAATTATTTTTAAAAAATATAAGTATCCTCATTTTACAAGAAAACAAATTAAAGAAATTATTGTTGATAATGGCCTTGTTGCAGAAGGAGCAGAGCCTGAAGATGCAACGAATGAAGCATTAAAAAAAGGTTACTGCTTTAATGCCGTGGGTTCTTTTTATAATTTTATAGAATTAAAAGATAGGAATGGAAATATGGTTTATGAATTTAGACAAGTTTTATCTAAGTTTTAAAATTGAGATTGATTTCTAAAAGGGACAAGCTTTATTAAGATTATCTGATAATTTAAGATATGGTTAAAGATTTTTCAAATGAAATAATGGCTTATGCTTTAGCAAATGCTTTGGAGCACGGCTCGGCTAAATCCGGTGTTATTCTTCCGAAATTGTTTAAACACGGTTTGAAAAAAGAACAAATTAAAGATTTTATTTCAGTTATTGAAGAAATTGTTAAACTTGTTAATGCGATGCCTAAAGCCGAGATGGAGAAAAAGTTTGGGGATTTTGAGAAATATTTGGCTGAGAAAGAAGTGCATGAAGATAAGGGATTGCCCGAGTTGAAGAAAATTTCTAAAAAAATGGTTTTTAGACTTGCTCCGTTTCCGTCGGGGGCTTTGCATATTGGGAATATGAAAACCTATTTGCTTAATGCTCTTTACGCGGAAAAATATAAGGGCAAAATAATTTTAGTTATAGATGATACGATTGGGAGTAAAGAGAAGGCGATTGTTTTAGAGGCGTATAGCTTGATTCCGGAGGCGTTTGATTTTTTGAAAGTGAAATATGGGAAGCCGATTATTTACAAGAGTGATAGACTTGAAATTTATTATAAGTACGCTGAGAAAATAATTGAGAAGGGTAAGGCGTATGTTTGCACTTGTCCTCAAGAATTAATGAGGGAAAATCGTGCTAAAGGAATTTCTTGTGCGTGTCGAATGTTAAAAACTAAAGAACAATTAGCTCGATGGAAAAAAATGTTTTCTATGAAAGAGGGTGAAGGGGTTTTGCGACTTAAAACAGATATTAAACATAAAAATCCCGCATTTAGGGATAGGGTTCTTTTTAGAATCTCAGATAGAGAACATGTGAGGGTTAAAGATAAATATCGGGTTTGGCCGTTGCTGGAATTTTCTTGGGCAATTGATGATTATTTGTTGAAGATAACTCACGCTATTCGTGGGAAAGAATTAATGATGGAAGGAGAAATGCAGAAGTATATTTGGGATATTTTTGGATGGAGAGGTCCGGAGTTTATTTATACAGGTTTGATAAAATTAGAGGGCATTGGGGGAAAGTTGAGTAAGAGTAAATCTCAGGAAGAAGTTTATAGTGGGAAGTTTGAAGGATGGGAAGATCCTCGGACATGGAGTGTTCAGAGTCTTGCAAAAAGAGGAATTTTGGCAGAAAGTTTGAGAGAGTTTGTTGAGAAAATTGGGTTAAATCAAAAAGAAATTGTTGTGCCGATTGATGATTTATATGCAATTAATCGACGAAAAATTGATGCGATTGCAAATAGATATTCTTTTGTGGAAAATCCAGTTAAAATTATTTTAGATAAAAAATTGCCTAAAGAGATAAAAGTTAAAATACATCCGGAGAAAAAATCACTTAAAACAATTTCTCTTGGCGATGAACTTTTTGTTACGAAAAAAGATTTTGAGGATTTTAAGAAAAAGCCAGTTAGGTTAATGCATTTGTTTAATGTCCAGTTAGATAAAAATGCAAAATTTATCTCAGAAGATAACGACCCTAAAATTAGAAAGATTAATTGGGTTTCGAAAGGACATAAAATTAAAGTTTTGATGCCGACGGGAATTTGGATAAACGGGCTTGCTGAAGAAGCGACTAATAAATTAAAGGATGGGGAGATTGTTCAGTTTGAGCGATTTGGTTTTTGTAAATATCATGGAAAGAATCGTTTTAATGGCGAGCAAGAATTTTGGTATACTCACGATTAATCATATTTTCGGTTTAAAATTTCTTTTGGAATTTCAATATAAGGAAGGAGTATGCTAATTTTTTCAATATCTGTTCTTGGAGAATTTTCTGACATTTCTAAAGCGTTAGCTAAATCTGATCTTCCTTTTACATATAACAAATCTTTCACTATTTCTGTTAATCTTGGAGGTTGATATTCTTCTTCAATTTCTGTTAATCTTTGTAATGGAATCATGAGAATTATGCTTTATTTTAGTTTTTAAATTTTTTGATTATATTTATAAATGTGATATTCTTATATTCCTTATGAATAAATTGAATAAAAGGAGGTCATATGTATTCAGATTTTTTTAAAAATTTGAAGTCTCAAAAAAAGGGTGTATCGGGTGTAGTTACCGCGGTTCTTTTGATTTTGTTGGTAGTTGCTGCAGTTGGAATTCTTTGGGCTGTTGTTCAGAGTTTAGTTTCTGATAGCACTGGCAATGTAGGAAGTTCAACACTTTGTTTAACAAATACTTTTAGTATTGAATCTGCTGTTAATGATAGCACTATTACTACTGTAAAAATTAAGAAAACTCAAGGTTCTGATGAGATTACATCAATCAACTTTTTTATTGATGGAGTTTCTAAAACAGCAACAACTGGAACTGTTCCGAGTTTAGGAGAAACACAATCATTCAATATTACAGGTGTTGGTAGTGAAGTAGAAATTGCACCGGTTCTTGGAGAGACTCAATGTCCTAATTCGGATAAAGCAACAATAACTACTGCTTCTTAATTTCATTTTTTAATTTTTATCTTTTTCTTTATTTTTTAATTTCTTAAAAATAGCTTCGCTTCGCTCGGATGATAGCTTTGTTTTGGAATGATGGGAAATTTATAGGATAGTTATGGTAGGTAGATTGATTGAAGAATTTTATAATATTTTATTGAAGAAAAAATTATTTTTCAATTAATTTCTTAGAATTGTTTCGAATTTTCAAGTCTTCCAGAATTTGATAAGATTAGAGAGCTATTACCTATTTCATATTCTCTTTTCATTTCATTATATATTGAATCTATTTTTTCTTGATAAGTTTTTCTTATCATTTTTTTAAGTATGGTTTGAAGAGCAAAGAAAGATTTTTCTTTTAGAGTTTCTAGGTCATTAGCTCTGTTTAGAAATCTTTTTATTTTATTTGATTTTCCTTTTAAGGATGTTTCAATTCTGAATTCATTTATCCATTCTTCATATCTTTCTCCTCCTAATTCTTCTCTTAATTCATCATAAGCTATTCTTATTCTTGCGTCGTGTTTAAGGAAGTCTGCGAGGTTTCCAGGAGAGTAATTTATAATGGCTTCAGGGTTTTTGAAATATTCTTCTTTTTTAAGAAGGGTCTGAAGCCATCCATCTTCTGGAAGAATTTGGGGCATTTTTTCATATTTGTGTATATGCATATTTTCAAGAAGTTTTGATTTGTTAATTGCGTAACCTCCTCCTGCTAGATAGTTTGTTAGAAAGAAATCTTTTTTTAGGAATCTTGTTAGTTTTGATGAGAGGTCTTTATTTCCTAGGCTTGGGTTAAGTGTTGCTCCGATAATTGTATATTTGGGAAGTGTTGAGATAAGAGCGTCTACGCAGTTGTTTTCTGGAATGACATCTGCATCGAAAAAGATTATTTGATTATTTTTTGTTTGTGAGATTAATGCGTTCCAAGCATTTGGTTTTCCCCTATTTGAATTAATTCTCCTTATTTTTGTTTCATTAAATTCATCTACTATTTCATCTGTTCTATCTGTTGAACCATTTGAACAAACAATTATCTCAGAAACAAAAGGGTGATCATTAGTTGTGAGGAGATTTTCAAGAAGATATCTTATACGATTTTCTTCATTATGGGCTGGGATTGCTATTGATGTTTTTTCCATGAATCGCTTAAAAAATATTTTTTTAAATACTTATAGGTCTTTTATCATATACCAGTGATCTAATTTGTAACCGAGTTTTTTGTAATATTCTCTTACTCCGATTCCGGAAATTACGGCCATTCTTTTAATTTTGTTTTTACGTGCTATGTCTTCTGCTTTTTTCATTAATTCTTTTCCGAGGCCTTTGTGCTGGCCGAGGATTTTTGATTTTTCTTTTAAGTTTAGAGATTGGCCGTAAACATGTAGTTCTCTGATGATTGAACAATTTTTTAATTCTTTGATTTTAGGGTTTTCTAAATTATCTGGAATTCTTAATCTTAATAATCCGAAGAGAATGTTATCTGCGTTTACTACTTGGATGAAGAATTCTTTTCCGTCTGATGCTTGATATTCAGAAGTTTTAATTTTGATGTTTTGGTCTATTTTTTTTCCGAGGTTTTGATTGTGTCCTATTTCCCTGTATCTAATTTCTTTTAATTCTATCTTTCTTGCTCTAAGATCTTCGTCTATGTCTTTTCTTAGTGAGATTCTTGTTGTTCCAGCGACGATATGTTCTGGTGTGAATTGTCGCATGACTCGCATTGTTCGACAGTATTCTGGAATTATTTTGAACATTTTTACTAAGAGTTCTTGAGTTTCATCAAGAGTGTAGGGTTTGAATTTTCCTCTTTTGAAATCTCGTTCTAACCCTGTGTTTTTCATGACAGTTGTTGGATAGATTTTTAGTTGATCTGGTTTGTAATCTGGTGAACTCCATAATAATTTGAAAAGTTTTAAATCTTTTTCAGGATTTGATTTTGGAAGACCAGGCATTATATGATAGCCGATTTTGAATCCTGCGTTTCTTAGATTTTTTGTTGCGTCAATTACATCTTGAACTGTATGGGCTCGGTTAATGTGTTTGTAAATTTCATCGTCTAAGATTTGAACTCCGATTTCCATTCGTGTGCAACCAAAATCTAAAGCTCTTTCAATTTCTTTTTTTCCTGCAAAATCAGGCCTTGTTTCTATACATAATGCGACGCATCGGTGTTTGGCTGTTTCATTTAATTTTTTAGCTTGTTCTAAAGTTTTTGATTTCTTTTTATTCAACGCGTCGTAAATTCCTTTGATAAATTCGTATTGATAATCTATAGGATAGTCTAAAAACGTTCCACCTAAAATTATTATTTCTATTTTATCCGTCGGGTGATTCATTATTTCGAATGCTTTTAATCTTGATTCAATTTGTCCGTATGATTCATAATTATGTCTTTTTGCTCTTAATACTGGCGGGCTTGCAGGAGTGTAAGATTGTGGAACATCAAAGACAGGACAGTATCTACAAACTCCATGAGAACAAGGACGAGGAGCACACATTACTGCAATTGGCGTAACACCAGCTAAGGTTTTTGTTGGTTTTCTGACTTCTCCGATTTGTGGTAACTTCATCCTTCTAGTAGTGAAAAAAAGCTATTTAAAACCTTTTTCCCATTTAGTTTTATGAATCAAGAAAAAGTTTGGGATAAGATTGCTCCTTTGTGGGATAAGTATAAAGTAAAAATCGAAGTTGATTTTAAGAAAAATTTAGTGAAGGAATTTATTTCTAATGAGAAAGGGAATAGTTTGGATTTGGGTTGCGGGAGTGGCCGGAATTTCTGTAAAGTAAAAGGGAATTTTTATGGAGTTGATTTTTCTCAAAAGATGCTGGATTTAGCTGAGAAAAATATTAAAAAAAATAATTTGAGTATTAAATTGATTAAAGCAAATTTGTGGGAGACTGATTTTGAAAATGATTTTTTTGATAAGATTATTTTTATGGCTTCACTTCATTGTATTCATGATTCTAAAAAAAGGAAGAAAAGTTTGAAAGAAAGTTATAGGATTTTAAAATCTGGAGGGAAAATGTTGATAACTGTTTGGAATAAAGGCAATAAACGATGGAAGAATAAAGATAAGCTAGTTTTTTCTGGTTGGAATTTGAGTGATGAAAAATTAAAACGGGAGTATTATTTATATGATGAAAAGGAATTGATAAGCGAATTAGAGAAAGTTGGATTTAAGATTTTTAAAAAATATAGCAACGAAGATTCTAGGAATATTGTGGTTGTTGTGACTAAAACTCTATGAGTATGACGCTTAGAATTCCTAATCCCATTCCTATTTTATTTATTAAAGATAAATTTTCTTTAAAATAAATAACTCCTACAAGAACAACGACAATTAAATTCAAAATCGTAAATATAGAAATAGCTTTAGATAAATATTCATATTTTAATGAAATCGCCCAAAAAATAGTTCCAATAAGATAAATTGAAAGCCCGAGATAAAGTAAAATATTTTTATTATCGATAGCCCATTTTTTGAAAAAAATATCTCCAATAACTTCTAAAGCAACAGCCAGTATAATTAACAAAAAGAAAATTAATTTTATAGTTGTTTCTGTAACCATAATTAGTTTATTTATTTAGAGTTTTAATATTTATGGAATTTGGTTTTTCTTGTTAGGAAATAACGCGACATTCGGTCGCGTATATAGCTGTTAACACAGAATTTTAATTTGCTTCAGATTCGCCTTCGGCAGAATCTTTCGCAATTTTTTTTGGAATTGATGAAAAGTTTATTAGATAAAGATCTGGTTTAATTTTTAAGAATTTATTTGTATATAGAAATTTTTTTATCAACAACCCTCAAACATTTTCGTTGATTTGGCCAAGTTAATTTTTTTATTGCTTTGTCGAATGAGAGCCATTGATAATCTGAATGTTCGTGTTTGTCTATTTTGATTTCTTTATTTTTTAATTCTGCAGAATATAAACTAAATGTTTGTCCTGTTTCTTCTCTATTTGGAAGAGATTTTTTGTAAGAATATTTCCCTTCAATTTTATGATTTTTAATTTTTATTGGAGTTTGTCCTGTTTCTTCTTTTAATTCACGAAAAAGACCTTGGTTTATTGTTTCTCCTTTTTCAATTCCTCCTTTAGGAAATTCCCATCCTTTCC
>PFCU01000004.1:11793-25157 GCA_002763155.1 Candidatus Pacearchaeota archaeon CG10_big_fil_rev_8_21_14_0_10_30_48 | reverse complement strand
ATTTAGGTAGGATAATTTGTTGTATCATATCCTACCTAAATTTCTCGAGAATAACTATTTTTCGGTTGAACTCCGGACAGAGCCGCTCTCAGAAAGCTTTGATTATTCTCTCATTAATTAAATTTTCAACCCTTTCAGAGTCCCAGAAACCTTTTTTACAGAAACTTTTTTAGATAAAACAAAAGCCCCTCGAATATGATTTATTTCAGACCGATTAATCGCCAAAATCTTTCCACTAATCCACATTGGCGAAGCCTTAGCATAACCCAAAATCCCAACATATTTCATAATTATCTCCTCAATTTCTTTTTTACTAAAATTCCCCTCTAACAAAAGATATCTTTTCTTTTCTCTAAAAGAGGGTTTGAGTAGTTTCATTTTAAATTTCTTTGTTTTTAGAGATTTATTTTTATAAATTGAAAAAGGAAAGGTAATACTTAAATATTTCTTAGATTTATATTTTATATGTCTAAATCTATAATTGCAACAACTCTTTCAGGATTATTTATTAGTTCTGAACCTTGGGAAAAAGCGCACGAATTATGGTTTGAAACTTGGGCTGAAGAATTAGATGATTTAAGTATTTTGGATTGGATAGATAAACCAAATTATTTTGAAGGAGTTGATTTAGTTATGCAAATTGCTTACCCAAAATTTACAGATGAACAAAGAATAATCAAAGCACGAGAAACTTATTTTGATTCAATAATCCAATACATAAAACAAAATAAACAAGTTGTAAATTTAGAAATAGCAGAATATTTTAAATCATTGAAAGAAAAATATCAACTTGCGTTAATAACAACAAATACTCAAGAAGTAACCAATCTAATTTTATCGATAACAAATTTAGAAAATTTATTTGATATTATTGAAACTTCATTACCTGAAGAAAAAGATGATAAAATTCTTGTATTCAATCGATTTATTAAAAAACACGGAAAACCCATAATTTATATTGGTGGTGGAAGAAAAGATAGTTACAATTATTGTAAAGAAAATAATATTTTAAAAATTTTTGCAAATTTAGAAAATAGTGAAGAAATTGACGGAGTTAAAAGTATCCATAATTTAGAGGAGTTAAAAGAAGAAATAGGAAATCTCAATTAATTTTCTTACAAACTTATTTAAACTAAACTTCTTTTTTTATATAATAAAAGAAAATGAAAATTCATACAATTGGTGGTTATGATGAGGTGGGAAAAAATCTGACTGCTCTTGAAGTAAAAGATGACATAATTGTTTTTGATTGTGGTATTTATCTTCCTGCGGCAATTGATTTACAAGAGTCTGAAAGAAATCCAACACCTCAATTACTTCGAAACGCTGGCGCGCTACCTGACGAAACATTTTTATTAAAAAATAAAAATAAAGTCCGAGCATTTTTAATAACTCACGCGCATCTAGACCACGTCGGTGCAGTCCATCATTTTGCTTACAAATTTCCAAACGCCCCGATTATTGGAACCCCCTTTACAATAGAAATTCTTAAATCTCTAATGCAAGATTCAAAACAACCTTTGAGAAATAAACTCATTGTTGTTCAACCCGGAGCATCTATAATGATTAAAGGAGCGAATACTTCATACAAAGCAGAATTCCTTAACATGACTCATTCAACAATTCAATCGACGATGATTGCATTATATACTTCTGAAGGTATTGTTGTTTACGCTAACGATTACAAATTAGATAATACTCCAATTATGGGCGCGCCACCAAATTATGAAAAATTCCGCAAGTTAGCAAAACAAGGAATTAAAGTTGCAATAATTGATTGCCTTTATGCAGATACTGACAGAAAAACAAATTCAGAAAAAATCGCGAGGGCAATGGTCGAAGAATCTTTGTTAACTGTCGACCACGGGAAAAACGGGATAATTATTTCAACATTTTCTTCTCATATCGCGAGATTAAAATCAATCGTAGAATTTTCCAATAAACTGAATCGAGAAGTTATTTTTATGGGAAGGTCTTTAGCAAAATATACTAACGCCGCCAAAAAAGTAAATCAATGTCCGTTTGAGAAAGATATTAGAATTGCTACTTATACAAACCAGTTAAAATCTTCACTAAAACGCGTCGAGAAAGATAGAGGAAAATATGTCGTAGTCTGCACAGGCCATCAAGGAGAAGACGGCTCAATTTTAGACCGTTTAGTAAAAAATAAACTTCATTTTAATTTTAAATCTGGAGATTCAGTTATTTTCTCCTCAAAAGTAATTCCTGCTCCAATCAATATTTCTCATCGAGCAGAGATGGACAAAAAATTAAAACAAAAAGATGTTCGCATTTTCGACAACGTCCATGTTTCAGGCCACGGCGGTAGAGAGGATTTGAGAGACTTATTGAATTTACTTAAACCACAACATTTTATTCCAAGCCACGGCGGATTTGACAAAACAATGCCTGCAATGGATTTAGCAAAAGAAATGGGATATATAGAAAATAAAACCGCTCACCTATGTAAAAATGGTATGATTATTGAATTAAAATAAAATGGTAAGAATGGATATTATCGCTGGATTGAAAAATGCTGTTGAAAGAGGTTATTCTCTTGAACAAGCAAAACAAAGTTTAAGAAATTCTGGATACAGTGAAGGAGATATAACCGAAGCTTCAAATTATTTGTCTGGAGGTTTTGTAAATGTTCAACATATGCCTCAACAAAATCATCCTGCCCAAAATTTTCAAACAACTCAACACCCAAATTATCAACGCCAAAATCAACAAATGTTACAACCAAAAAAACAAAAAGGAAAAATTTCAGCATTCTTAGTTATTTTAATTCTCGTGCTTTTTGTCCTCGTTTCTTTTTTAGTTCTTTCATTAATTTTTAAAGATGAGTTGACTCAATTATTTCAGAACTTATTTAGTTAAATGGCATTTTACAATCCAAGCGAAGATTCTTATTTTTTAACAGAAGTTTTGAAAGAAAAGATTAAAGACAAGAAAATCAAAGTTTTGGACTTAGGAACAGGCTCTGGAATTCAATCGCAAACTCTCATAGAACTCGGAATTTCAAAAAAGAATATTTTAGCCAGCGACATTAACAAATCAGCACTACAACAAGTTAAAAAGTGGGGAGTTAATATTATTGAAAGTAACCTCTTCTCAAAGATTCCAGAAAAATTTGATTTAGTAATTTTCAATCCTCCTTATCTTCCAGAATCAGAATTTGATAATGAACCAGATACAACTGGCGGAAAAAATGGAGATGAAGTTATTGTTGAATTCATAAAGAATTTACCTAATCATTTAACAATTTCAGGCAGAGCTTTTTTGTTAACTTCTAGTTTAACTCCTGAAAAAAAATGGAAAAAATTAGCTAAAGAAAAAGGACTAAAAATAACTAAAATAGCGACTAAAAAAATTTTCTTTGAAGAGTTGTATATCTGGGAGATTGAAGTGCAATAATCCTTATAAATTAGCTAAACCAGAATTTTCTATGAAGTTTGCTCATATGGGCGATTGCCATCTTGGAGGATGGAGATATCCCGAATTACAAGAGGTGAATATGCAAAGTTTTTCTAAGGCTTTAGACATTTGTATAGCTGAAAAAGTAGATATGGTTTTAATGGCTGGAGATATTTTTGATTCAGCTTACCCTCCGATAGAAATTTTAAAAAAAACATTTAAAGAATTTAAAAAATTATACGATTCTAAAATACCTTGTTTCATTATAGCAGGAAGTCACGATTATTCGGTTTCAGGAAAAACATTTTTAGATGTTTTAGAACACGCAGGATTTTGCAAGAACGTTTTTGTTTACGAAGAAAAAGACGAGAAAATAATTTTACAACCAACCATCTCCGGAAAATATGCCATTTATGGATATCCTGGAATGAAATCAGGATTAGAAGTTGAAGGATTAAAGAAAACAAAACTTCAAGACTCGCCCGGATTTTTTAAAGTTTTTATGCTACACACAGCATTGAAGGAAGCAATAGGAAACATGCCTGCTCCATCTATTTCAATCGACGAATTACCTTCGGCAGATTATTATGCTTTAGGGCATTTACATATAGAATTCGGAAAAAGCAACATCGCTTATTCTGGCCCAATTTATCCAAATAATTTCGAAGAATTGGAAGAACTTAAACACGGCAGATTTCAAATAGTGAATGTGCAAGATGGAATCATAAGACGCGATACAATTCCTCTAAGGATAAAAGATGTTTTAAATTTGGTAATTCAATTAGATAATCCATTAACAGCGACGGAAAAAATAATCACCGAACTAAAAAATCACCAATTAAATGATAAAATTATTCTTATGAGATTAAAAGGCAATTTTACAAGCGGAAAAGTTTCAGATATTCAATTTAATGAAATAGAACAATTTGTGAAAAATCAAGGAGCTTATGTTTTTGTCAAAAGTATTTCGGGATTAAAAATAGAAGAAAATAAAATAGAAATGGACGAAAAAGATGTCGGAAAAGTTGAAGAAATATTAATTAAGGAACACTTTGAAAAATCAGAAACAAGATTCGCAGATAAAATTCAACTCCTACTCAGAGCATTAAGTGTAGAAAAACAAGAGGACGAAAAAAATCAAATATTTCATGATAGACTTTTATCAGAATTAAAAACAATACTCATTGGTTCGGGAAAAACTTCAATTTTATTGGCGATAGAATTTGCGTTGTTTGGTTTGCAACCAGGGCAAAAAGGAGCTTCGTTGTTGAAAACTAATACTGACGAAGGTTTTGTCGAATTGGAATTTGAAATTGACGGCGAATTAATAATTTTAAAGAGGACTCTGAAAAGAAAAAAAACAGTTTCCCAAGATTCGGCGTTCATAACTATTAATGGCAAAACAGAGGAATGTGCGACGACAGAAATGAAAAATTTTGTTTTACAAAAATTAAACTATCCTTTAGAATTTGCTAAAAAGACTAATTTACTTTATAGGTACACAGTTTATACTCCTCAAGAACAAATGAAACAAATAATTTTGGAAGACCCCGAAACACGATTAAACACCTTAAGACATGTCTTTGGAATAGATAAATATAAACGAATAAAAGAAAACACAGTAATTTTGGCGTCTAAACTTCGTGAGAATTCTAGATTGTATCAAGGACAAATTTTAGATCTTGAAACGCGTAAAAATAATTTACAAGAACGAAAAAATTCTGTAGAAAATATAAAAAAGGAAATACCTAAAATTGAATCGGCAAGGTTAACTATTCATAAAGAAAAAACAAAAAAAGAAACAGATTTAACAGACGTCAAATTGAAAATAGAAGAAAAGAGGAAATTTGAAATTGAAGTAGAAAAAACGAATGTTTTACTTTTCTCAAAAAAAGAACAATTGATTAAATTTACAAAAGAAATAAAATCTATTGAAGAAAAATTACAAGAAGCTACAGATTCTTTTAATCCAGAGGAATTTGCTAAAATAATTGAAGAGGTTAATAATAAAAAAAATTACAAAGAATTACTTGATAAAGAAATCAACACTTTCTCAAATAAAATATCTTCGTTGATTTCTAAAAAATATGATTTAGAAAAACTTAAAGAAAAAATATCTAGCCTGAAAAATTGCCCTACTTGTTTTCAAGATGTTTCAGATAATCATAAACATGCAATCTTGTCAAAAACCGAGGAGGAAATGCTTAACTTAGATAAAGAAAAAGAACTCACAGATAAAGAAAAAGAATCTAAAGATTTGCTAATTAAAGAATTAATTTTAGAAATAAATTCGCTTGAAATGAAAAAGAATTCATTGCAGGAAGTTAAAATTAGACTTCAGACAATTCAAGAAGATTATCAAAGAAAAGAAGCTATGGAAAAACAAAAATCATCTTTGGAATCAGATGTTAAAATGCTTGAAAATCAAATGCTGATTTTGAAACAAAATATTAGCGAGATGAAAAAATTCGACCAGCTTCTCGAAATAAAAACAAAAGAATTTGAAGAGATTTATAATAAAGAAAGAAAACTGGAGATTAAAAAAGCAGAGATACTCCGAGAAATTAGAATTAATGAAAATGAGATTAATTTAATTGAAGAAGAAATTAAGATAAAAGAAGAAGTTAAAATGAGATTAATTTACACGATTGAATTGGAAAATTGGCTTTCTGGAGATTTCTTAGACCTTATTGGGACAATAGAAAGAAATGTTATGATTAAATTAAGAAGTGAATTTTCAAACTTGTTCAACGACTGGTTTTCAATTCTTGTCCCAGATACTTTTACTGTCAGTCTTGATGACGAGTTCACTCCGATAATCGAACAGCAAAATTATGAATTAGATTATAATTTCCTTTCAGGAGGTGAAAGAACAGCAATCGCTTTGGCTTATCGCCTCGCATTGAATCAAACAATTAATTCTTTATTATCAGAAATAAAAACAAAAGGAATTGTAATTTTAGATGAGCCAACAGATGGTTTTTCACAACAACAACTTGACAAAATGCGAGACGTCTTAGCAGAACTCAATGTAGAACAATTAATTTTAGTTTCCCATGACCAAAAAATAGAATCTTTCGTCGATAATATAATTCGATTAAAGAAAGATAATTTATCTACTAAAGTTGTGGTTTAATTTTCTAGAATTCAATAATATTCCAGAAAAAATTTATTTCCCGGAATTCCCCAATGTTCTAAAAAAGATTTTCGCGCAGATTCGATTTCAGTTTCATAACCTACTTTTGTTTTAGCACCATAAACTTCACACCTATCTCCAAAATAACTTAATGACCTTCCTCTATCCATAAAAGATTCCCACTCAATACGTTTCTCTTCTTGGTAAACTGAAACTGAATATCTAGAAGTTCCTCCAAATAATTCTCCCCATTTAACAACAGTTCCATCTTCTTTATTTATACGTTCTTGACTTGAACGTGCGAGTGACCGTCTTGCACAATCATCAATTCCTCTCTGGACTTCATCTACTTCAGGCCAGAAGTCCCTTACCGGTAATCCCTTTGGTTTTTCCTCTTCATTTTCCTTTCCATTGGGAAGATTGTTTCTTGAAAAATCTTTAAGTTCATCTTCATTAATCATAAATCATATAAATAAATTTAGTTTAAATAATTAATTATATTAGCGTTAATCATGATTTCCGTCTGCAAGAAAAGAAAAAAAAGGAAAAAATCCAGAACTTACAAGTATTTGTTTATATTTTAGAGGCATCTCTTTATAATCGCTATAATCTCCTCCTAATATTTTTGCAGTTTCTTCAGGACTCAAGGGTAAACTACCACCCTCTTCTTGAGGAGAGTAAAATACTCTTGAGTTATATTCTTCTCTTGGAATCATTTGTAATTCAGTTAGTTGATATTTAAATACTTAATTATCTTCTCAAAACTACCAAAAAATTTAAATACTTAATTGTATAACTTTATACAATTAAAATGAACACTAAAATATTACATTATCCGAAACTTGATTCAATTCTAATGGTAGAAAAAGCTATTCAAAATAGTGAAGACTATCCAACTAGAATGGAATTATGGAAAAGCCTCCCAAAGCAAATGCAATATCAAACATTCAAACTTATATTAAATTATTTAGAAATATCAAATAAAATAATGTTCGAAGACGACAAAATAATTTGGATATTTTCAAACAACAAAAAACTCAACAAGTTAATTCAAGAAGCAGTTGGAGTATAAATGAAAAGATTTGTCTTAAAGCTGAGCAAGGATTTATTTCAATCAAAAATTGATATAGAAAAAGAACTTAGAGAAGGAAATAAATCTAATGAGGGTTTGTATATTTTAATTTTAAAAACAATTGAGTTTATCAAAGCAGGAAGAAAGGGAGAACCTCTTTCTAAGAAGCTTCCAATTTATAAATATTTTGAAAATAAATATGGAATTACAAACTTATTTTTAATTAAATTAACAAAAGAGGCAAGAGCATTTTATACAAATACATCTCAAGATGAATTTCAAATATTACAGATTATTCTAGAAGTTCATGAAACCCATAAAGAGTATGAGAAAAAAGGAAAATACACTTGACACTAATTATTTTAAGCATTTTCTAATTTTAAATTTATAATAATTAATATCAAGAATTACAAAGCATTCTCGCCGAAAACTTTATAAACATCTTATCATTGAAGTATATAGAAGTTCTAAGTAATTATTAAGAGCTATTTATAAAAATGGTTGACGAAGATATAAAGAAATCGATTCTAAAATCAGGGACAAGTTTAGTTGGAATTGTTTGTAAAGACGGAGTTATAATGGCTGGAGACAGACGTTCGACTGCAGGCGGGATGATTATGTCAAAGCGTTCTCAAAAAGTTGTAAAAATAACTGATTATTTAGTTGTTTCAGGAACAGGAGTAGCCTCTGATATTGATATGAACCAAAGAGTTTTCGCAGCAGAACTTAAATTAAAAGAATTAAAAACCCGTTCAAGACCAACAGTAAAAGAAGCCGCTTCGTTGGTAGGGATGATGATTTACCGAAATATAAGAACACCCTCTATGATTCCAAGTATGGTAGGATTATTAGTTGGTGGAGTTAACAAAGACGGAACTTCAGAATTATATACTATTGAACCTGCAGGTGGCGTTTATCTTGTAGAAGATTACGACGCAAATTTCTCAAGTGGTATGCCTTACATTTTAGGTTTATTAGAAAGAAAATACAAAAAAGATTTGTCAATTAAGGAAGGGATTGAACTCGCGAAAGAATGCATTCAAGCTGCAATTGAAAGAGATGCAGCGTCGGGAAACGGAATAGATGTTTTCTCAATAACTAAAGAAGGAATAAAACATGAAATCGCTGAAGATTTACAACCAACTTTTGTCAAAAGACAATAAATTATTTAGACAATAAATTAAACTCATATTTTACGGTGCTTTTTATTAAGGTTACTGTTAAGAAATTAAAATGGATATTTTAAAAGAAATTACGGATGCACTTCCAAAAGTGATTACCGACGCAGAATTTGAAGCGGCTAATATCGTTCTTTATACGGATAACGCAGATTTTTTTCGTACTGGAGAGTCTAAAATAAAAGAACTGGTTAACCAATTCAAAAAACGTATAGAACTAAGATCTGATAAAAAAATTCTAGTATCTGAAGAAGAAACTAAAAAAATTATAGAAGAAATTATTCCGGTTGATGCAGAAGTGACAAATATTATTTTTGACCTTCAGAGATCTATCGTAGTTATCGAAGCCAAAAAACCGGGATTGGTTATTGGAAAACAAGGTTCAGTATTGCAAGAAGTAAAAGAAAAAACTCTTTGGTCTCCTCAAGTGCAACGTAGTTCAATTATCCCGAGTAAAATTACAGAAAATATTCGAAGTGTTTTATATGCAAACAATAGTTATCGTAGGAAATTTTTGGATAATATTGGAAAGAAAATTTATAAGGATTGGAGTTCTGAAAAAAAAGACGAATGGATAAGATTAACAATGTTGGGTTCAGGAAGACAAGTTGGACGAAGTTGCATTTTATTACAAACTCCTAACTCAAAAATTCTTTTAGATTGTGGAGTAGATGTTGCAGGGCACGGAAAAGACAAATTCCCATTCTTTGATGTCGCAGAATTTGATATTTCCACAATTGATGCAATAGTATTATCACACGCACACTTAGATCATTGCGCCTTAATTCCTTATTTATATAAAATGGGTTTTAAAGGGCCGGTTTATATGACTCCTCCGACGAGGGATATTGCTGCATTGACTGGATTGGATTTTGTAGGAGTTGCTTACAAACAAGCAACAGCGCCAATATTCAACTCAACAGATATTAGTGAAATGGTTAAACATTCAATCACCTTAAATTATAATGAAGTTACAGATATAACTCCTGACATAAGAATTACTTTTTACAACGCTGGGCACGCTTTGGGAAGCGCAATGACTCACATTAACATCGGAAACGGTTCACACAATTTATTATACGCCGCAGATATAAAATATCAAAGAACAAGATTACTTGACCCAGCAATTACAAATTTCCCGAGAGTTGAAACAGTGATAATTGAATCTACTTATGGAGGGAAAAATGACATAATGCCTCCCCGTATAGAATCTGAAAATATTTTATTAGACCATATTAGAAAAACAGTGGAACGTGGAGGGAAAATTTTAATTCCAGAATTAGGTTTAGGAAGAGCGCAAGAAACAATGTTAATTATTGAAGACGCGATAAAGTCCGGGAAACTCCAAAAAATCCCTGTATATATTGACGGAATGATTTGGGATATCAACGCAATTCACACAGCTTATCCAGACTTCTTATCAAATTCTGTTAAAAATTTAGTTTTCCAAGATAAAAACCCTTTTGTTTCAGAAGTCTTTAATAGAGTAGGTTCACCTCAAGAACGTAAAGCAGTTATCGAAGGAGGCCCGTGCCTTGTTCTTGCAACTTCAGGTATGTTAGTCGGTGGAGCTTCGGTAGAATACTTAAAACATTTCGCATCAAATAAAAATAATTCTTTAATCTTTGTTTGTTATCAGGGAGTTGGTTCTTTAGGAAGACAAATTCAAGAAGGAATGAAAGAATGGCGAACAGAAGAAGGAGAAGTAATTCCGGTTAATTTAGACACATTCACCATTTCAGGATTTTCCGCTCACGCAGGTCGAACAGAGTTGTTAAATTTTATTAAAAATTGCAAACCAAAACCAAAAAGAATTATTATCAATCACGGAGAAGTTTCTAAATCTCTAGACCTTGCAAGCTCTCTGTATAAAATCGAAAAAGTTGAAACCAATGTCCCGAGAAATTTGGAAACTTTGAGATTGAAGTAAGTTTAAAAACCAACTTTGCCTAATAATAAGATGAGAGGTATATATAACTGAAAGTTCACTTTCGGCATTTCTAGGAGATGTCGTAAGAAGACGAATCTAAGGGAAGATTCGTAAAAGAAACCGTAGGAGCATTAAATGATTAAACAAAAACTAAAGTTCTACTTTGGCATCTTTAGGAGATGTCGTAAGAAGAACCTTAGGTTCTTTTTACAATGAAACACAACTGGCAAATAACTTTAATCCTTATAGGAATGTTTTTAGCGACGCAATTAATTGGTTTATTAGTTGTTTATGCAGACCCATTAAATTTAGAATATGTAAATCAAAATGGAACAGTAGTCCAAGTTCAAAATCCTGCACTTTCTTTTATTCAATCTCCTGAAGTTGAAAATGAAAGCGATTTTTTCAGTAAAATTCTTCCAAGTATTATAATTGCATTTGTCCTCGCGATAGCATTTATTTTTCTATTGACAAAACTCAAAGCAGCGTTATTCATCCGCGCGTGGTTTTTTGTCGTCGTTTCAATGGTTATTTACATAACTTTAATCGCATTCCTAAAACTAATTCCTATTGAAGTTTCATTAAAATTTGCAATTATCTTCTCTTCAATCGTTGCAATAGGTCTAGCTTATCTCAAAATTTTCAAAAGAAATATCATCGTCCATAATTTAACTGAGCTAATGATTTATCCTGGAATTGCAGTCGTTTTCATTCCATTATTAAATATTTGGACAATTATTATTTTGTTGATTTTGATTTCTATTTATGATATGTGGGCTGTTTGGCATTCTGGATTTATGCAAAAAATGGCTAATTTCCAAATTAAAGAACTGAAAATATTTGGAGGATTTTTTGTTCCTTACCTGAATAAAAATCAAAGAGCTCAAATTAAATTGGCTAAAATACAAATGAAAAAAGGTAAAAAAGTCAAGGATAAAAAAATGAAAGTTAATTTAGCAATTCTTGGCGGAGGAGATGTAGTTTTCCCAATTATTACAGCCGGCGTTGTTTTCCAAACTTGGGGATTGATTTCAGCATTATTTGTAACTCTCGGAGCGACAATAGCCCTTCTATTATTATTTACTTATTCACAAAAAGGAAAGTTCTACCCTGCAATGCCGTTCATTACTACAGGACTGTTAGCTGGAATTTTGGTGGCTTACCTGATTTAATTTCTTCGATAGGATTCATCTCTGTTCGAATATTCCAATAAATATCTAAAAAATCATCATATGCATTCTGAACTTGGATAGACAAAAATTTATCTTCTTTTTTTTCTGCCCATAATTTATTTTTCCAAGGTTCTAACCGCGTAAGAATCTTATCTAAATTTCTTAATAATTTTCTTTGGGTTATTTCATAACCTAAATTTCTATTTGAAAAATCATCAACGTCTAATATACTTTCAATTAAATAATCTTCAGAATTTACACCACCAAGTGCAAACCAATGCCGTCTTCTTAAACATTCAAATGTTTCTTTGTTAATAAGGTAATTTTCCATAATATTAATTATTTTCAACCTTTTTAAAATTTGTCCCTACTTTATTAAAGTAACAAAATCGAAACATTTATAAAGTTAAAGTTCACTAACTAGTCATAACAAAATGGCAAAGACAAATATGACTCAAAGACAAATTCAAGCTCAGTTAGACGAAGCTTCAGCTGTAGATTTAGAAATTTTAAGAAATTACCAAGGAAAAGAAATAATTTTTGACGAAGATCATACTTATGGTGGAGTTTTAAATGAGTTTGGTCAAGAATTTGTTTATATCACTTCTCTTAAAGAATATGATATTCCTTTTGATAGTATATGGACAATATTTAAAGCTTTAGATACCTTTACTTCTTTTCCGCCTCAAACATTTAGACGTTCAAAAATTGAACGAATTGTCTTACTTGAAGATGTTATAAAATATAGAGAATTAAAGGAATCAAAATGATAGTTAAACAAGAATTAGTAAACAAAGTAAAAAATTATTTCAATCTTAATATTTATGAAACTAAAGTATGGTTAGCTTTGCTTACAAAAGGAGTTGCAAGTGCTGGGGAAATCGCAGAAATGTCAGGTGTTCCTCGTTCTAGAACTTACGACGTCCTTGAATCTTTAGAAAAACAAGGATTCGCAATGCAAAAAATCGGAAAACCAGTAAAATATTTCGCAATAAAACCAACTAGTGTAATCGACAAACTTAAGAAAAACGCGATGGATCAATTAAATGAAAAAATCGGAATTCTTTCAAACATAAAAGAAACATCAGAATATCAAGAATTAGAAATTTTACATTCAAATAACACAGAGTTAATAAAAAAACAAGATATTTCAGGAACAATCAAAGGAAGAACAAACATAAACTCCCAAATTTCCGACGTTATTAATTCATCTACTAAAGAAATGATTCTTTGCGCGCCAGTTTCAGAAATTAAAAGACGAATAAAATTATTAGAACCTTTATTAAAACAAGTAATAGATTCAAAAATAAAATTAACTATTGCTCTTAGCGGAGACGAAAATGAAATAAAATCAATCAACGAGCGTTTAGGAATTAAAGCAAAAAAATCAGATCTTGATTCATCATTTTATATCGCTGATAGAAAAGAAGTTCTATTTATGCTTAATGACACAGATGAC
>PFCU01000004.1:11235-11782 GCA_002763155.1 Candidatus Pacearchaeota archaeon CG10_big_fil_rev_8_21_14_0_10_30_48 | reverse complement strand
AAAAAGAAATAAAATGGTGAGAATAAATTTTTATGATAATCCTAAAATTGTGGGCATAGCTAAGCCCGGATTAATCATAGAAGCAGAGCCAAGTTCTAGAGTGACATCTGCATATTTTGGGCGCCCATTTATTCATGCTTTTCCAACAGGAGCATACGGATATGTTATGGGTTCTCTTAATGAAGAAATAAACACTAATGATGAACCTCAATTTGAAAAGGCACAGGTAATGAACTTTCCAGATACAACTTTAGTTCAAAGATTAACTTATTTAAAAAACATTTCAAAAAATCAAACAATTGATCCGTTGATATCATGGTTTAGCCCATGGTCTTCTCTTTCATTAGCAAAAAATTTAAGAAATAAAGATAATGAAATAAATGAAAACGAGAAAAGATTATATCAAGGACCAGTATTGGCTCTTGGAGAGATAGATTCAGATTCAAATATGAAAATAAAACAGAGCAAATTAACGAGCAAATTTGCTGATAACTTTTTTTATTTAACTGAAGAAGATCAAGAATCATTGAGAGGAGAATTATTGGAT
>PFCU01000004.1:535-11226 GCA_002763155.1 Candidatus Pacearchaeota archaeon CG10_big_fil_rev_8_21_14_0_10_30_48 | reverse complement strand
AGGTATGTTCCGAGTCAAAGTATTATGAATTTAAGATTAGAAATCGAAAATCGAATAGCAAGAATGGATGAATTAATTAAAAGAATAAAACCAAATTATGAATCTGAAAATTTTCCAAATTCTGATTAAATAATCTTAACTTTCTTAATATCCATTTCTTTAATCGTTTTTTTGTGTTTTTTATTAAATTGTTTCAAAAATTCTTTTACAGATAAATCCGTAGGCATAGCACTTTTTACTTTTCCCTCTTCTTCATACCAAATTCTGTGTTTTTCTTTGAAAGCTTTTACAGCGTTTTTATGATGAATACTCGGACCAACATGTACAATTTCTACTTTCCTTTTCAAAACATAATAAACATCCGATTTTTTAGCGCCCCAATAATCATATTCTTGTTCAATAACATCAAAATATTTTCCAATTTCACGTGTTAAAAGTTTGGAGAATTTCAACATTTTACTTCCTGCAACATCTCCTGCTTGTTTTTTTGTTCGCAGTCTAAATATTGCAAAGATTCCTTTAATATCTTGAGCTGTCCGTCGGAAATACGGAATATCAACTCTAACCTGTTCAAAAAATTTATCACTAGGTTCTCTCAAAAACTCTTTAGATTTTTTCTGGAATTTTCTAAATGTTTCTAAAGACAAAGCATTTGCCGCGTTCCTTTCTTTAAACGTAGGGTCAATTAAAACAATCGGACTTTTTAATTTAGATTCACTTAAACTAGATTCAATATCTTTCTTATTTTTATACAGTTTTCCTGGGTCAAGGATTATCTGATTTTCAACTTTAATCATCTCTATTAAAAATTTCTTGAAAGTTTTATAATGGCTAACTAAAAGTTCAATTGCATAACCTGAAAAACCACGAATATAAGATTCAGCTCCGTAACATTTTTGAGCGTGACAAAAACTTTTCGCCAATAAAATTTCATTAATTAATTTTTTATTTTTTTCAGCTTGTTTACTAATATAAGTCACATGAAAATAACTCAAATCAGTAATATTGCGCGCTTCTTTTGGATCATTAATTTTAACAACTGGAACAACTTCAAAACTAAATCCTCTTCTTGAACGAAGAGTTATTTTGTAATAATCTCTTGACCCATGAACTCTTCTAACTTTTACTCTCTGCCCAGGAACCCAAAACCAGAAGAATATTTTTCGCATGAATATTTTTATTTCTTCTTCCGAATATTTTTTTGCAAATCTGACAAAAAGATCAACATCATAAGAGGATTTTTTAATTAGCGTATTTTTCGCTAAACTTCCCCCGACGAAAACCTCTGCAGAAATACCTTTTTTATCAATTTTTGTTTTTAATTTTTCTACAACAAGTTGCGATAAATTTTTCAAATAGTCCAGTTCTTCTGGATGAACTTTAACACTTTTTAATTCCTCTTCTAGAATTTTATTTATACTTATGGTCATTTTTGCGAATTAAAATTAATTTTAAAACTCGACGCAAGGTCAATAATGTATTTTCCTTCTTCCAGTTTGTAAATCAACGGCCTCTTTTTACTAAATAAATTAACAATATCAATTTCAAATTTTCCAGGCCCTAAAATTCTAACAGATTCCAAGTCAAGAATAATCGGTATCTCTTCATTTTCAATACCCATAATCTCCCTTACATCAGATTCAATCTTTTCTTTATCTTCTTCGTTAAGGTCTTGAAATAATTCTTTATCTTTCAATCTCTCTTGTTGGTCTGCTCGAATGTAAAAGAAAAAATGACTTCCACAAACACATCCTTTAAGTAATTCTGCAGCAGCATCGGGATAAACTTCTGAACAATGAACGCATTGGTGTGGCATAAAAGAAACAAGAAAATTCTATTTAAATAATTTAGCTTTATTGACTTGATGTATAGGTTCATGACATATACTTAAGATTAACACAAATTACTTTCCATTCATGCTCGAAATTAATTATAATTTCAAATCCGTTTTCAGCAGGATTTTACGTCGAAAAAGTCTGTAATAATCAGCATTGTTAAGTTAATAAGATATAACAAAATCTCTTCAATTCTTAGACAACTCCCCATTTAATAGTCAATTTGATTTAAATTAATAATCTGTATTTTACATTTACTTAAAGATTATTTTGCGTTAGCAACAATTAATTAAGGCGTTGGTTGAAGAACCTCAACCCTATCAATTGTGATATGGTCTTCTTCATCTGCAGTAAATGTTACTGTTTGTGAATAATCTTGTGATAAAACTTTTAATTTATGCACACCTACAGGATAAGGATTAGCTAAATACAATGACTCTCTTTCCAACGCATTTATTTGTTTATGCAAGACAAGGTCTTGAAGTTCATCATCAATATAAACACTATAACCTGATAAAAGAGTTTGACCAGTATTTTTAATCCAAAATCTATCATTCAACAAATCATCTGAATCTGGTTTACTTAATTCAAATTTAACGACGGAAATAATATTTTGATTTAATGCACTACCGCTGTCAGAAACTAATTTTTTAACAACAAAATAAATTGAAGGAATTGTAACCATTATAAGTAAAATTATTAAAACAGTTGAAATAACATCGCTTATTCCTTTTTTTGGTTTCATTTTATGGTTCGATATATATCTCTTTAATGTATGTTTTTTCACCATAAGTAATAGTGATTTCATGAGTTCCAGAAGTGAAATCAATATTACTAAATGTTACGCTAAATTCTCCAGCCTCTCCTGTGATTGTTGATTGAGGGTGACTTTCGAAATCAATAGTAATCTCACAATTTCCACATGGATTTCCAGTATTCCCATTTGATTTAAGTTTCCCAGTTATTAATAAATCTGAACCACTATAAGTTGTTGGAGGATTACTAGTTTCTCGTGGACCTCCTGATTTTCCACCTCCGCCGCCTCCTTTTCCACCTTTTCCTCCCCCTGATGGCGGTGTTGTTGCTTGTGTAACAGCTAACTCATTACTTGTAACAGTTTTTAAAGGATTTGAATTAAGAGTGGCAACAAAATAATAATTTCTTGCATCTGTACCAATATCATCATCTCCACTATATGTATGAACTGCATTCCAATTGTTAGAAAATCCTGATGGATTAATTGTCAGAACCAAATCATCAATCAAAAAATCATTTTCCCAGATTTCTATTTTTAGAGTTTCACTAGCACAATCTGTTCCCTGAATATTTAATGTAACTGCTGTTCCATCCACAACATTTGTAGTAGACCACGAGGCAGAACTAAGAACACAAGAAGTTGGTGGAGGTTCTGCTGAGCCAAATTCATAAGCTCCAATATCTACTACGCTACCTCGAGGGTTATGTGTATAATCAAAATATGAATTTGCTTGTAAATTTGTTCCTGCGCCGATTGCTGGACTACTCTCGCTTTGCAAGCTTAAATCAGAGTCAGGATTAAAATCATCTAGAATACCATCACTTCCTAAAGGACTTGTTAATAAAGGATTTGCAAAAATACTATTCACATCTTTTCCAAGGACTCTCCAACCAGTTAATGTATAAAGCGTAACACCATTCTGAAATAAATTTCCGCTAGAAGTTCCAGAAGAAAGATAGTAAAGATTATTAGTTAAATCAATGTTATCAATTAAACCTGCTTGAGCTTCAACTTTAACTAATTTAATTCCTAAAGTTCCCTCTTGAATATAAAATAAATTGTTTTTAATATCGATATTTCTATGAGTTGAATAAGACCATAGATGATTAGTTGAACCTAATGCAAAATCTTTTATATGAATTAAACCATAATCTCCTGTTCCTCCAAAAGTATTGTCCTTTGTTACAAATGTATTTCCAATTATTTGAATATTATCTACTGGTCGAGTATCCCAAGAATCTCCGTGTTTATCTCCAATTAAAATCCCAGATGGTTCAGAGTCATAACCATTAACTCCATTATAAGCATCAAATCCATTAATAAATAAATTATTTCTAACCGTCACATTTTCAGCATTTCCAATATTCAACAAAGTTTTAGCATTTGAGAAAGTATTTTCTTCAAAAATCACATCGTAAACATTTCCAGGCCAGTCTCCATTTGTTCCAACCACCACATTTTGATACATATATTCTTTACTATTTGCATTTGAGGAAGGATAATAATCATAACCTAAAAATTTATTCCTTCCAACATAAATATGTGCTGAAGAATAACCTTCTCCATAGGTTTGAGCTAATGTAATTGGTTGATTTGGTGCGGTTTTTATTTCAGTCCAATAATCTGCAGATTGATTGTGAACTCCTGCCAATCTTAGATTCGTTCGACTATTATCAAAATAGGAATATGCTCTATTAATAGAACTATTTGCAATAACTCCTTTCCAAACATGTTCAACATATAAATTGTGGTTTGTTGATCTGTCAAAGACACTATTAATTATCGCAAGATTTTCTCCAATAAACCATAAGTTCTGAGAGTTAGGTACAAAGGGAACATTTCCTGCAATTGTTCTATCCATTTTAGAATTAATAAAATACAAATTTGAAAATTTATTTCCAGTTCTTAATCTTCCCCCAATAGAAACTCCTTTCCCAGCATGATTTAAAATATCAGTATTATAAAAAGCAAGGTCATGTTCTTTTCCATTAGTTGCTCCATAATTAAGGTAAAAGAATGTCCCCCCTATATCTTGCAAATCAAACACCAAATTTTCAAAAACTAAATATTTCATTTGGCCACTAGAAGAATAAGCTCTATAAAATACTCCTCCCGTGCTTCCAACAGTTCTTTGAATTATAGGTTTAGCACCTGTTCCATAATCTGAAAATAAAACCCCTCTAATATTTGCATTTGTTAATGTAATTGTTGGACCTAAATCAAATGTTTGTCCTCGCTTAAATAAGATTCTATCTCCTTCATTATATTTTCCTGTTTCTAATCCTTGAAATGCTTTGGTCGCAGTTTTCCATGCTGTTGCTTGAGTTAAACCATCTCCGTTATCATCTGGTCTTGAAGAATCAACATAATAAACTGCTTTTCCTGTTCGCGCATTTACTTTAATTTGTTTTGTAACACTATTTGTTTGTCCATTAAAATTAGTAATGGTAAGTCTTGCAGTATATGTTCCATCATTATCATAAATATGTGCTGCATTAAATCCTACAAACTCTGGAGAGCCGTCGCCAAAATCCCATTTCCATTCAGCAATTTCATCTCGAGGTGTTGATTCCCAACCCTCGAAGAAAACAGGCAAGGGAGCATAATACCCGGTAGTCACAATATCAATATCAGATATTGTTTTAACAGTTATCACAGCATTCAAACTTCCCGCAGGTGGTGGGGGTGTTGTTGGACAATCTTGAGAACAACTACTTGTTGTTTCTGCTCCATTGCAAATTCCATCTCCACACGATTCTGTTGTAGTACATACATTAAATCCAGTACAATCATTTTTACAAGTTTGAGTTCCACTATATCCATTAATTGTGCAACTTTGAGAATTCCCATCACAACTTTCTCCTGTTTCAATAATATTATTTCCACAAACCGCTCCGGAAGGAGTTCCAGAAAAACTAGCTATTTCCGTCGTGGTTAAAGCTCTATCATAAAAATAAACTTCATCAATTTTTCCAATTAATCCTGGAGAACCAGCATCTATTGGTCGATCCCCAATACCTGTATCAGTTGCTGTTCCATGTTTTAAATTATTATCTGTTGGAAAACTGAATGATTGTGAATTAATTAAACTCCCATCAATATAAATTGAAAGCGTTGCACTTGTGCCAGAAACTTCTAAATTACATATTATATTGTGCCAAACATTATCGGAAACACTTTGCCCTGTAACTGAATGAACTATGTTATCTGAAGGCGAAACTCTACAATAATAAATTCCATTATTCGAATACAAATCATTAGAATAACCTCTTTCGATAACAATATGTTCTCCAGAATTTAATGAAGCATCTCGATTCACCCATGCTGAAATCGCATAACCATTTGGAATGTTTTGTGGTATTGGACTTGTTACAAGATTTATTCTATTAAAACTATTAAATTCATAAGCAGTATTTGCACCACCATCTTTTCCTGTTGTTAATATTGGATCTATTGTTCCTAAAGAAACGCCTGTCAAAACTCCATGAAAATTGCCTGTATCATCATTTGCATTTCCATCAAAAGAATAATATGCAACATAATCCGTTGGTGGAGACAAATTAATTCCTTGAATTGCTCGCCCTGTAAGATAATTATTTAATGCAATTGCTAATAAAAAAATAACTAATAATAAATTAATAACTAAAATAATTTTCTTATCTTTATCTTTCACCTTACCCCTCTTTTTCATAATTATTTAAGAGAAAATCAGTTTAAATAAGTTTTTATCGTTAAAATAATTAACTTGGCCTTACAAAATCATATTCTTCAAATTTTCTTTGGATATTTTTTCTGAAGCATCAAGAATTTCTATCCTAAGAACTTTCCCTTCTTTAGATAAGTCAATTATTATTCCATCTCCAATTTCTTTACTAAATTCATACTCTCCCTCTTGAAAATTTATGAACATTGCATCAATTTCTGAATCATATTTTACTTTCATTTTAATACCTTTCTAGCTTGGAATAATAAACTGTAATGACTATATAAATTTTATCAGTTTCTTTGTAAATAACTCTTAATAATTTATTATTAAATTCTTTTTGAGCTATCTTCCTTCCTTTAATACTTTCAAAAATCTTATCTGGATTTATTATTGTATTTTCTACAAATTCTTTTGAAATTTTTCTTTCAAATAAACTTTCTTTAGAATGTTCAGTATATATGAATATTTTTTTCATTCTTTACGAAATTTATATATGAATTTCAATTTTTAAACAACAATTCAATTTTCTTAGGATTCTTTTTAATTTCTTTAACAATACTTGCAGGACCAATAATTGTCATTGCCGTCGTATCTCCTACTAACATTTTTGCAATACCCTGACCAAATCGTCTTCCAAGTCCGTTGTTTTCATTATTGGAAGCAATTACGGCCAATTCAATTCCCTTGAAATTTTTAATATGCCCAATCATCGCCATCGTGTCTTCAATCAAACGCGTTTCCTCTTCGGCTTTCAATCTTCCCTGTAAAACAATAATGCGATTATCTAAAATTTCTTTTAGAATTTTTTTTACTCTTTCACTCGAATTTAAATCTCGAATTTCTGAATAAGGCATAAATTCCAATGTTAATCCTTTGAGTTTTTTATCTGCCATATTAAAAAATTTTCAACTCCAATTTTATTTTTTTTACCATTATGTAAATTCTTTTGTGTCTAATCCTCTTTTATTAATATGAATTTTATGTTTTAAATGTTATTATTAATAAATTTCATCTTACAATTTTTTTTGCAATTCCTTGCATATTGAAATAACTTTCACGAGTGTATTGATTAATATTCAGTTGATATCTTAATTTTTCAGATAATCCTATAACTAAATATCTTAATTGGTCTTCATCCATTTTTCTACTTTCCTCTAACATTTTCAAATTAAATTCTCCATACTTATCTTCTATATTTCCTTTAGAAGACATAAGTTTATTTAAATTTAATAATAACTTTTCTACCGACGATAAATCTACTTTTCTTCTCCCTTTTTCATCATCTATTATTAATTCAATCATTTTACTAATTTAAACAAAGATTCATAAAATTCATCCATGTTATCTCCATCTTTAGCACTAATTCCTATAACATCATATTCTGGAAAAGCAGCTTCAACTTTTTTAATGTCAGCTTTTTTTAAATCCATTTTATTCGCAACAATTAAAACAGGAATATTCCTTGCCGCTAAATTTCCAATAATTGTAATGTTTACTTGTGAATAAGGATTTTTTGTTGCGTCTAAAACAATGACAACCGCTTCCATATCTTCAATCCATTTTATCGATTCAATAATTCCTTCTGTCGCTTCTTTAGCTCGTTTTTGCGCGTCTCGTTTTTTTACTCCGAACTGAATGAAATCTTCATAGTCAATTTTTGTCGCAATCCCAGGAGTATCAATCATTTTGAATGAAACTGTTTTCCCTTTATGTTTTATTTCAACTTGCTCTTTAAATTGCACCTCTCGAGTTTCGTGAGGGATATTACTTACACTTCCAATTTCTTCCCCTATCCAATCTTTACAAATCCTATTAGCCAAGCTCGTCTTCCCAGCATTCGGAGGACCATAAAACCCGAGATTTATCTCACTTCTTTTTTTGAAGATTGAATTAAATATCCTCTTAGCAAAATTCCTAAAAATCTTTATCTTCATATTTCAAATAGCCTTTTTTTCTATTTAAAGTTTTCTTCACTAAACTAACTACAATTTAGCAATTCTTTTCCTCTTATCTAACTCTCTTTCTATCTTTCTTTTCTCAAAACGAGTGAATAAAGGAATTTCCCACATTCCAACCCTTTTACCTTCATATTTATTCAAAGCATAGTGAACTTGCTCGCGTTTCCATTTTGCTTTAACTAATTTTTCGATTATCTCTTCATCTTTCATTTTGTTAACTTTAGAATTCCTAATAAACTGCAATAAATTATACAAATCATTTTGATTTTTGAAAAGGTATTTTTCATATTTTGATTTATACCATCTTTGTAAAAGAATATACAAAAATAAAACAATAATTGCAACTATGAAAAATCCTATTAAAAATTTAGGCCAGAATCCTATTCCGCCAGTATTTGTCTTCGTCGAACCTTGAGAAACTTGCAACATGCTAAACTCTGGAGCAAAAAACATTGGAAGAGAAAATGAATCAACATCTTCTTCTAAAGAAAATTTAATTGTAGAATCTTTAGATAAATCAACTTCAACACCACTAACACCATTATGCGCGGCCGGAACAACTCCATTCTCAAATTTCAAATCACTAACATCTCTTTCTATAACTAAGTAACCCCCTTTATCAGAAGGAATATTAGGATGGATCTTAACTTCAAACTCACTTACAAAGGATTGTTTATAATCGTCATAATATAACGCATAGGTTTTTTGTTTCACTTCAACGTCGACATTTTCAATAAACCATGTGAATATAGCGTCTTTATATTCATCTTCTTGAGAAACAGAATACACCTCCTTAAATAAATAATTAAAATCGTCCAACACTAAATCATTCAAATCATAAATAAGTTGCACTTCTTCAGTTGAACTCGGTTTTATATCTACTGGAACTTTCTCATCAAATAATTCTTGCATCATTTCTGCATATGCCGAATCATCTTGGGTAGTCTCTTTTGTTAAAACAAGGTAGTGAGTTTCTATTGAATTAATATTAGATTCAATATCATTTAAGTTAACAATTCCATCTATATATCCTTGATAAGTTGTAGACAATACTGATTTTTTTGCCTTGACATTTTTTATACGTTCTTTATAGAGAGCAATTGTTTCATTAACTGCTTCAATCGGGGCCTTCGCCTCAATTTTAAATTCTGCAGAAGATATTTCTTTTGATTGTTTTAATGCTTTAACTTTCAAAGTATAATTTCCAATCGTAGGAAGAGCATGAACCACAAAAGGTTTTTCAGAAGTTTGTTTCAAACTACCATCACTAAAAGTCCATTCAAATTTTAATTCACTAACATTTACTTTTCCGTCGACAAAAACAAGAAAAGTGTTTGGAATAACTGCAGCCACAGTTTTTGGATGTATCTGTTCAATTATAGTAATTTCCTTTTCACGAACAGTGATATTTTTTTCTAAAAGTTTTTCCCCTTTGAAAAATAATTTAAAACTATAATTTCCGGGATTACTCGGTAAGCTAATTTCATTTTCATCTAAATTAACAACTACTGAATTCGCAGTTTTCAAGGTCGCAGGAGTTGTAGAAAGTTTGTATAATTGGTCTCTTGAAATTTCATTACTCGCAGAATGTTTATATTTTATATTAATATTATTTATTATTATTTTCTGCCCAATTCCAGAAAACATTACAGGGATAATACATCCAGCGTCGGGACAATTTTTTCCGTATCGTTCTGAAATGAAATCATTTACTTCCGCTATTAATGGGGAACCAGTTTGAGAAAGAACTGCTTCATCATTTAAATTAAACGAGCCAACAGCGTCGTATTTTCTCGGAGAAACTTTTATAGAATAATCTGCACTTGTTGAACTTACTTGTTTTGGGTCTCCTTTAAAACCGCAAAAATTACCTGTGTCTCTCGCTTTCAAACTATATCCTTCATTACTTGAACCTTCTTTCAAAGAAATACAAACAAAATGATTTTCAGTTGATTTTGAAACATAATCTATTGAACATGATTCTTCACTTCCGCTCGTCGTAGGTTTTGATAAATCGCAATTTCCTTTTAATTCTCCTGTCGAATCGTAAATACTTGCAACTAAAGGTTTACCCTCGAAACTTGCCCCTTCCTTCGATTTCATTAATGCCTTAACATCGAACGCTGGAGCTTTCCCAATTTTAATTTTTTCACAATAAGGTTCTTGCCCTAAAAGGAACCACGAATCAAAACTATTAGCATTGTAACAAGTTGAAGTTTTATCTCCCCCGCAGGATTCTCCGAGTTTTTTATTATTTTCCCATTCAATATCTCCGTCGGCAGAAACATCAACACTTAATTGACTCACACAATTAGAACCAGCGTCGCTGGATACATCAAAACTAAATCCATCTTCTAAAACTTCTAAATCATCTCCATTCAAGACAAATCCTATGGTTTCGCTTTTTCCCGAGGTTAAAGGAATTTCTTTCGAGG
>PFCU01000004.1:0-527 GCA_002763155.1 Candidatus Pacearchaeota archaeon CG10_big_fil_rev_8_21_14_0_10_30_48 | reverse complement strand
CTTTTTCCCGAGGTTAAAGGAATTTCTTTCGAGGTTTCTGCACTTCCACTAACGCTAAAATCATTTTCACAATTTGTCGGTTCGCAAGAATATAAAGTTTTATTATGGGCATCAAAAAAATCTTTAAGGGGAATCAATTTTTCTTCAGAATTGAAAGTGAATTTTAGTCCTTCATTAATTTTTTCATTAGAGACACTAATATTTAAAACACCTTGCAATTTTTCCCCGACACGATAATCAGTTGATATTAAACTTGAATTTTCAACATTGACTGTTGCCCCTACAAAAAAACTGGTTAAGACTATAACAAGAAAGATTAAAACAAATTTATCAACTCTTTTCATTCAATATCTAAATAAATTTTCTTTATAAAATTATCTCATTATCCCTTAATCGCGATTTATCAAGAAGAGCGATTAGCCCTCAACCTTTTATAACAATCTTCGGAATCATTCGAGCAACAATTTTTCCCAAACCGGTTTCATCACTAACTTTTACAACTTCATCAACGTCTTTGTAAACTTCTG
>PFCU01000008.1:1249-5539 GCA_002763155.1 Candidatus Pacearchaeota archaeon CG10_big_fil_rev_8_21_14_0_10_30_48 | reverse complement strand
TTCAACTTTTTTTATTTTCATAATTAAAGATTGTCCGACTCCGGACAATGTCTTAAGAAAATAAGGTTTATAAATATTTTGTAAAAAAAGTTTTTGCAAAGAATATTTTCAAAAACTAATTTCTCGCTTCGCTCGAATATTATTTTAGTTAGTATTTTGTCTTCGACAAGATAATTCTTAATTTTATTTTGTAATCTGTAAATCAAATGTTATAACTTAAATTATCTTAGGAAGTTTAGCAAATTAATCTTTCACAATCATCAGCAACTCAATTTTACCTTCGTCAATTTACTAAAAAAGTTACAGCATCAGTTTACTTAACCAACCTTCAATCATTCAGTAACTTCCGTTTACTTCCGCGATTTACATTAACCTCCTAACAAACACTCTCCCTCATCAAGTTTACCCTCGTCAGATTACTAAGGGGTAGGAGGGGGATGGTGGGCGGGAATTAAATGTCTCATCTTCACCAATTAACTAAATTAAAATCAATAACAAATTATATAAATCTCAAAAATTATAATAAAACATGGAAACAGAAACAAAAAGTATTAATGAAAAATTAATTAGATTAGCTAAAGATGTTGAATTAATTAAAAATATATTGATGTCTGAAGGAGAACTAACAGATTATGCTAAAACAGAATTAGTTAAAGCAAGAGCTGAAAAAGAAGAGAACTACACAAGCTTAGAAGACCTATGAGTTTCAATATCAAATTTTCCTCTCAAGCAACCAAATTTATAAGAAAATTAGATCAAAAATTAAAAGAAAGAATAAAAAATAAATTTCTTGAATTTTCTAAAAATCCTTTTCAATTTCTTGAACATTACGAAGGAGAGGGGTATAAATTTAGAATAGGAAACTATAGAGCACTGATTGATGTAGATATTAGTAATAAAAACATTTTTGTAAGAGTATTTGATAAAAGAGGAAGAATTTACAAAAAATAAAATTAATTCAAACCTGGATTTTCTTCGGAAAGAACACCTAATTCTACAATATCCTTCATTTCATTTAACATTTTCAAATCATCTTCATAAATACTCAAATAAGTTAACACTCCTTGAGCAGTTAAATTTTCATCACGTCTCCATTCCATCCGATCTTTCTTTCTAATTGTATAAAGTTCCTCTTCAGATAAAGAAAATAAATTCTCCTCAGTATAATCCCTCTTAGTCTTAGAAATATGAACACTCATTCCCATATGATTCATTCCAGCACTTCTCTCAATTTCAGCAAATAATTGTCTCCAATAAATACAAGCATCTTTATGAGATAAATTTGAATAAGAATCTGAATTTTCCCGATAATAATTTATTCCAGAAATTATATCTCCAGCTTTAATTATACTCAAAAGATTATTATGAATAGTTTCAATACCTCGTTCCATAATCACTCCCGAGCTCTCAATCCTCGAGATTTTTTTCCACTCGAAGTCAATCCTCGAAGAACACGATTAGAATTTTTCTTATTTGCAATCCAATTAATTTTAGGGTCGTTTTTTATTTCACTTCTTTTTGGGTCTACCATAATAATTTCATAAAAATAATGCATTCCATCTTTTCCAATCCAATAAGAATTCAAAACTTCCAAGTTTATATGTTTCGCTTGCGCTCTTCGCTCAGCAATATTTCTATAATTCAAATCGAGATTTTTTCTAATTGTTAATTTTCTTGTCTGTCTACCTTTATGAGGTCTTGTTCTTTTATGTCCGCCTCTTTTAACTCGAACTCTGAAAACAACAAATCCTTTTTTAGCTCGATAACCCAAAGCTCTTGCCCTATCCAATCTCAAAGGTTTTTCAACTTTCTCGACGGCATCTCCCTTTCGCCATTCAACCATTCTAGCTTTAAGAGTAACAGCATCTGGTTTCTTCCATGCTTCCTTAATATATTTGTACATTCCGACCATCTTTATTCTATAAGATTTTGGTTTTTAAAAGTTCCTATCTGAACTTTTACTTAGTTGCTCTTTTTTAAAGTTTCCGTAAAGGAAAAATTATTTAACTTTCTACAATAAATTTAAAATTTGCAAACCCTTATAAACCTAAATTTTCTAAATGGTTTATGAGCCTGTAGAGTAAGTTGCAGACTCAAAAAACGAGCCTGTAGCTCAGCCAGGTTTAGAGCGCTGCTCTGATAACGAAATCAAAAAGCTACAAATGTCAGACAGGCAGAGGTCCACGGTTCAAATCCGTGCAGGCTCATTTGAACCTAATCGCTTCGCGAATATCGTCACAAAGTTCCGACATAACGGTTCAAATCCGTGCAGGCTCATACAAATAGAATTGATGGTTGCTGGACTCTAAGAACCCGCTGGAGGTTGTTGTTCAAATCCGTGCAGGCTCATTTGAACCTAATCGCTTCGCGAATATCGTCACAAAGTTCCGACATAACGGTTCAAATCCGTGCAGGCTCATACAAATAGAATTGATGGTTGCTGGACTCTAAGAACCCGCTGGAGGTTGTTATTCAAATCCGTGCAGGCTCATTTGAACCTAATCGCTTCGCGAAGATTATTCATTCTTATCCATATAAAACTCGTTTCTAAATTTTTGAAAATTAATAACTCCCTACTAATTTATAACCTTTGATTTACAGATTACAAAATAAAATTAAAAATTTTTTTATTTCAACCCAAGTTCAACAATCAAAAGATCTTTTCTAAGTTCATATCTTTTAAGAGGCAAAAGAATATCAATGAATTTTATATAAACAACTTTCTCTCCGATTGCTTTAATTTCTAAACCTTCTTCTAAAACAGAAAGATTAACTTTATCAGCAGAATCCACTCCTGGAATTTCTACCTCATAAATAACTCTATCAGACAATCTTCTTACATTTGTCGTCGGTTCTTTTCTCGGAAAATCTTTTGCTTTATTCAAATTAGCTCCTGAAATTTTCGGCAAATCTAAGTGCATTGGTTTAGCAACAACTTGAGAATTATTATTACCTGTATTAATTTTCATTGGTTGACTTCCCGGAACGCCAATATGGATTGTAAATCTTTTACCCGAATTCATATTATTCGATTGATTTGACTCCTTTGGTTGTTTCTTTAATTCTTTATCTAATTCCATCATTTGCTTTGTCAATTCTTTCATCAAAGGTTTCATTAACATATTAAATCCGAAAGGCAATTTAAAATCAGAATCATCCATTTTTCCTAAAAAACCATAATCTTCCGACTCTTCAGACTGATTCAAATTAGTTCCGCAATACGGACAAAAATTATGTTTTTTCTTTACTCTTTCATTACATTTAAAACATTTTTCTCCAAACATATTAACTCCTTATTTATTGAATAATCTCGGATTTAAAAAATTAACTATCCTGAAGATTTATGAAATTTAATGTCTTAATTTTAATTTAACCCGAATTAAACGAATTATTAAAACCCCTAATACTAAACTAAGAATAAAAATTAAAACACTACTTATAAATTTAATAGTGTTACCCTTAACAAAATCAATTAATTTTTTTAAAATTTCATTTCTAAATTTTAAATCAGACGAACAATCAAACGAACAAGAATCGTTTGTTTCGTCCCCATTACAAATACTATCTCCACAAAAACTTTCAGAGGTTTTAAGCAAAGAACAATCTAAATTTTCAAAGGGTTTAATAGGATTAATATTACAATTATTAGCACGAGTACAAATTCTCGTTCCACATTCGTAACTAATATTACTCCAAAGACTACAATTCCAAAGAACCGTACACCCTCCTTTACCCGAACTTGCAGTTGTAGTTTCAGGAGAAAGACTCACAGAACTTGTCGAAGCAGGAGCACCAGAAATATTTTCAAATACTCCAATATCTGTTCCCCAAACTCTAACAGCATGATTATAATCATAAAAAGTATCAATAGTTAAATTAGTTCCACGATTAATCGCCTGACTATTTCCTGCTAACACGAACATCGAAGTATAATTAGTTACTTCCAAAAGAGAATCTGTCAAAGTAGTTGGTTCGCCCGGAGCATGAGAGTATAATGAAATCGCATTTACAAAACCAGGATTTCCAAGAACACTATTTGCATCGTTAGTTGTCCTAATATTCCAAGTTGATAAATTATAAATTTCAGTGCTATAGGGAGTATAAATTAAATTTGTCGTCGAAAAATTATAAATATTATAATCAGTAGTAATATTTTTTACTAAAGCAGAATCGTTAGCCATTATATCCATAAGACTTCCTCCTCCTGAAACTACCATAAAAATATTATTCAAAAGAGTAATATTCTCGTGATTTCTTAAATTATTAAATTCTGGATAAATAGTCCCGGAG
>PFCU01000008.1:0-1226 GCA_002763155.1 Candidatus Pacearchaeota archaeon CG10_big_fil_rev_8_21_14_0_10_30_48 | reverse complement strand
CACTAGTCTCTTTATTACCTTGAATAACAAAAGTATTTCCAATAATTCTAACATTCTTAACTGGTTTATCACAAAAATTTGCACAAATAGTTATCACTTTATTACTTGTAGAATTCGTCGGAGAAACAAATAAATTATTCCTTATTGTAAGATTTTCATTTGCTCCAATAGCTAACCCAATTTCAAAATTAGTTAAAATATTTTCTTCAAAAATTACATCTCCAAAAGTCTGATTGCTTCTTTTATTTGGTTCAATTTCTGCCAAAGCTTGATTATACCTTCGACCATTTCCGTTATGTGGAGAGGTTCCAGTATCTGTAGGATCAACCCATCCCAACAATTTATTTCTTAAAATATGAACATTTTCTGTATGATAAACAGAAGTGATTGCAGAACTAGGTAGAGGGGAGGAAGTAACATCTGAATCAACTCTCAAACTTGCTCTTCCAAAGGCAGACCTTGAAAAAACATTATCAGCAATAATCCCTGTATCCAAATAAGCAATATAAGCTATATGATTTTCAGGTGCGTAATCAAAAGTATTATTAATTAAAATAAAATTTTTCATTTCTCCAAAAAACATAATTCCTGCAGAACTATTAAAAAATTGTGAATTAGAAAAATAAACATTATCTGAAGTTTTATTCAAATGAGGATCTGCATTAAAAACAAAAAAAGAACTTGCATTTTGAAAATCAACACTTTCTAACAACAAACTTTTAATATTCCCTTCAGCAGGATTAATAAACATAAACGCTCCTGTTGCTCCACCAGAAGAATTTGCTCCATTAAAAACTAAATTTTTAAAAGTAATATCTTCAAACGCAGTACTTCCAACCGATTTATCAAACCAGCGTCCATTAAAATTACCTGCTTTAATTATAGGTTTATTTCCAGAACCATAATCGGCAAATAAAATTCCTTGTCCTCTCGGAGCATTCACAGTTTCATTAAAATCAAAAGTTTGTCCTCGATTAAATAATATCTGGTCTCCAGGAATATAATCTGTGGTATTCACTTTTACAAAGGCCTTAGAGGCAGTTTTCCATGGACATTGAGTTTCATTAAACACTATACTATTCAGCCCATCACAACTATCATTCCCAATAACAGAATCAACATAATAAATAGAACCATTTCTTTCTAAAACCTCGATTCCAATAGTTGCAGTAGCATTAGTTCCAACATAATTCATAACTCTTAAAGTTGCAGTATAATTTCCAGAA
>PFCU01000022.1:2053-4650 GCA_002763155.1 Candidatus Pacearchaeota archaeon CG10_big_fil_rev_8_21_14_0_10_30_48 | reverse complement strand
AAATTATTATAATATGCCTAAAGGACAGAAGGGAAAACCGGTTAGTCTAAAATTGTCTGAAGAGGATCATAATCGTATTGAAAAAACCGTCGAGAAAAAGATTGACCAAAAAATAAAACAATCAGAAAATACTGAAAAACCAAAAGACTCTATTTTGGTTAGTCTCTTTAATTCTAAGAAAAATAAACCTAAAAAAAATAAAAAAAGATAACTTTTTAAACTAGTATTTTATTCTCAAGCTATGAACAAATTAATATTAATCTCAAATTGTATTGCAATTCCTATTTTGTAATCTCGAAGATTATTGTTTCTATATTTTAAAATGAAAACTAATGATAAAATTGCTCGTGAAAATCTTTTAAGAGATTCTGAAGAAATAGCTGGAACTAAAATTGAAGGATACGATTTCAATAACGGCGTTGATTATTCTAAGATTGTTGAAAGTTTTGGAAGCATGGGATTTCAAGCGAGTCATCTTTCGAAAGCAATTGAAATTGTGAATAAAATGATTTCTGAAGAAGCGTTCATTTTTTTAGGTTACACTTCAAATATGGTTAGTTCTGGTTTGAGAGATATTTTTAGGTATTTAGTTGAGAATAAAAAAGTTAACGCGATTGTTACGACAACTGGAGCTATCGAGGAAGATATTATAAAATGTTTAGGAGACTTTATTTTAGGAGATTTTAGAGCTTCTGGGAAAGATTTGCGAGAGAAAGGAATTAATCGAATTGGAAATATTTTTGTTCCAAATTCTCGTTATGTTAAGTTTGAAAGTTTTTTTCAAAAAATTTTGGAAGAAATTTATGAAGAGCAGAAAACTCTTGGAAAGATTGTAACACCTTCAGAAATTATTTGGAAACTTGGAGAGAAAATTAACGACGAGAAAAGTATTTGTTATTGGGCTTGGAAAAATAAAATTCCTATTCATTGTCCGGCTATTACTGACGGGGCAATCGGAGATAATATTTATTTTTTTAAATATGAACATGAGGATTTTATTATTGACGTCGCTGAAGATGTGAAAAGATTTAATGATTTGACTTTTGGATTGAAAAAATCTGGCGTTTTAATTTTGGGTTCTGGAATTGTTAAGCATCATATTTTGAATGCGAATATGTTGAGAAATGGCGCGGACTACTCTGTTTATATTAATACTGCGCAGGAATTTGATGGTAGTGATGCAGGAGCTCTTCCTGAGGAAGCAATTTCCTGGGGAAAAATTCTTCCAGATGCAGAAGCGATAAAAGTTTACGGAGACGCGACGATTTTATTTCCAATCCTCGTCGCTGAAAGCTTTGCAAAAAATTTCCCAAAAAATTAAAATTGGAGCAAAGGGGATAACTTTATAAATAATAATATTCAAATATTCATAATTAAATGGTTAATCAAATCACAAACTTTATGCGGATATGACAGAATCATCTTATTGGGGACAATTGACAGCGATAGATTTATACGACTGTCCTAAGGAATTGCTTACTAATAAACAGCATCTAAAAAAATTTCCAAAAGAATTATGTAAACAAATTAAAATGAAGCCCCATGGTGAGACTTTAGTCGACCAATTTGGTGAGGGAGATTTGTTTGGGCTTTCTGCAATTCAATTCATTGAAACTTCGACGATTGTTGTTCATTTAGATGATGTTGGTGGTAGAGCGTTTATTGATGTTTTCTCGTGTAAATTATTTGATAATAAGGTTGCCGAAAAGTTTACGAAGGATTTCTTCAAGGCAAAGAAAATAAAATCTACCACTGTTTTTAGAGGTTAAGAATAGATTTTAAAAACACTGATTGTTTAATTTGTTTATGGAAACTAAGAAGGCGATTATGATTTTGACTGCAGTTTTCATTGTTATTGCAATTGTTTATGGAAGTGTTTCTTCTGATATAATGTTGAGTCCTGGAGAGGACGGGGCTTTTGTGTTTTCTTGGTTTTATGTTGTTCTTTTTGTTTTATGGACAGGTATTGCTGTTTTTATTATTATTAGGAATAAGAAACAATCAAAGGAAATTAAGAATAAAGTGGCTATAAAATCGGGGAAGAAAGTTGATGTTAAAGAAATTGAGAAGAATATTGAGGCCCGTTTAGAGAAAAAATTGAATAGCCAAGTTAAGAAAGAAGTTATTGATAAGACGAAGAATTTGAAGAAGTGAGTTTAATTGTTTTATTTTCCATAGTCAAGTTTAAATAATATTAATTCTGATTTAGTTTATGGTAAAAAATATTAATGATGCTAATTTTGATAAGGAAGTAATTGAAACATCTAAAAAAATTCCAGTGGTTGTTGATTTTTGGGCAAGTTGGTGTGGTCCGTGTAGGATTTTAGGTCCGACGCTTGAAAAAGTTGAAAAAGAATTTGGCGGAAAATTTATTCTTGTGAAAATTTCTGTAGAAGAAAATTCTGAAAAACCACGAGAGTATGAAATAAGAAGTATTCCAGCGGTTAAACTTTTTAAAAATGGAAAAGTTGTTGATGAATTTGTTGGAGCTCTTTCTGAAAATCAAGTAAAGTCTTGGATTAGTAAAAATTTGTAATAAGATAAATCTCTTGTCAGAAGATTTAAAAATTCAAAAATAAGGTAAATTATGTGAACCG
>PFCU01000022.1:0-2039 GCA_002763155.1 Candidatus Pacearchaeota archaeon CG10_big_fil_rev_8_21_14_0_10_30_48 | reverse complement strand
GAAGATTTAAAAAAAGAGCAACTAACTAAATCTCCCTGTGAGAAGATTTAAAAAAAGAGCAACTAACTAAATCTCCCTGTGAGAAGATTTAAAAACCTATTTTTTCTAAAGGGTTTACTATAAATTAATTATTATTAAAATGAAGCGTTCAAGTAGAAGATGGAAAAAAAAGCGTCAGATGCGTTGGAAATGGCAACGTAAAAAGATGCGTAAAGCTAAGAGAAATCGTAGATTGAAGAGAGAGCGAGCTAAGTAGTAATAATCCTAGATGAATTTCTTATGACTTTTAATTTTGACCTTACTAAAGAGCAATTAACTTATTAACTTGGACGCGTATTCTCCAGCACAGCAATCTTTTTAATAGAATTGTGATATACTAATTCATGGCTGAAAATGGAAGTGATATTTGGACAGAACGTTATCGTCCGAGGAAATTTGAAGAACTTGTTGGACAGGAGGACATTGTTAAACGAGTTAAATCTTTGACTAATGCTATGAATATTCCCCATTTGCTTTTTGCAGGGCCGGCAGGTGTCGGAAAATCCACTTTGGCTTTAATTGTTGTTAGAGAATTATTTGGAGAAAAGTGGAGAGATAATTATCTTGAATTAAATGCTTCAGATGAAAGAGGAATTGATGTTGTTCGACAGAAAGTAAAAGATTTTGCTAGGACGAAAGCGCTTGCAGAAGTTCCGTTTAAAGTAATTTTTTTGGATGAAGCCGACGCTTTGACAAATGAAGCACAGAACGCTTTGCGTAGAACTATGGAGAACTATACAGCAAATTGCCGTTTTATTTTGTCCTGTAATTATTCTTCTAAAATTATAGACCCGATTCAATCTCGTTGCGCTGTTTTTAGATTTAGATTATTAGAAAAAAAGGATATAGAGAAAATAGTTAAACGTATTTCAGAGAAAGAAAAATTGCAAATTGAGGAAGAGGCGATTAAAACAATTTTTGAATTATCTGAAGGAGATTGTAGACGAGTTGTGAATTTGTTGCAGACTACTGCCTCGATTAGTAATGTTATTACTTCAGATCTTGTTGATATAATTGTTCCTAGCGCGAAACCTTCTGATGTGAAAGTTATTCTTGAATATGCCTTAAGTGGAGATTTTAGGAATGCTAAAGATAAACTTTTAGATGTAATGTTGAAAGAAAGTATCGCAGCGAGCGATATAATTAAAGCGATTCAAAAAGAAATTTGGAATCTTTCTATCGACCCTGAATTGAAAGTTAGATTAACAGAACGCACTGGAGAAATTGAATTTAGACTTGTTGAAGGAAGTGATGAATTTATTCAATTAGAATCTTTACTTGCGAGTTTTGTAATGGCTGGTAGGGGGAAGTAAATTTAAATGAAAGTGATGGGCTATGAGATTTCCATGACTACAAATTTATTGAAGAGTTTGATAATAAATATAGGAGACAAAAATGGTTGACTTTGTTCATTGGGGAGAAAAATATCGTCCGGATAATTTTGATAATTTTAAAGGACAAGATAGTGCGATTTCTGAAATAAAGAATTTTTTTCAGTATTTTCCAAATGTAAAAAAAGCGATTTTGCTTCACGGACCGCCAGGTGTTGGAAAAACTAGTTTGGCTTATGCTGTTAAAAAATATTTTAAATTGGAAATTTTTGAGCTTAATGCTTCTGATTTTAGGAATAAAGAACAGCTTCAGGAAAAATTAAAACCAGCGTCGGAACAAGCGAGTTTATTTGAAAAAGGAAAAGTTTTATTGGTTGATGAAGTTGATGGGTTAAGTTCAATGAAAGATAGAGGTGGTTTAGCGGAATTAAGTTCTCTTATTGAAACAAGCCATTTTCCGATTATTGTTACAGCTAATAATATTTGGGACGCTAAATTTTCTGGACTTAGAAAACAATGTAAACTTGTTCCTCTTAAAGAGCTTAATTATAAAGATATTTTTTTGATTTTACAGGAAATCGTCGCGAGAGAAAAATTAGACATTGAGAATCAAATTTTAGTTTCAATTTCTGTGAGGGCTAATGGAGATGTTAGGGCTGCGATTAATGA
>PFCU01000028.1 GCA_002763155.1 Candidatus Pacearchaeota archaeon CG10_big_fil_rev_8_21_14_0_10_30_48 | reverse complement strand
TCAATTACCAACATACTCCGTCGGATCCTTTATCCCAGACCAATAAAATCCTTCCTTCCTCAACATACAAGCTAAACAACTTCCACAAGCTCCATTTGAAACATAACAGCTATGGGTTTCTTTAAAATCAACATCTAAAGAATCTCCTAATTTTACAATATCCTCTTTATCTTTTTTTATCATTGGAGCATTAATCACAAATTTTCCATTACTTGCAACGTCCATAAGGCGATTCATTTCTTTAACATATTCTTCTGTTGTATCAGGATAACTTTCAGAACCCTCATTTTTGAAACCTAAAAAAATCTCATAAATCCCCTTATTTTTAATAAATAAAGATTCAGCCAAAGCCAAAGCATAAACCAAAAAAGCAGTATTTCTAAAAGGCACATAAAATTTCTTAGATTCCTCTTTAGTGTCTTTCAAATCTTCCCGAGATAATTTCTTAACTTTTCCGCCAACATTAATTAAGGAAGGAGACAATTTACTTAATTCAGGCAATTCAATTTCCATAAAATCATAATCAAGATCTTTTGCACATTTTTTAGAACATTCTCTTTCTCTTTCTAAAGACTTCTGACCATAGTTAAAAAATAAAATTATCCCTTTTTTATATCCTAGCGTTTTCTTAACATAGTGCCCAGTCACAACACTATCCAACCCTCCAGAACACAATACTATGGCATTTCCCATATTCTTTCATAAAAACTCCATATATAAAATTTTATAAATTGATTAAAACTAAGATTCTTATGAGAAAAAAAGCTTCAGAATTGCAAAAAGGTGAACAAATTAAAATACTGGATAAAGTCTGGACTATTGAAGGCATAGAAACTTCTGACATAGGAAAACAAGGTTCTAAAAAATGCAGAATTGAATTATCTTATAGTGGAGAAAAAATGGCAATCATCCGCCCAGCAGAATATCCTTTCGAGGTAATCTAGATGAACGTTCGTGGGATTCTATCTTTTAAGGAGTTGTTAAAATGATTCACATTATTATCACTTCTTACAATGAACCAAAATCAACATTAAGGGCTGTTGAAACTTTCTTAAAACAAAAAATTAAAGAACAATTTAAAATAATCGTTATGGATCCTTTTCCAGAAGTTGAAACTTTTCTTAAAAAAAATATTAAAGATTCCCGAATGGAATTTATCTTAGATCCGGGAGAAGGAAAACCTTACGCAATGAATATGCTTTTTGAAATGCTTTATTCAGAGAATAAAAAAGATATTTTAGTATTTACAGATGGAGATGTTTATGTTTCAGATAATACTTTACAAGAAATTGTAAATGCTTTCAAAGATGAAAAAGTAGGTTGCATCACCGGAAGACCTGTTGCAACAAATCCAAGGAATAATAAATATGGATACTGGGCAAAACTTTCTTATGACGGCATCGACAAAGTTAGAAAAAAACTTTCAAATAAAAAACAGTTTTTACAAACCTCGGGATATCTTTTTGCAATTAGAAATGGTTTAGTTAAAGAAACCCTTGAAGATGTTCCAGAAGATTGCGTAATTCCCTATTTTGTTTGGAAGAAAGGATACAAAATAAAATATCTTCCAAATGCAGAAGTTTATATCCAATATCCTAACAATTTCCCTGATTGGGTAAATCAACGTGTTAGAACAATTAAGGCTCATGAAAATTTAAATAAAATTGTTCCAGATATGCCAAGAACTAAATCGTTAGTTAATGAAATTAAAGAAGGGTTATTATTCAGTTTAACTCACCCCAGAAATCCCAAAGAATCTTTTTGGTTAATTCAATTATATTTAGCAAGACTTTACATTTATTATAGGTCATTTAAAGAAGCAAGAAATAAAACTTTCGACCCAGGATGGAGAGAAGAAGAAGTCCAAAGTGCAAAACCATTAGATTAATCTTTTTTAAATGCTTTCAATTCTTTTTTCAAATCTTCTAGGTTTGTTACAATTTTCACACTTCCAATTAGAATTGCACTAAGCTGATCTAACGCGTCTTCAATTGGCTCATCTGTTTTTAATCCAATAGTGGAAATTCCTTTTGCATAAGCATATCCTAATTCCCAAGATGTCCCAGCCCCAACATGCAACCCATCAAGAACAGCGACGACTAATTTAACATTTTTAAATCCTTGAATAATATCTCCTTCAAAAATTTCTTGAACATTTTTAATCCCTTCTACAAGTCCTACATCTCTATGGGGAAGAAAAGTCTCAAATCCCAAATCCTCACAGATTTTACTAACTTTCTCTAAATTTTCTCTTTCAGTCTCATCACATAATTTTCCAGCAATATAAATTTTCATTCTCTCACCATAACAAATTTTAAAACCCCCTCCACTATAAAAATATTATGAAAGTAGCAATAATAAAATTTGGGGCATTAGGAGATGTAGTTCGAACTACCCCTATATTACAGGGAATAAAAGAAAAATTTCCAGATTCAGAAATAACTTGGATAACCATTCCTATAACAAAACAAATCTTAGAAGGAAATCCTTTGATAGATAAAATTTTATTATATCCTACCAAAATAACTGAAAATTTTGATATTCTTTATAGTTTAGATATAGAAAAAGAACCTTCATCTTTAGCAAATAAAATTAATGCGGATAAAAAATTTGGATTTTATGATATGGATGGATTTCCTATGGCATTTAATCCAGAAGCAGAATATTACCTCAATACAGTCTTTGATGATGAACTTAAAATAAAAAATCGTAAGACTGTTCAAGAAATGATTTTTGAAGTTTGTGACCTTAAATATCATCGACAACCTATTTTTATAAATATAGATGAACAAGCAAAAATAAATATTTTTGAATTTATTAAAGAAAATAATTTAATAAATAAAAAATTGATTGGATTTAATATTGGCTCTTCTCCAAGATGGCCAAGCAAAGCTTGGCATCCAGATAGAATTAAAGAATGTATTAAAAGACTAAAAGAAAAAGATTATGAAATAATTCTTTTAGGAGGTCCTGAAGAAATTGAATCTATGGAAAAAATAAAATCAGAATTGAGGTCTGATGGTATAATTGTCTACGGAAAAAACACCTCAAATTCTTTACAAGATTTTTTTGCATTAATTGATATTTGTGATAAAATAATTTGCGCAGATACTTTGGCTATTCATGTTTCCTTAGGTCTAAAAAAACTAACGATAGCCTTATTTTTCTGCACTCCTCCATGGGAAATTGAAGATTATGGAATTGGAAAAAAAATTACTTCTCCGATGTTAATGGATTTTTTTCCAGAAAAAATGGATCAATACGACGAAGAATTAGTTAAGTCAATTTCTGTTGAAGAAGTTTTAGAAAATTTTTAAATCAATTCTATCAACAATTTTTTGAATAAGGTTAGTCGTAGAAAAACCATCTTCAAGTTCAAACATTTTTAATTTTCCACCCCAACTTTCAATTAACTCTTTTTCTTCTTTTATTCTATCCGGAAGATAACTCCCACCTTTAACATGGACATCTGGCTTTATTTTAGTTAAATAATTTAGAGGTTTATCTTCATCAAAAATAAAAACATAATCTACACATTTTAAAGACTCTAACATTTTTGCACGTTCTTCTTGAGGAATTATAGGCCTTTTTTCTCCTTTATTTCTCTTAATTGAAGAATCACTATTGAGAAGAACAATCAAGATATCTCCCTCTTTTTTTGCTTTCTCTAATAAATTAACATGGGCATAATGTAAAATATCAAAACTCCCATTAGTAGTCACAATTTTTTTACTTTCTATTCTTAATTTTTTTACAACTTTCTCCATCTAACATATATATTAAATTGTTATAAAAACATTTTTATACAATTTTTTCCTGGACTTTTTATGAAAAAGAGAATTCTTTTAGGCGCAAGCTATTCAGTAATAGAACCATTAGGCTTATTACATTTGGGCGGTTTAGCACGAGATTTAAATTGGGATAGAAATTATCATTTAGTAAAAAATCATGATTTTGAATCTTTTTTTGAGCACGTAAGAGAATTCAAACCAGATGTGGTTGGATTTAATGTTTATACTGGAAATCATTCTCAATTAGCAGAAGCTTATAGAAAAATAAAAAAAGATTACTCAAATATTTTAACTATTGTTGGTGGTCCTCACCCAACTTATTTTCCAGTTGAATCAAATCAATATTCTGATTTTGTTGTAATGAGTGAAGGTTTTGGAGCACTAAGAAAAATTTTAGAAGGTGAAGCAACTCCAGGAATTTTACCTATGTTTAATTCAGAAAAATTCCCTTTTCCAGATAGGGAAGAATTTTATAAACATTTTCCTGCACATGCAAGAAGTCCGATAAAAAGTATGATTACCATGACGGGCTGTCCTTACAAATGTACTTATTGTTATAATTCAAGCACTCCTAAAGATTTAGGGGATAATATACCTCCAGAATTAGCAGAACAACTTGCAAAATCTATGGGTCTTGGAGGAAGATTATTTCCACATAATATAAGACCAATTGAAGACATTTTAACTGAAGGCCAAGAATTAGCAGAAAAATGGAATACTAAAGTAATTTATAATCAAGATGATGTGTTTGGTTTTGATGAAAAAAAAGATGGTTTTTTAGAAAAATTCGCAAGACAATGGCCAAATAGGGTGGGAATTCCTTTTCATGCACAAATGCGTTGGGAAATGACAATAAAAGATTCTGGAGAAAGAAGATTAGATTTAATAAGAGAAGCAGGAGGTTTTGGATTAACACTTGCAATAGAAGCAGCTGATTACACTTTGAGAAAAGAAATTTTAGATAGAGCAATGCCTGAAGAAATAATGTTTGAAGGAATGAAGAATGTTATTAATCATGGGTTCAAAGTTAGAACAGAACAAATTAGTGGATTGATTTATGGTTCAACCTCTAAACCAACTCCTATGAATATAGATGCAGATTTAGGATTAGTAGAATTAAATGTTAAATTAAGAGAGTTGTCTGGAGGTCCGACAATGGCTTGGGCATCTACATTTGCTCCATACCCAGGTTCTAAATTAGGCAATAGGACTATTGAAGAAGGATATTATTATTTGGGTCCAAATATGGCCTCTCAAGAAACTTCAAAAATTTTAGCAGATAATCTTTCAGAAACATTTTTCGATAAAAGTAGATTGAGATTTCTTAAAGAATGGGTAGGTCCTTCCTTAAAAGATAAATTCCACGATGAATCTCTTTGGCTTCAAGGAGAAGAATTAGAGAAATATAGGAATCAAAATGCAGAACTAAGACGAATTTTTAATTTAGTCACCCTTGTTCCAGAAGGACATATATTGGCAAGAAATTATTTAGAAAGCCCAGAACCTTTTAGTTATGAAAGATTAGGAAAAGAAATAGAATCTCATATAAGCTATTTATCTAATGGACGAGGTTCTGAAATTAAATTAGATATTGAAAATGCAAAACTAATTATTAATTCAATGAACTTAAATCCAGAAGAAAAAAATCAAATACAAATCTTAATTCCTTATTTTGGAGTTTTACCTAAAAGTGAATTGGTTATACAAAGATATTTGGAATATGGCCGAGAAAAGGGATTTAATTCTACAACTCTTTCAATAGCAACACGCCATCATTTATATGATAATGTTTTATATTATACTGGAGAAGATAATTCAAATTCAAGAGCTCATGAAATTCCGACTTCAATGCAATCTCAATTAAAAATATAAACAAGCATAAAAACCCTATTTTCTATAATATTTTATGGAATATTCAGAAAATCAACATGAAAAGGAATTAATTAAAAAAAGGAAAGAAAAAATTAAAGCTTTTTTTGAAAATAAAGAGATGTTGTTTTTATTAGGAATTTTTACTTTTGCAATTGTAATCAGATTGTATTATTTTTTTGTTACAAATGGACAACCTCTTTGGTGGGATGAAGCAGAGTATATGTCTGCAGCGAAAAGTTTTGCAGGAATTGTAGATTATCATCTTGGAGGAAATCGATTACCTGGTTTTCCTTTGTTGATGTCAATATTTTTTATTTTTAATATTGCAAATGAAACCATTATGAGATTTGTAGGATTGTTAATACCGTCGCTAATTGTTATTTTTCTAACTTATTTTACGATAAGAGAAATGTATCCAGACAAACGAGTAGCACTAATTTCAACTTTGTTTATGACTGTTCTTTGGGAACATTTATTCTATAGTAATCGATTTCAGACAGAAAATTTTGCACTAATTTTTCAATTTTTGGCGACTTTTATTTTGTTCAAATGTTATATAAAAAAGGAAAAATTAAAATTCATAAAACCTAAATTTGCTTTAATTTGGATATTAGCTTTTTCATTAATTGCAGTGTTTTTTAGACCTGGAAATTTTCTTTTTATTCCACCCATGTTTCTTTTTATTATCATAATTAATCAATCTTTTTTATTCAGAAAAAAAACTTTGCCTTTTTGGATAGGCGGTTTAATCTTAATGGTTATTTCTTGGTTTACTACAAACATTTATCAAAAAATCCTTGCGAATTATTATAATGCTGGAGAAAAACTCGCGTGGAGTTCCTTGACTGTTTTCAAAGGATTTTTCCCGTCGACAATTTCCTGGATTCCTCAAATAGTTTATTACTTGTTCTTATTTGGAATTTTATTAGCTATAATTGATTTGTTGATTAGATTTGATTATCTTAAACATATTAAAAATAATTTCAATAATTTAGAATTTAAGTCAGATTTATTGAACTTTTTAACAATTTTAGCAGTCTTAGGTTTTTTCATTTTTTTCTTAAGATCTCAAACATATGAATTCAGATGGTTTTTCCCAATGCTTATTGGAATGCTTTCTTTTACTAGTAAAGGAATAATAACTTTTGCAGATTATTCTGGAAAATTAATAAATAGTAAAAAATTATCAATTTTCTTAATTATCTTAATTGTTATAGTCGGCGTTCATTCTCAATTGCAATATTCAGATTTTATTATTAAATCCAAAACAGAATCATATTTGCAAGTTAAACAAGCGGGTTTATGGTTAAAGGATAATTCTCTTTCAAATGATGTAATTGTTAGTGCTTCTATTCCTCAACATACCTACTATTCTGAGAGGAAAATAAGAGACTTTTATGTAGATGGTTCTAATGAAAATGAAACCCTGTTTTTTGAAATGGCTGATAATGAAAAACCGAGATATTTAGTTGTATCCGCCTTTGAACCAGGATTTACCCCTCAATGGGCTTATTTAGTTTACCAGAGTCATCCTGAGAAATTAACTCCAATTCAAACATTTTCACAACCAGGTCAGGCTCAACCTATTTTAATTATTTTCGAATTTAAGTACCAATAAATTACCACAATAATCCTTAAAAAGATTTTTTATTAGTGAATTTGATGAGAGCTTTAATAACAGGGGGTGCAGGATTTATAGGAACAAATTTAGCTTTGAAGTTAGCAGAGATTGGTAATCAAGAAATTTTAACAACTGATAATTTAAGTCGAAGAGGTTCTGAATTCAATTTAGAAACATTACAATCTAAAGATATTTCTTTCAAAAAATCAGAATTAGAGGATGTCCCGGGATTAATTCCTTATTTTAAACCAGATGTTGTTTACCATTTTGCAGCACAAGTGGCCGTAACAGATAGTGTTACAAGTCCGAAAAGAGATTTTGACATAAATGCAAAAGGAACTATTGATATTGTTTTGGCTGCGCGAGAGATATTAGCTCCAGTAATTTACACATCAACAAATAAAGTTTTCGGAGATAATGTTAATGAATTACCTTTAGAAGAATTCAAAACAAGATGGGATTTCCAAGGAGAATTAAAAGGAAAAGGAATTAATGAGGATTTTTCTATAGATTCTTCTCATCACACTCCTTATGGGATTTCAAAATTAGTGGGAGAAATGTATGTAAGAGAATATGGAGGAATTGCAAATCGTTGTTCATGCATGTATGGGCCTCATCAAAATGGGATAGTTGATCAAGGTTGGCTTTCACACATAGCAAAGAAAATAATTGCAGGAGAGAAAATAACTATTTATGGAGATGGAAAACAAATTCGAGATGTTTTACATTCAGATGACGCAATAGATTTATTCATAAAACAAGGGAAAGCCATAATTTCTCAAGGTAAGGAAGAATTTCAAGGGCAAGCTTATAATGTTGGCGGTGGCTATGAAAATACAATTTCATTATTAGAACTTTGTTCAATGTGGGGAAAAGAGAAAAAGGAATTAAATTTCGAAAATTGGAGGCCGGCAGATCAAAAAGTATTTTATTGTGATATTTCAAAAGCTCAAGAACATTTTGATTGGAAACCTCAAGTAGGATATAAGCAGGGCATAGACCAATTATACCAATGGACAAAAGAAAATCAGCATATTTAGTATATGAATTTCTTTCAGAGCAAGGAGGGTTAGAAAGAGAAATAATAAATCATGCAAATATGCTGAAAGAATCAGGATATCATGTAAAAATTCTAACTTGTCATTTAAACAAAAAAATCCTTACAGAACTTCCATTCGAGGGATTAGAAATTGAAGAAATATCAAAAATAAAAACCAAATTTGAATCTATAAAATTAATTAGCTGTTTTCTTGGATTAAATAATTTAAAAAAATATAACCCTGATTTATTCATTAGTTATAGCGCTCCAATGAATTATTTAATAAGAAATCATAAATCAAAAAAAATAAATTACCTAAATCATTTTCCACATTACTTGTATCTTGATAATAGAGAAAAATTAGAATGGGCAAAAGGAACTCAAGGATATAAGAGGGTAATTGCCTTAATTCCAACATTTTTTATTGGGAAATGGATGAAAAAAATGGATAAAGAGTTAATTAAAAAAAATAATTTAAATTTTGTGAATAGTTTTTTCACAAAAAAAAGATTAGATAATTTATACAATATAAATACAATTGTAAGTTACCCTCCTTTAGATCCGAGGTTTAAACCATCATCTAAAAAAATAAAAGAAAAATTTCTTTTTACTTCGAGTAGAATAATTCCTGATAAAAAATATGAGTGGCTTTTAGAGTCTATGAAACATATGAAAAATAAAATCCCTTTGTATTTGGCAGGTTCTGTAGAAGAAAGTTATAAAGAAAAGTTAATCGCTTTAGCGAATAAATATCAAATTAAGATAAAATTCTTAGGAAGATTAAATACTGAAGAAATAATTAATTATTATACTAATGCTGAAGTTTTTGTTTTTCCGACTCCTAAAGAGGACTTTGGATTAGTTCCTGTAGAAAGTTTAGCTTGTGGAACTCCTTGTGTTGTTTGGGGTGACGGGGCAGGTCCAACAGAACAAATTATCGACGGGATTAATGGATATCACGCAAAACCTTACGACTTAAAAGATTTCGCACATAAAATTGATTTAATTATAGATAATAAATTTAAAATAAAAAATAAAGCTAAAATATTGGGTTCTTCAAAAAGATTTTCTTATAATGAAATAAAAAAAGATTTTATTAAACAGGTTAATTCTCTTGTTTTTTAATCTTCTTAGCTACAACCACAAAACTTGAGCTTAAGGTATAGAAATTCGTAAAAAATTTATCTAAGAATAATAATTTTTTTGGAAAGTGTTCAAAGATAACTCCTTGTTTTTTGATTATTTTAAAATTTTGTAATTTGAAAATATCTTCCAAAGCAGTCGCATTAAAAATTCTGATATGTCCGACAGGATGATGATCTCTTTTTAGAACTTTCAATATTCCTGCTCCAACTCTTGTATCTAAAGTGCTCGTTTCAATAAATATAGGTTGTATTCCAAATAGCATTAAAACACGATTATACCAATTACATAAATTCGGAGTGGTAATTATTATAAAACCGTCGTCTTTTAACACACGATTACATTCTTCTAAAAATTTATCTGGATTGTATAAATGTTCTATAACTTCTCCAGCATAAATAACATCAAAATATTTTTCTTTAAATGGAAGTTTTTCATTAAAATCTGCAAATTTAATATCTATCTTCTTTTTTTTACAAATTTCTAATCCTTCTTTAGAATATTCTAATCCTTTTACATTAGTTCCAAATTGTTTAATAATAAATTCTGTAAATCGTCCATCTCCACAACCAGCGTCGAGAATTAGGGGATTATTTTTTAACTTTAGTTTTTTCATAAATTCTAAAGAAACCTTTTCCCGAGGAATTATGTATTTTTTATCATCTTCATTATACCAATGACCATAATGGTCTATATTTTTCATTTTCTTTTTAATTTAGTATAAAAATATCCTAAATAATACCCTCCACCTTTAACAAATATAATCGGTAAAACTAAAATAGATTCAAAACTAATTCCAATACTTTTTGATCGTTTGTTTAATTTATTTTGAAACATGTCGGCATATTCTTTTGGAAGTTCGTTAATTCCATCGGCAGATTTAACACCCCAATAAAAATAATGACTAAATAACTCTCGAAAAGTTTTAAGTTCAATATGATAAACTGCTTTTGGAACATAACCTATTTTTTTTGAAATTTTGTAACATTCATGATAAATTATTGCATGGTCTTGTAAAGTTATATAATTAAATAAATCAGGATTTATTTTTTTGAAAGCAGTTAATAATAAATTTTTTTTGAAAAATCTTGGAAGTAAAACACTTTCTGATGGATTAACAATTTTAATCTTATGGGTTAATCTTCTATCTAAAGAAGTTAATCTTTCGGCAAGTGTTTTAGGTTTGTAAGAATCCTCCTCGAAAAAAGCCATGTCCCATTTATTTTTTTTAACTAAATTCAAAGTGTTTTCTATAGAATTTTTATCTAAAATTTGATCAGAATCTAAAAGTATTATAAATTCACCCGAACTTTTTGTTACACCTAAATACCTTGCCCCTAATAATTTTCTTTCATCATTAAATATTTTACAATTAAATTTTTTAACAATTTTAAGAGTATCATCTGAAGAATTTTTATCAATTATAATTATTTCATAATTTGGATAACTCTGTCGTTTTATAGATTCAAGAGTTTTTTTTATAGTTCTCTCTGAATTCATCGTCGGGATATTAATACTTACAAGAGGATTTGTTTTTGACATTTTATTAAATAAGATTATGCATTTTTATTATTTTAGCTAAAAATTTATCATAAGCTCTAACAATTACTTTGAATGGAGATTTTAGTAATCTTAACCTAATTACTCCTCCGGCCATTTTTATTGGGACTTTTATCGATGTTATCTTTGAACCTTCTTTATCTTCCCAGATTGTTGGATGTTCTTTAATTTTGAATTTATTGACCTTACATAAATATAAAATATTAACATCAAAAGCCCACTCAGCACTTTCTAAATTATCGACTATTTCTTTTACAACGTTTTTTCTAAAAATTTTTGCTCCACATTGAGTATCTTGATATGGAAACAAAAAAAGAAATCGTGTGAGAATATTAAATCCTTTACTCCTAAATAATTTTCCAGACGATCTTTTTACTTTCGCCCCATTTTTCCACCTACTTGCAATAATTCCTTGAGCTTTTCCAATATTTTTATACAAATCATAAAATGCTTCCGGACTTGTGGCCATGTCAGCATCTACAAAACCAATAAAATCGCTATCTTTTCTCAACGCCTCTTTAAATCCTTCAACTGTAGCATATCCTTTTCCGCCACGAATTAAATTTAGATAAGTTATATTTTTGAATTTTTTATGATAATTTTCTACAACTCCTAAAGTATTATCTGAGCTATTATTTATTACAACAAGAATTTTTGTTTTCAAACCACTCTTTTTCTCTTTTTCTAAAAAGAAGCCTCCATAAGATTCTAAGGTTGCAGGAATTCTTTTTTCCTCATTATATGCAGGAATTATTATTGTTAACATAAAAAATCTTCGTTTGAATCATTTAAAATCTTTTATATGTTAAAAAAAGCATTATTTCTCACGAAAAATTTAAGCTTATTTTCTTATACTAATCAGGCTTATAGAGAAGAGAACCACTCCTGACAAAATCATTCCAAGAGAATAATTATAAATATTTGCACTAAATATAAATAAAATTATAGATTGGAATAAAATGAATGCTAAAATATACTTTAATTTTACAACGCGATTTACTGAAATTCCGTAGAGGAAGATTAAATTAGATAGAGCTAATAGTGAAAATGCAATTCCTATGTTAAAAATAATTCCAGAAATATCAAGATAATTTTTACCATACAATAACCCTACAATCAAATTCGGAAATAAGGCAATAACTATCAAACTAATAACACATATTCCTAAGACCGCTGAAAATGATTTTATAATGACTTGTTTAGTTTTTTCATTTCTTTCAAAAGTTTCAGCGCTTATTGGGAACATTACTTTTCCAATAGCCAGTGTTCCAAAGAAAATCATTTTTCCAATTTGATTTGCCACAG
>PFCU01000043.1:12875-33009 GCA_002763155.1 Candidatus Pacearchaeota archaeon CG10_big_fil_rev_8_21_14_0_10_30_48 | reverse complement strand
AAACGAATGATGTAAATAATTTCGATTTCATTTTGTTGTAATTTCAGAATTACACTACTTTATAAATGTTTCGATTTGGTTGTTTGAAATAGTTTTTATGTTTTAATTTTATCTTCGATAAATTAACCTTTTTGTATAAATCTTAATTTTCAAAAAAAATTAAAATTTTCAAAAAACATGGAATAAAACTAATTTTTATTATGGAGGGGTAAACTTTATAATCTTCACTCACTCTTAAATATTATGAAATCAAAAGAGAATTTATTTGGTGCTTATGTGATTCTTGCCGGTGTTATTATTGCTTTAGTATTAGGTTTTTTTCAAGCGAGTATTTTTGGATCTAGACAAGATTGGTTATATGCAGTTCTTGCAATATTAGGAGTTATCGTAGGTTCTGCAAGTGTTGGAAAAGATTCAAGAGAATCCACTACTTTCTTATTAGCTTCAATATCTTTAGTAATTGTAAGTTCTATGGGGCAAGATAATCTCATTTTAGTAGGGAATGTAGGAATAAAAATAGTTGTAATTCTTAATGCTTTATTAACAATGTTTATTCCAGCAACAATAATAGTAGCTTTGAAAACTGTATTCTCCGTTGCAAAGATAAATTAACAAAGACACCTACGGTTTCTTTGTTGAATCTTCCCTTTAATTTGTTTGTATGTTATATATAATAGGGCTAAATTATTAGATAAAATTAACTTAAAATTTCTAGTGTGTTATCCACATATATATGTCCACTCTTTTTTAGTTGTAAACTTGCTTCGCAAATCTTTATTGTTACGAGCCAGACTTTGTCAAGGCTCTTCACTGAGGAAAATTATTGATGGTGTAAATTTTTCAGTTTATTTAATTTCTCGACGGAGAAATTTATCGAGAGACTTTTTTCTTCGTTGAAAAGGAAACAACAACTAAAACTTAGAAGCAAATTAAGTTACATGAAAAAACGCGAGATGGGTTGGAATATTTTATTTTACAACATAAGAAGAAACATTGTTTTTGGTGGAAGAAAGTTTGAAAAGAATTTATCTTTTTTTATTTTAATTTTTGAGATTTATTTAATTTGGGACAAAGCCTTATTTTAGGAAAGATTTATAATGTTTATTTTTTATATAGGGGGTATGAAATATGGGAAGTTATTTGGACTTATTCTACTTATATTTATTATGTTTGGAATTTTTGTAAGTGCAGATATTACAATTTTTGAAGTAGATGAAACTTCGCCTATTGCAATTCAAGAGGATTTTAATATAGAAAACAATAAAGTGAATGTTAATTTTATATCTAAGGATATGGTACGATATAGCATTAATGAAAATATTGTAGAACTAACAGAAATAGGTGGATCGTATCGAGATCCTTATCATGTTTCTTACAATGTTTCTTTAATGAACATATACATTCATACTCCCGCATATGTGGGAGATCCAATAGAAGATTCTTCTTTTGTTACAGTTAGGATTGGAAAAGAATTTAACTTGACTTTAAATAACCAGAAAAAGATTTTGATTTTTGATGGGAAAAGTTATGAAATAGAATTAGGTAATTATTTCTCAGTAGGGAGAGCAAACTTTAAGATAAATGGTATTGAATCTCCTATTCTTGCGACTTGGAGTTCCTACAAACTACCTAATGAAAGTATATATATTACATTAAATGAAGTTACACCTAATTATTCTCTACCACCTCCTCCTTCAAGTTTTTCTACATATACTGTAACATTTACAAAAGAATACAACTTGACAGAAGAAGACGCAATTAATTTTCAATTTATTGACAAACCAGATGATAAATCAAATATTTCGCTAGAAGATGCCAAAATAAATATTCTCTGTAATAAAACAGATACATGGCGTAGGGTAAATAATATTGATACTTATTTTAAACTAAAAAATAATCGTAACGAACAATTTAATTCTGTAATGTATTTGAAATCAGATGGGTTAATCTGCTATAGTGGAGATTGTTATGAACCAAATGATTTTGATTTAAATTCAGCTTTTATTCACATAAATGGAGAATATTATTATAATATTTATATTTTAGATATTGAAGGAAATAAGTTTCTTGCTTTTAATTATTCTTTTAATCCCAATGAAGAAATTGAAGTAGAAATAGGGTATATGGAAATAGCACTACCATTCAAATATTATCTTGATAGTTTATCCTCTTATCAAACTGCAAAACATGAAAAAATAACTATTGAAGGTTATTGTGATGCTAAATTTAATAATGATTATCCCGTTGAATTAATTTCAGTAAAAGATGGTTATAAAAAATGGGTTTGGGAATATTTTGATATAGATACTTTTGATAAAAATTTACAAGATGTTTTAATTGTAACTGAATCTGCTCTTCCAGATTGCACCCCAAATTGGGAATGTGTTGACTGGAAAGAAAAAGTATGTTCTCCGAATTTTAATATAAGTAATGAAGTGGACATGCATTTTGGAGGACTTTATGATTTGGAAGATATTGTTGAAGGAAAAATGCACCGATATTGTAATAATGGATGTGGAAACTCAAGAATAGAATATAAAAATTGTCCAAAAATAGATGCTTGTGAAATTATAGGTATTCGTCAATCAGGAAAATACTGCTCAAATGAAAAAGTATGGATAACCCAAAAATCTCCTAATGGTGTTATTTGTGAAAATAACTTTGAATGTAAAAATAATTTATGTGTAAACGGAAGTTGTCAGAGTAAGAAACCAACTAATATTCTTTATTGGGCAATTGGGATTGGAGTAATTACTATTATTTTAATAATAGTTATAGTTGTTCCTATTATTTTATTTAAGAAAAAAAGTTGATTACTTCTCTCAAAAACCTATTTAACTCTCCTATATCCCTATATTTTATGAAAATCCTAATTTAATTTTCAAAAGACAAAATAATAGCATAGCTCAATAAAAAGTTAAACAAAGTTTTTCCTACGGAAAAACTTTGGGAAAAATTCGGTGCGAATTAAAAGCACGAGCAAAGCGAGAGAAATTTTCTGTTTAACGTATGTTGGGTTTCCGAACGAAGTGAGAAGTAGTTTTTTTGGTTCTTTACGACATATGTCGGTTGGTTACACACTTAAAGTTTCTTGAATATAATAGGGCTAAATTATTAGATTATGTAATAAATATAATTAACTTAAAATGTTAATAAAAAAGCTTAGGAACAAATATTCTCTAATAACTATTCAATTTAGAATTATCGTTTGAATTTTGAGGTAGTTTTGGTATTGATATTTCTGCGAATTGAGGTGTTGCAATAATAATATTTTCTCCGAAACCAGTGATATTTCCTTCTAATGCTTCAGTTGTTTTCTTAATTTTTGCTACAGCTCTTTTTAATTCAATAACATCTTTTTTTCGCAAATTAGCAATATCAATTATTGCAATAGTATATCCTTCTCTTAGTGAATTTAAAATGTCGTTTACGTCGTCGAATTTTCTTAAAACAAAAGGTCGAACATTAACTTTAGATTTTCTTTCTTCTTGACCTAAATCGATTTCGACATAGTCTTCAGCTTGAGAATAATCACTCCCACCTACAAATTTTTTTAATGAATCAAATACCATGTTGAAGAAAGCTACGGGAACTTTATAAAGATTTCTATGTTTAGATTTAATTATTTACTTTATCCATGATTTCTGCGCGAAGACGTTCGATTTCTTCTCTCATTTGCAATTCTTGTTTTTCCATGGATTTCATTCTTAGATTTAAGGTATCGAATTTTTCTTTAAGCTCCTTTTTTAAGGTAGGTTTATCTGCCTTCACCATAACTTGGCCCAAAACTCGAAAAACATCAGTTTTTGCTTTTTCAACTTCATCTAATGCAGTTTTTATTTCATTTAAATCAACTTGAAAAGTTTGTTTTTGAAAAATTAAATTTTGAAAAGTCTGCTCTAGTAATTGAAGCCCTTGAATTCGTTTGTTTGTTTCTTCGTCTAATTGCATTTATCCCTCATTTACAAATTAAACAGCTTTTATTTTAACCGTTGCTGTACGTGGTTTGTAAAATATTTTTGAATTACAAAAAGGGCAAGTGAATCTTTTATCCAATTTTTTTGAAGAAATTGTTTTTCCACATTTGAAACATTTATAGTCTGCCATGTTAATTAATCATTAAGATAGTTTAAAAAACTTACTCTAAATAATATGCGCCTCCTGCAAATGTTTTATCGCATTTTTCGCAAAACCAAATTCCTGCTGATTTGCGTTTTACTCCTTTCTTACTACAAAATGGACAAGTTTGAGATTTTCTTTGTTTGCTTTCAACAGCTATAAGTTTTGTTCTTACACGAGTTCCAAAACCTGCTCTATGTTTTCCAGCTACTTTTACTTTTTTTGTTCTTGCCATTTTATTTTATTTTTATCGATGTCGTCGAGGATAACTCGACTCGATCCCGCAAACATTTAGTTTGTTTTATGGGGTTGCCCAAATTTACATCGGCTCGATCAGCCTGAATTGAACATTCAGTCCAATGGGGTTGCCCGGATTTGAACCGGGGTCATGAAGTCCCAAACCTCATATGCTAGCCAGGCTACACCACAACCCCCTAAATTAAATACTGGGGGGTGATTTATAAAAGTTGTCCATATTATTTTTTCTTAACATCTTCTATAGCCTTTTTAGTTTTAGCGTCATCTTTAACCTCTTTAGCATCTGCTTGTTCTTTTGCTAATTTAATTTTAGCATCTTGGTCTTTCTTAATTTTTTCAAAGTATGTTTCTAATTCTTTCTTTTTTTCTTCACTCGGTTCTGTTTTTCCTTCTTTAATTTCTTTATCATATTTTCCTTCAGAGATTTCACTTGCTACTTGCACTGCTTCCTTAGAATCAACTAACACTCCTAAACTGGCACAAGTTCCTACAACTGTTTTTACCATTGATTTTAAATTAGATTCCAAAGCTTCTCCGAGTTTTGTTTTTGCAATTCCTATAACTTTTTCAATAGAAATATTTCCTGCTTTTACTTTTTTATGATCTCCAGACGCTGTTTCTAATTTTAATTCTTTTTTTATTAATTCGGCTACAGGTGGTGAGCGCACAGTTATTTCAAAATTTTTAGTTACAGGATCTACATTAAGCTCTACTGGAACTTTTGTTCCCTTGAAATTTGAAGTTGCTTCATTAACTTTTGAAATAACTTGTCCAATGTTAATTCCTAATGGACCAAGTTGTTGAGCCAACGCTGGACCTGGAGACATACTTCCACCTTCAACTAAAAGTTTAACTATCATTCTTCTCCCTCCGCGACTTCTTCTGTGCTTCTTCTGATAACTTTAACATTTTCTAATTTAATAGTTACTGGAATTTGAACAACTGCTCCCAATAAACCTACTACTACTTCTCCCTTCTGTTTATCTATTCTTATAACTTTCGCTTTTTCTTTTTTGAAAGGATCAGATAAAATTTCAACAATGTCATCTTTTTCGATATTAACGACAGTAATTTTTGGTTCAATCATATTTTTTACTTCTTCATAAGCAACAGTTTTCCCAATAATTCCTTTAACATAAGGTAAATTAAAACAAGCATCTTCTGCACTATCTCTATTTGCAGATTCTAATAAAATATAACCTCTCAGTCCTTTCGGTCGAGCAAGTGCATAAACATTTAATTTTTTCTTTAAAATTTGTGAAGCTATCAAATCTACAACTCGCTCTTCTTTATTTGTTGTAACTTTAATAATAAAAATCATTGTGAAAATTTACTCTCGTTATATCTCCAATTATTGGAGTTGTTGCTTAATTTAATAATTTGTTTTACCATATTTGCTCCGCCACTTCTTAATATTTTAGAAGTAGTAATTTTATTTAAGATAGAGGGTTTATTAATCTTTCGATAAATTTCATTTGTGCTCCCATAGACATATATCCCTGTCTTACATGCTGAGTTTTAGGGGGCTATTTCTCTTACAATTAAAGAAATTATAAATCCCATTAAGCCAATTGCTAAAATACCTATAGCTGAGACTTTTGCAACCATAAGAAATTCATCTTTCTGTGGTTTTTTCAAAACATGCCAAACTCGAATACATTTTTTTCCAAATGCTTTAAAGTCAAATGCCATGATTTATGTAGAAAAAGTTATTATTTAAAACTTTAGTTGAACTCACTTCGTGAATTATAATTTACTTTGCATCAGAATTCATTAAAATGTTTCGCGATTTTATAATTAGTGCAAATAGAGCGTCTCACAATGTAATTTAATTATAAGAGACTTTTTAAATGGAGAGTTACTAATATGAGTATGAACTTAAAGGTTTACAAGGGATTCGGTATTTTCTTGATGATTCTTACTTTTATTATTATTCTTGTTATTATGTTTAATTACATATCTGAGACAAAGCCCTTAACAAGAGGTTACGACCAATTTGATTACATCTGGGAAGTTGTTATCAAAGGAATTTTATCGTCTATTTTGGTTTTTATTTTAGGTTTTTATCCAGGGTTATTTTATTATAGACTTGGAAGAGATAGGAAAAAAGATTTAGGTTTAGTTAAATCTGCTTTGATTATAAATTTTGTAGCTATCTTTTTTGTGATAATCTTTGCATTAAGTGCAATCTATATCTTATCTATTGAATCCGATTCATTAGCACTAATTGGTCCTATGACTTTTTTCTTAATTCCTGCTTTAATAATTTATAGTATCAGTATTTTGTTATTAATTATTTACAAATTTAAATATGGTAATTGGATATTTCAATTAGTTGAAAAAGTCTCTTTTGGGATAATAATTTTATTATTAATTATTATAGGAATAGTATATTTTATTGGAATAAATGCTTAGAATACATTGTGGGAACAAAACATCATACAGATTTATAATAAGTAACAAACTTTACTTCAAAAATTCAATTCCTAATTCATTAGAAAGTTCGCCTTGCATTCGTTCTCCCTTGGAAACGTTTTCGCTAAATCCGAGAATTTGAGGACTTTTTACGCCTGTCACAATAACTGTAACTCTCACTGTTTTATCCATGTCCGGAGCTATCTGTGCTCCCCAAATTAACCTAGCACCATCGCCTAAATGTTTTCCTATTTCTTCAATAATAATCTTTGACTCCTCTAATGAAAGATCATGACCACCAATAATATTGACTAAAGCTCCACGAGCATTTGAAACATCGACATCTAATAAAGGATTATTCAAAGCTTTATCCACTGCCTCTAAAGCTCGAGATTCTGTATCTGATTCTCCAACACCAATTAAAGAAACTCCACCGTTAGCCATAATTGTTTTAATATCTGCAAAATCCAAATTCACCAATCCTGCTTTAGTTACCATTTCAGCAATTCCTTTCACAGCATTAGTTAAAATTTCATCAGCAACTTTGAAAGCTGTTTGTAAAGGTAAATCAGGAACTAATTCTAATAATTTGTCGTTGGGAATTACAATTAAAGTGTCTACGATACTTTCTAATTTTTCCAAAGCATTTGAAGCGTTCTCTATTCTTTTTTCTCCTTCAATTGTGAAAGGCATTGTAACTATTCCAATTACTAAAGCTCCTTGTTTCTTTGCTAAATCTGCAACAACAGGAGCTGCTCCTGAACCTGAACCTCCTCCTAAACCGCATGTAATAAAAACCATATCTGCTCCTTCTAATTTCTTCTTTATTTCATGTTCTGATTCTAATGCTGCTTCCTCTCCAATTTTAGGATTGCTTCCAGCACCCAAACCTCGAGTTAATTCTCTTCCAAGAAGAACTTTTTTATCTGAATTTGCATAAAGTAAATCTTGAGCGTCAGTATTCATAGCAATCATTTCTCCACCTTTAATTCCTATTTCATAAATTCTGCTCAGAGTGTTATTCCCTCCTCCTCCAATTCCAATTACTTTTATTTTAGCATTTTGCTTTTTGATTAATTCTTCTAACTCTTTATCAATGTCTGCCACGTCGGGATTTGAACTCATCTCATGAGAAAATCCCTTATAAGAATCAGGCTGAGAAAAATCATCCTTTTTATTTTTATTCAAAGAATTTCCATAATTATCTCGTTCGTATACCTCTTCCATTTTTTCAAAAGTGTTATTTAATTTATAAGGATTATTGTGATGAGTTGTTTTCATCCCCCATCTTGTCTTTTACCTTACTCTTAATAATCATTTCAACGCCCATAATTTCCTTGAATTTATCATTCAACATATTAATTAGGGGTTCAAGCGATTTATCTACTTCAAAAATTGCTTTTTTCCCTTCCAAGGTATAATCTAATTTTTTTCTTAGAAAATAATTAATAATTGAGTCTATCTTTTCTTTGTCTTCATTTATCTTCTTGACGATAGTAAATTCATAAATTATCTCTTTTCCTGCGAGAGGATTATTAAAATCAACTAATACTCTTCCTCCCGAAACACTTGCAATTCTTACTAATTGATAATCAAGATGTAAGACCATTCCCTGTTTAGGCATAATATTTTTCTCCGTAAAAATATTTAGAGGAATTAATCGGACTTTTTCGCGTTCTCTTTCGCCAAAAGCTTTTTTCGGAGGCAATTCAATTTGGTATTCCTTAGCTACTTCTTTTCCTTCTAAAGAATCGTCCAAACCTTCAACAACCATTTTTTGTCCAACGCAAATTACAAAAGGTTTCTCTTCAATTTTCAAATCTATCTTTTTAGCTTCAGATGGAACGTTAGTATCAAAGATATTTCCATCTTTTGTTTTTCCTGTAAAAATTAATTCTACAAAATCGTTTTTCTTTATTGTTTCCATTTTAATTATGGAAAGGCAATGTTTATAAATCTATTTTTCTCGTAGTTATTATGGCTTATAAAATTATTGAAGGCACTGCTGTAAGATCTGGAAGCACAATTATTATTGATGGGGAGCCATGTAATGTTAAGAGTATTAATGTAAGTAAAACAGGGAAGCATGGACACGCTAAGGTTAGAATTGAGGCTATTGGAATTATCGACGGTAAAAAGAAAGTAATTGCTCGACCGGGCCATGAAAGATTTGAAGTTCCTTTAATTGAAAAGAAAAAAGCTCAGGTGCTTTCAATGAGCCCTGAAGCAGTTAATGTTATGGATATTGAAAGCTACGAAACTTTTGATTTACCTATTCCTACTGAAGAGGTCCCAGAATTATATGAAGGAGATCAAGTAGAATATTGGGAAGTTGAAGATAAAAAAATAATTAAAAGAAAAATATAAAATGGCCAAATTAATTGCTACACATAATCGCTTATTTAAGAATGTTTTTTTGTGTAAACGTTGTGGAATAAAAGTCAGAGTTGAATCTAAAAAAATCCTCGATAGGAAAGTCAGTTGTAGGCGTTGTGGTAAAAAAGACTTTAGAGCGATGAAGAAGGTTCAATAGAGGTGATATGGTCTTAACGAATAACTTTTTGTTTTATGATATATTGTTTTTAATATTTTTTACAATTTGGGTGGTTTGGTTTCTCTATACCAGAAAACATAATCTAAAAAGAGAAGGGATAATTTATCTTTATCGAACCCAATTAGGAGTAAAATTTATTGACTACATTGGTAAGAAATATAGGAAAACAATAGGAGTTGCACAGTACTTTGCGATAACAATAGGATTTATTTTAATGGGGGCTATGCTCTATTTGTTGAGTTTTACTATTTACACTTATATCAAATTCCCTCAAATAACTCAAACAATTAAAGCTCCACCAATTTTACCTTTGATTCCATATTTCCCGACGCTATTTGGGTTAGAATCTTTTTTTCCGCCACTTTATTTTACTTATTGGATAATTGCAATTTTAATTGTTGCAGTTGTTCACGAATTTTCTCACGGAATTTTTGCTAAGTTTCATGGATTAAAAATTAAAAGTACCGGTTTTGCTTTTTTAGGACCAATACTTGGAGCGTTTGTAGAACCTGATGAAAAAGAAATGCAGAATAAAGGAAACTTTGCTCAGATGTCAATTCTTTCTGCAGGAGTATTTGCTAATATTATTACTGCAATAATCTTTTTTGTTATTATGTGGATTACCTTCTCATTTGCTTTTGCACCAGCAGGAGTAGTAATACATTCTTATCCTTCAGGTTATATAGAAATTTCAAATATTAAAACAGTTAATGGTCTTCAGTTCGACGGAGATTTTAATAATTTTTTAGATAAAAATATTACTAGCCTTGAAACAGATTCTGGAAAATATTTAATTCCTACGAATACCTTAAAAAACCAATTGGAAATAGTTGGAGAAGAGAATAGCGGAGGAAGATTGAATGTTTATTTAGATGCTCCTGCAATTAGAAATAATATTTTTGGAGCTATCTCAAAAATTGATGGCGAAGAAATAAAGACAATTGAAGACCTAAGTAGAGTTCTAGATGAAAAATCTCCTGGACAAATTATTGAAATTGAAACAATTAATTCCGAGGGTAAAACAATAAATGCTATAACTCTCGATGCGCATCCAATAACTCCTGAAAAAGCTTTTTTAGGAATTAATTTAAACACTAATGAAGCAAAAGGTATTCGAAAATTTATTTCAAACACTCTCTTCTTTAAAAATCCGGGAATATATTACCAAGAAAAAACTGCTTTCCCTGTATTTATTTATTATTTAGTATGGTGGATTGCACTTATTAATTTCTTTGTTGCATTATTTAATATGCTTCCAGTAGGAATATTAGATGGAGGAAGATTCTTTTATTTAACAATTTTAAGTGTAACTAAATCTGAAAAGGTTACAAAAATTATTTACAAAATGATGAGTTATTTTATTTTATTAATCTTTGTTGGATTAATTCTTAGTTGGATCATTGCATTATAGAAAAAAAAAATAAATTTTATCGACGGGAAAAATAAATTTCTTTTCTAAAAAAATAATTAACAGAAAGGTATTTAAATAATAAATCATTAATTAACTTATAAATAAAAAGAGGTTTCAAAATGGCAAAGAAGAAAGCAAAAAAGAAAGCAGCTAAAAAGAAAGCAGCTAAAAAGAAAAGAATATAATTCTTTTTAGAAAATAATTATTTTTATTATTATATACTCTATTTCTTTTTTATTTTTTTAAAAAAATAAATTTACTATAAGTAAACAATTCCGTCTTTTGTTAATGCTGTGAATCTAATTCCTGCGGGAAGAGACAATATAGCTGAGATAATTGCCATGTGTTCTTTTCCATTTCCAGAAGCAATTGATAAAGCCACTTCTGTTCCCATAATTTTTCCTTTAAGTTTCTCTAAAACTTCTTTTTTTAATTCAACAAGTTTTTTATTGAGGTCTATCTGAATAAATTCAAATTTTTTTTCATGTGCCTCGAACTGTTTTGCAAAATCGTCTCCTAAAAGAATAATGTTATCCCATTCTCCATGATTAATCAATCCAGACACCTGAGCCCAAGTGCCTTTCCCAGAACTCAATAAAGCAATTAATTCCATTAATTGTAAAAAAAGAAGTAAATTTATAAGGATTTATGTTTCTTAATGTATAATATGGTGAAAGATACCCCGATAAGTGAAATTATCTTAAGAAAATATGAAAGGCCTTATGGGATTGAAAAACGTGACCTTATTAAAAAAATTTGCTTGTCATTAGGATTGTTACAACCTGGAGATTCTAGAGATGTAATCGTCGATATTTTGCAAGTTCTTACTGAATCTCAAAAAGAAAAAAAGAAGCTTGACTCTATCGAAATTGGAAAACGCGTTGAAGAATTAAGGAAAAAAGAAAATTTAGAAATTAAAGGAGTTGCTGAGTCAAATATCCGACGACAATTAAAACGATTAAGAGATTTAATGATAATTGAAAAAAATAACAACCTTTATTGTTTAAGTGAATTTGAATCGCTAAATAAAATATTTGAAGATAAAATTGAAAAGTTTATTGTGCAACCGAGCATTGAAAGAATTAAAGAGTATTTGAAAGAATTAGATAACTAAAGATGAAAAAAACTAAAATCTTATTTGTATGTAAGTATAATCGATTTAGAAGTGTTATTGCCGAGGGTATTTTTAATAAATTAAATAAAAATAAATTATTAGTCGCTAAATCTGCTGGAGCAATTAAGGGTAATCCTATAGGAGAAAATGTAAAAAAATTAGCTAATAGTTTTCAAATTAATGTTAAATCAAAACCATCAGGATTAAGTTCTAAATTAATGGTCTGGCAAAATTTAACTATAATCGTTGCTGATGATGTACCGCCTGCATTATTTAATAAAAATAAAAAATATGAAAAGCGAGTTATTATTTGGAAAATTCCAGATGTTCAAGACGATAAAATTAAAAGTATGAAAAAAATTAGCCATCTTATTAAAATTAAAATTGAAAAATTATTATTAGACCTAAAAAGTGAAGATTTATAAACTATAATTTTTAATTAATCTTGTCGTACTACATCGAACATATTTTATATTCTAAGATATGGGCGCATAGGTAGGAGATAAACCTTTTAGAAAAGGGCCTATAGCCCAAATACAAATTCGCAAAGAATTTACATAAAGGTTTCCAAAATATTAAGGATAGAAATTCAATAAAATGGAATTAGAAAAAGTATTAACTGAGCTCAAGAAAGATAAAGAGAAGAAATTTGATCAAACTGTAGAATTAATTGTAAATCTGAAAAAATTTGACCTTAAACGAAATTCAATTAATACTTTCATTAGCGTCCCAAATAAAATTAAAAATAAAAAAGCTTGCGGATTTATCGAAGTGGAAAGTAAATTAATTGACACAATTCCAAAGGCCGCTTTTCCCAGATATAAAAATAAAAAAGAATTAAAAAAACTTGTTAGAAAATATGATTTTTTCTTGGCGTCTGGAGTTAATATGCCTGCTGTGGCGTCAACTTTTGGAAAAGTATTAGGCCCTGTAGGGAAAATGCCGTCTCCAAAATTGGGAATTATTCTAAATGAAAATGACGAAGAAATTAAACAAGTACTTGATAAAATTAATAATTCAATTAAAATTCATACAAAAGAACCGAGCATAAAAATTTCAATAGGTAAAATTTCTATGCCTGAAAAAGAAATTGTTCAAAACATTAAATCTGCTTATGAATCAATTCTCAAAGAACTTCCAAATCATAAAGAAAACATAAGAAGCGTTATGGTTAAACTTACTATGAGTAAACCAATACGGGTAGATATGTAAAATGGCTGAATCAAAAACTAAACACAAAGTTCCGAAATATAAACTTGATGAAGTTAAAAAATTAGCGGAGCTTATAGATTCAAACAACACTCTGATGATTGCTTCGATTAAATCATTACCCGCTAAAAGTTTTCAAAAAATTAAGAAGAAACTTTCTGGAAAAGCAATTGTTAAGGTAGTGAAAAAAAGAGCTTTATTGAAAGCAATTAAATCTTCTAAAAAAGAAAAAATTAAGGAATTAGAAACTTATTTGAAAGAGGATATTGCCTCAATAATTTCTGATATAGATCCATTTGAACTTGCAAGTATCTTGAATGATAGTAAGGTTCCAGTTAAAGCAAAAGCAGGACAAGAATCTGATAAAGATATAGAAATTGAAGCAGGAGTGACTGAAATTCCTGCTGGACCTGCGGTTAGTGAATTTGGAAATTTAAGTATACAAGTTAAAGTAACTGGCGGAAAGATAGAAGTTATGAAATCAAAAATAGTGGTTAAACAAGGAGGGATTATTTCTCCTGAAACTTCGAGTCTTTTAGGAAAATTAGACATTCATCCTTTTAGCGTCGGATTTATCCCATTAATTGCTTTTGATTCAAAATCTGAAAAAATTTATACAACTTTATTAATTGATAAAAATGAAGTTTTAACAAACTTAAAAGATTATTTTGCAAAATCACGAGCTTTAGCAGTAAATTTAGGATATGTTACAACAGAAACTATTGGATTACTCCTTTCAAAGGCATCTTCTCATAGAAAAGCACTAGACATATTAATAAATAACCAGCCAAATAGCGAGGAAAGCAAATGAAATCAAATTCAAATATTAAATATATCGCGGAGGTAAAATAATGGAATATGTATATGCAGCTCTTTTACTACATAAGCTAGGCAAAGAAGTTAGTGAAGATGGGTTAAAGAAAGTAATTTCTGCGACAGGTGTTACAGTTGACGATGCAAAAGTTAAACTTTTAGCTAATGCGTTAAAAAACGTTAATATCGACGAAGAACTTGAAAAGGCTATAGCAATTGCAACACCAGTAGCTTCTGGAAGTAATGCAGAAGTGAAAGAAGTAAAGGAAGAAAAGAAAGAAGAAGCATCTGCAGCAGCAGAAGGTTTGTCATCGCTATTTGGTTAATTTTTATTTTATTTAAACTGAATAGCAGACAAACCATTTTATAGCATTAGCTTTAATTCTAAAAAATTAGGCAATCCTAATCTTTAAAAACAATCAAAATATTTAATTGTAGGGAACATTTATTATAATAAATAAAGACGGCGTGCCGACGTCGCATAGTGGTATTGCATCTGGCTTGAGACCAGAGCCCTCCGGGGCCCCTCGGTTCGATTCCGAGCGTCGGCGTTAACAACTTTTCTTTAGAAAAGAAAAGTTCTTAGAGTCAAAAGAAACTAAGAATGTCTTTAGAAAAGAAAAGTTCTTAGAGTCAAAAGAAACTTCTTATCAAATACTTTTTATAGTTAATTTCCTTAAAAATAAAAAGAGAAAATTATGGTAACCGGATTTATAATAGAAAAGTTAGGAGTTCTTCCAATTTCAGAGCTTTCAATAATTTTTCAAATTGGACTAATGATAGTTTTTGCTGGAATTTTTGCTTTTATTTTCAAACTTTTAAAACAACCAAGGATACTTGCATATATTGTTGCGGGAATAATTTTAGGTCCTTTAGTTCTAGGAATTATCGAAAGTAATGAAACAATTCTTGCATTATCTGAAATAGGTGTTGCTTTTTTATTGTTTTTTGCAGGTCTTGAGATTCACCTAGATAGTTTAAAAAAAGTAGGAAAATCGTCGATATTTATTGGTTTATTTGAAGTTACGATTATGGTAATTATCTCTTTAGCAATATTTTCCGCATTTTCAAAAACTAATATTGAACTTCTTTATATTGCTTTAGTTGTAGCTCTTAGTAGCACAATGATTGTTATTAAATCCCTTTCAGATAGGGATCAACTTAGAACATTACATGGGAGAATGATTGTAAGTATTTTATTAATTCAAGACATTATTGCGATTACTGCATTGGCGATGCTGACCGATACAGTAAATCTTAATGCTGCATTAATCTCATTAGGAAAAGCATCTTTATTTATTGTATTCGCAATAATTCTTGCTAAAGTTGCTAAACCAATATTTAGAATTTCAGCAAAATCAAATGAATTAATCTTAATTATTACTCTTTCATTTTTATTTTTATTCTCTTTATCTGCTTATTCTTTTGGGTTATCAATAGCTATCGGTTCATTTTTTGCAGGAGTTGCATTAGCTAATTCAACTTACAAAACTGAAATAAAAGGAAGAGTACATTCGTTAAGGGATTTTTTTGGAGCGATACTTTTTGTGTCATTGGGAGTTCAATTAACCATAATTTCCTCGAATCAAATTAATTTTCTAATTATTTTAATTGCATTGATAATGATTATTAAACCTCTTTTGATTGTCATGCTTACTCGAATTGGAGGTTACACTGATAGAACTGCTTTCTTAACTGGAAACTATATGGGTCAGTCTAGCGAATTTTCACTTATTCTAATAACTCAAGGTTTAATATTGGGGCAGATAACTAATGAATTCTTCAGTGTTCTTGTTTTCGCGACGATTATTAGTATGTCTCTTACAGGATATGTTATCTCTTTTGAAAAAGGACTTTATCATAAATATTCTAAATTTTCAAGACTCCTCAAAAAAGTTCCAGCTAATAATGAAATGTTAGTATATGGATTAAATAAAAAAAGAAAAAAAATTATATTATTTGGTTGTCATAGAATGGGAAGTATGTTCCTTAAAAAATACAAAGGAGATAAAAATGAACTATTAGTAATAGATTTTAATCCGGAAATTATAAAATACTTAATGAAGAAAAAAATACCTTGCTTATATGGAGATTATGGAAATCCTGAAGTTTTTGAGACATTGAAATTTTTAAATCCGGAAATTGTCCTTAGCACTATTCCCTCTAAGGAAGAAAATATAAATATAATCAAAATGGTAAAAACAAATAATCAAAACAATATTGTTGTTGTCGTTGCTGAAAGTATTCATGATGCAATTGAACTTTACCACAAAGGAGCAGATTATGTTGTAGTTCCAAAGGTTGTAAGTGGAGAAGGAATTTTTGATATTATTTCTGCATTAAAAAAAGATAAAGACGCTGTCAAAAAGAAAGAAATTAATCAATTAAAAAAGGCGCACCATTATTTATTTAATCCTGATAAAAAATAATCTAAGTTTGATTTTTGGTTTCATTATATAACTCAAAAAGAACTGAGAGATAGGCCATTACTAATGGGCCTAAAATAAGTCCGAATATACCAAAGACCAAAAGTCCTCCTGCAATCCCAATTAAAGTTATTGAAGTTTCTATTTTAGAAGTTCTTGAAACAAAAAGAGGATGTAAAATATTCTCAAAAACATTAACTACAATTCCTCCATAAATTAACAAGAAAAGTCCAGCATAAATTCTATCTGTAACAAATAAACTAATTACTACCGGTATCCAAACAATCCATGGACCGACAATAGGAATAATTCCTGCCAAAATTGCTAGGGAAGTTAAAAGTAGCGAATTGTCTACTCCGACTATGAAAAAACCAATTCCCGTCAGTAAACCCGTAAGTATTCCTACAATAATTCTTCCGAAAATTACTGAAAACGTAACTTGTTTAGACTTTATCAAAAAGCGATTAGTAATACTTTTATTAAATGGTAAAGAATTTCTTAGTAACTCCAAAATTTTATCTCCATCTCTTAAGCCATAGAAGAATACTACAAGAACTACAAAAGATTTTAACATTAATGTTGGCAAATCTGAAATTATTGTCGTTAATTTTTTCAAAGTTACGTTAGTTATAGAAGATAAAAAGGTGTTATATAATGCTTCAAAATTAGCAGATATTTGAGGTGTAGTGAATAAAAATGGAAATGTCTCTTTTAAGAAAGAAATTCCATCCCATGATTGAATCGCTGAATAAGTATCAAAAACTTGAGTAATCAATGTTGGTAAAAGAAACCAAGTTCCTATTACAATTATTGATAAAGTAATAATACAAGTGATAAATGCTGTGATTGAAGGATTTTTTATTTTTTTCAAGAAAATTTTATTTATTGGATAAAATGAATAAGCTAAAATAAGGCCGAAAATCATAGAAAAGAAAATTGGTTTTATAATTAAATAAGTAAACACTAAAATTAGTAATACGAACGCTCCTGCAAACATCTGTTTTATCGAGTTTTCATTAAACATCTAAAAATATAGTGAATTGAATATATAAATTTTGGGATAGGTTCAAAAAGAGAAACTTATTAAAAAGGTTTAAATAATTATTTTTTAATAAGTTATAATGGATTCGTTTATTAAGAAAATTTTTGAAGATAAAGTCGATGAAAATGTCCATATGCAATTTTCAAAATTTTCTCGTGGGGAGTTTAAAGATAGAGCTTTAATCTCTGCAAGGAAATCAGCTAAGAAATTTTCAATTTCCACAAGCTATGAATATGCTAATGATTTAGTAAAAAGTGTTGCTGAAAAGCTAAGTAGCAATGAGAAAGTCAAAATAACTGGGGCAATTGTTTCTACGAGAGATTTAATTAATGAAATACAATTCAAAGAGAAAAAACAATTTCAAGGGGTTAAGAGATATATTCTTGATACTGAAATGACAAAAGAACAAATCCTTAATCTTTGTAATAATTTTCCAAAAGCGTTTATTGCATTGAGTTTTGAAGCTAAAGGAACAGAACTAAAAATTAAACCGAAAACTCCTAAATCTGGAAAACCGGGAAAAGGAGATGAAGCTCCAAAGGCCGATTTCTGTAAGATAAAAACTATTGATGAAGAAATTGTTAAGAGTTTACTTTTTGATGTTAAAGATTTTAAAAAAATAGACATACAACATGATTTTATAATTAGTGAGATTGAAATACCTAAGAATGAAAAAGACCCTGCTTTGATGAGAGAAAAAGCGGTTCGTAGGGGTAAAATTGTTAGAAAAATAAAAATTGATGACAAAAATTTTATTGAAGAGAAGGATTTTTCTGCATAATTTTTTATAATAAGATTTATAAACGCATTTTTTCTGAGTATAATACCGTAAGATGGTAATCTACTTCGCTAAAGTAAACCATGGGAAAAGCATCAAGACCTCGAAGAGGAAGTTTGCAGTATTGGCCTCGAAAACGGGCTGAAAAGATTTTACCTAGTGTAAACTGGAATGGGATAACTCAAGCTAATTCTGACAAAAAACTTTTAGGATTCATAGGATACAAAGTCGGAATGAAAAGTTTGTTCGTAAAGGATAATACTAATGAGTCAATGACTAAGGGTAAGCGAATTACTATTCCGATTACAATTCTTGAGTGTCCGCCGTTAAAAATTCTCTCTATTCGTTTCTACAAAAATAAAAAAGTTGCTTCTGAAATTCTTTCTAATGATCTTGATAAAACATTAATAAGAAAAATAAAATTCCCTAAGAAAACTTCTAAAAAACTAGAAGATTTTTCTGATTTTGATGATGTTAGAATTATAGCCTATTCTCTTGTAAAAAATACCACTGTTAAGAAAAAACCAGACGTTGTTGAGATTGCACTTTCTGGAACTAAAGAAGAAAAAGTCGCTTGGATTAAAGAGCATCTGAATAAGGAAATTAAAATTTCTGAAGTGTTTGAGGCTGGAGGGTTGACAGATATTCGAGGAGTTACTAAAGGAAAGGGAATTCAAGGACCTGTTAAAAGATTTGGGATTACCTTAAGATCCCATAAAGCTGAAAAGGGTCAAAGAAAAACCGGTTCACTTGGGCCTTGGCATCCAGCAAGAGTTACTTTTAGAGTCCCAATGGCAGGACAACTTGGAATGTTTACAAGAACAACTTACAATAATAGTATATTAGAAATAGGAAGTATATCTGAAAAAAATATTAACCCTAAAGAAGGATTCAAAAAATATGGAAACATCAAAACAGATTATATTATTTTAAGAGGAAGTATTCAAGGACCTTCAAAAAGACAACTGATAATTACTCAACCTTTACGTTCAACAAAAACACAATCTAAAAAATCTTTTGAGGTTATTGAAATAAGATGAAAGCACAATTACTCTCAATAGATGGAAAAAAACAAAAAGAAATTAGTTTACCGAAGGCATTTTCTACAAAAATTAGAGAAGATATTATAAAGAAAGTTTATGAATCTGAAAAAACTTGGCAACCTTACGCTCACGATTCTGAAGCAGGTAAAAAACATTCTGCCTCTGGAACTATTAGTCATAAAAGACATGAATGGAAAGGACATTATGGAAAGGGAATTAGTCGTATTCCTCGAAAAACAATGTGGAGACGTGGAACTCAGTTCTATTGGGTAGGTGCTGAAATTTCTTCAACTCGAGGAGGTAGAAGAGCTCACGGACCAAAAGGAACTATACCTATTAAAAAAATAAATAAAAAAGAATATTTAATCGCATTAAATTCTGCAATCTCAGCAACGGCAAATACAAAATTTGTTTGTGAAAGATATTCAAGAGTTAAAGAGGTAAAAGAAAATTTACCTTTTATTGTAGAATCTAAATTTTCTGAATTAAAAACTAAAGATTTGATTAAAAGTATTGATAATATCTTAGGAAATTTAAAAGTAGTAAGTAAAAGAAAAAAATCTCTAAGAGCAGGTAAAGGAAAATTAAGAAATAGAAAATACAAAAAAAGTGCTGGAGTTTTAATTATCACCGGTGATAAAGAAGAAATTAAAACAAATTCATTCAATCAAATAAAAATTAAAGATTTAACTGTAAGTGATTTATATCCTGCAGGAAGAGTTGTAGTATATACTGAAGAAGCAATTAAGTCTTTAGAGGAAAGAGACAAATGATAATCAAACCATTAACAACAGAAAAAGCAATTCGATTAATTGAAATGGATAATACAATTTTATTCCAAGTAGATAGTCGAGATAATAAAGAAACAATAAAAGAAGATGTTGAAAAAATGTTCAAGGTCAAAGTTGAAAAAATAAATGTTGTAAATCGTGGAACTAAAAAAATCGCTTAT
>PFCU01000043.1:12346-12858 GCA_002763155.1 Candidatus Pacearchaeota archaeon CG10_big_fil_rev_8_21_14_0_10_30_48 | reverse complement strand
AAATCGTGGAACTAAAAAAATCGCTTATATTAAATTAAATAAAAAAAATCCTGCAATTGACATTGCAACGAAGTTAGGAATGATATAAAATGAATGAAATAATAAAAAAATTAAAAGATAAATTGGGAGAAATTGTTAAAGTTAGAGATAAAAACAACTTGAATAAGATAGGTTTTGCATTTTGTGTAGAAGACCTTGAAAAAAACAATCATTCTCCAAGTTATGATTTTGTAACTATGCATATAAATGAAAGAATAAGAACTGAAGAAATTAATAGTCGTGAAGAAGAATTAATAGATAGGACTTTTTTTGAAGGTTTTAGGGCATATCAAGAATTAATAAGGTATAATTCTGAAGAAGATTGTTTCGAACTGGGTGGACACAGAAATGAATGGGATAGAATAAAACAAGCTGAAAAATATTTAGAAATAAAAAAATTATGGGATAATAGGAGAATAGAAAAATAAAATGGTAAAAAGAATAATTTCACAAGCGCGTGGGCATGGAAGTCT
>PFCU01000043.1:0-12335 GCA_002763155.1 Candidatus Pacearchaeota archaeon CG10_big_fil_rev_8_21_14_0_10_30_48 | reverse complement strand
AAGAATAATTTCACAAGCGCGTGGGCATGGAAGTCTTACTTATAGAGTTAGACATAAAGCATTTAGTTATAGAATCGGATATCCGAGTTCAGAGGGAAGTGGAACAATTATGAAAATTATACACTCTGCTGGACATTCTGGTCCTCTTACAAAAATATTGGTTAATGGAAAGGTATTTTACAATTTGGCGTCGGAAAAAATGTATGAGGGCCAAAAAATTGAAATTGGGAAAGGAAAAGAATCTGGAGATATTGCAAAATTAAAAGATATTCCAACAAAAACAATGGTCTACAATTTAGAATCGCGTCCAGGAGATGGCGGGAAATTTATTCGAACTGCCGGTTCATCTGTATTAATCTTGAAAAAAGAACTTGGTAAGGTTACTATTTTAATGCCTTCAAAAAAAGAGAAAGTTTTTAACGATGAATGTCGAGCGACTATCGGAGTTATTGCTGGTAATGGAAGAAAAGCTAAACCAATTATTAAGGCTGGAAAACAATATTATATTAAAAAGGCAAAAAGCAAGCTTTGGCCTCGAACTTCAGCAGTTGCAATGAATGTTGTTGATCATCCTTTCGGAAGCGGTAGAGGAAAGAATTTAGCTCACGGACGTCTAGGTAAAATTCCAAAACGTAATGCCCCTGCTGGAGCTAAAGTTGGTTCAGTAAGAGCTAGAAGAACTGGAAGGAAGAAAGGAAAAAAATAAACCTTTTCTAAAAGGTTTATAACCAAAATACAAATTCATAAAGAATTTGCATAAAGGTTTCCAAAAACTAAAGAATAACTAAACAATGGCATCAGAAAAAAAAGTAAAAATTGAAAAGAAAAAAGAATTCACTTATAGAGGTAAAACTCTTGAGGAACTTAAATCATTAGATATTCGAGAATTTGCAAAATTAATTCCTGCGAGAGAAAGAAGAACAATCTTGCGAAACACAGATGTTGTTGAAGTGTTCCTATCAAGGTCTAATAAAAAAATTGCGAAAAATAAAAATGTAAGAACACATAATCGAGCAATAGTAATTATTCCTGCAATGGTAGGAATGCAAATTGGAATTCATAATGGTAAGGGATTTGAAAAAGTAACAATTTTACCTGAAATGATAGGACACAGACTTGGAGAATTTGCATTAACTCGAGGATTAGTAAAACATGGAGCTGCAGGAATTGGAGCTACAAGATCGAGCGCAAGTAGGAGTGTAAAGTAAAATGGCAGATGAACAATTAAGACAAAATAAACAAGGAAAAGTAGGAAAACCAATAAAGGAAACTACAAAACAAAAACATAGTAATACTCCTAAAGAAAAAATTGAAGAGAAAAGTAAAGAAACTGAAACTCAAAAGGAAGAAATTAAATCAGAACAAACTGAAGATGGGAAAAAATTAGAAACTAAAACAGAAGATAAAACTAAAGAAACTAAAAAACCCGAAAAACAAAAAGTTCCTAAAAAAACAGAGGTTAGTGTTTATGGAAGAAGTTTACCTATTTCATTAAAAGATAGCGTCGCAATAGGCAAATTTATCAAAGGTAAAAAAATTGAAAGAGCTATTAAAGATTTAGAACAAGTTATGTTGAAGAAAAAAGCCGTTCCTATGACTGGAGAGATGGCTCATAAGAAAGGTAAAGGGATGATGACTGGGAAATATCCTGTTAAAGCCTCTGAAAATTTTATCAAATTGCTTAAATCATTATCTGCTAACGGAATTAATCATGGTATGAATCTTGAAACAGCGAAAATTAGAGAAACTATCCCAAATAAAGCTCCAGAACAAGTCCATAGATTTGGTGGAACTAAATTCAAGAGAACTCATGTGAAAATTATTGCTAAGGAGGGAAAGAAATAATAAGTTAAAATGGAAGAAAGAAAATTTGTAGCGTTAAAAAAAGAAGAAAATGCTATTAAGGAATTTGTAAAAAACTATTTAGGGAAAGGAAAAGTTTCAAAGGTTCAAATTGAATATACTCCTGTTGGAGAAAAAGTCATCATGTTCACAAGTAAACCAGGACTAATAATTGGAAGAGGTGGTGAAAAAATTAATAGTTTAACTAATGTTTTGAAGAAGAAATTTAAATTTGAGAATCCGCATATAGAAATACAAGAAATTACAAATCCTAATTTAGATGCTCAATCAGTTGCTGACGAAATTGCGATGAATATTGAAAGTAAAGGTTCTTTGAAATTCAAGATTATTTCTTATCGATTATTAAAACAAATTGTAGACGCTGGGGCATTAGGAGTTGAATTGCAGTTGAGTGGTAAACTTCCAAGTGCAAGAGCAAGAACATGGAGATTCACAAAAGGATACTTGAAAAAAGTAGGAGATAGTTCAAAGGTTGTTGACAAAGCAATATCAATAGCTCAAACAAAAATGGGAAGTATTGGAATTCAAGTAAGTATTTTACATCCTGATGCTAAGATTCATGATAAAATAGATTTGACCCCTAAACAAATCAAAGTGGAGGAAAATTAAATGAATAAAAAATTTAATGAATTAAAAGTATTATCTATTTCAGAAATAAATAAAAAAATCGACGATATAAAGTTAGATTTAATCAAAGCAAAAGTGACTGCCAGTAAGGGAGGTAAGGTTAAAATGAGAGAACTTAAAAAGACTCATGCACGTTTGCTTATGCTTCAGTCTATAAAATTAAAGGAGACTGAAGAGAAGTTATAGTATGGATATATGTCCGAAATGTGGTCTGCCAATGCAGGCATGTGTATGTGAAGACATCGCAAAAAGTGAACAACGTATCCGTGTAGGAACTGCCAAAAGAAAATTTGGAAAGATAACAACCTTGATATCGGGGTTTGATAAAAACTTAGATATCAAAAAAATCGCCAAAGATTTGAAAGCAGAACTTGGATGCGGAGGCACAATAAAGAATAGAGAAATAGAACTTCAAGGAGATCACAGAAAAAAGATCAAAGCGACCTTAATCTCTTTAGGGTTTGAAGAAAACTCTATCATAAGTGATTAATCACAGAGAAAAACAAATGGAAAAGAAAAAAACAAGCGAGAGCGAGAAAGGCAAATCTCTAGTTGGAACTAAGAAACAAAATTTAATAGTTCCGTTAAGAGGAAGAAAATTCCAAGGAACAGTTACTAGAAAATTTGAAGGCAGAGTTACAATAGAATTTGAAAGAACAAAATTTATTCAAAAATATGAACGTTATATCAAGACAAAAACAAAAATGCATGCAAGATTACCTGAAAAATTGAAAAATGAAATAGCTATCGGAGATTATATTCAGATTCAAGAATGTAGGCCTTTAAGTAAAATTTTACACCATGTTGTAATAAATAAAATTCGTGATGGAGATAAAAAATGAAAGCAATTAATGCGAAAGCAACACGAGGATTGAATCTTGGAAGCGTTGTTAATGCAACAGATAACAGCGGAGCAAATTTAGTTCGTATTGTATCTGTAAAAAAGGGAAAAAGCACTAAGAAAAGACAACAATATGCAAAGATTGCTGATTGGGTAAAGGTCTCTGTAAAAAAGGGAAAACCTGAAATGAAGGGAGAAGTTTTTGATGCTGTTGTAGTTCGATTAAGAAGACCTTATCGAAGGAAAGATGGTGAAAGAATTGCATTTAGTGATAATGCAGTAGTATTATTAAAAGATGAAAAAGGAAACCCAAAAGGAACTCAAATCAAAGGACCTATTGCTCGAGAGGTTCAAGAAAGATGGGCAACTGTAGCTAAAAATGCGAGGATAGTAGTATGAACCTTTTAGAAAAAGGTTCCCAAAAGGAGAATAACTAAAAATGAAACAAGAATTTTCAAACGCTTGGATATCAAGCACACAAATAAGGAAGCAAAGGAAATACAGAGCGAATGCTCCATTACATATCAAAAGTAAAATGATGGGTTCGCATTTGTCTAAAGAATTAAGGAAAAAATATGAAACTAGAAGTGTAAGAATAAGAAAAGGAGATGAAGTAAAAATTATGATTGGAAAATTCAAAGGTAAAACTGGAAAAATCGGAGATGTAAATGTTAAGAAACAAAAAGTTTCGATTGAAGGAATACAAAACAAAAAGAAAGATGGAACAAAAATTGCTGTTTACTTTAATCCTTCAAATCTAATAGTTACAACTTTAAATCTCGAAGATAAAAAACGTTTTAAGAAGAAAAATCAAGAGACTAAAAAACCAGAGAAACAAAAAGAAGCTAAAGAGAGTAAAAAATCAGAAACTCAAAAAGATAAACCTAAAGAAATTAAGGAGAAAAAATAATGCACTCAAAAAGATTAACTATAAGTAATTTATGGCCAATTCCTAAGAAAGGAAATAAATTCATAGTTGTAGCTAAAAATAAAAATATTTTAGGAATTCCTGTTTTAGTTGCAATGAGAGATATTTTGAAACATGTGCAAACAAGAAAAGAATTGAAAAAAATATTATTAGAAAAGAAAGTTGAAGTTAATGGTATTCCAATTAAAGACGATAGATATTCATTATTGCTCTTTGATACTATTGGACTTCCGTCGCTAAAAAAATATTATAAAATTTCACTTTCTAACTCGGGAAAAATTTCCTTTGAAGAAACCGACGATAAAAAGGCAAATGTGAAATTAGTCAAGATAGTTAATAAAAAAATAATTCCCGGGAATATAATTCAACTTGGAATGAACGATGGAAGAAATATCCTTTCAAAAGAAAAAGTTAATGTTGGAGATTCAATTTTATTAAATCTTAAAGATAAAAAAATTGAGAAACATATTTCATTTAAAGAAAAGGCTGATGTTTTGATTATAAAAGGAAGATACTTAGGAAATAAAGGAAAAATTGAAAAAATAAATGATTCCGATGTAACTGTTTTATTGGAAACAGGGAAAGTAAATCTAAATAAGGGAGCCTTGATGGTTTTGGATTAAATGAGCGAAAAAAAATCTAATGTAATGAGAGAAATAATTATGGAGAAAGTTGTACTTTCATGTGGAGGAGTAAAGGACGTTCTTGAAAAAGAAGTAAAACTATTAGAAAAGATTTCGAAGAGAAAAGTATCAAAAAGACAAACAAATAAAAGAATTCCTGGTTTTGGAATTAGGCCTAAATTAGAAGTAGGATGTATGGTTACAACAAGAGGAGAAGAAGCAGAAGAATTACTCGGAAGATTATTGGCTGCAATAGATAATATGTTAGATGAAAGTAAAATTTCCGACAATCATTTTTCATTTGGGATTCCCGAATATATTGAAATTCCCGGAGAAGAATACGATCGAGAAATAGGTATGCTTGGATTCAAAGTTACCGTTGTATTCAAAAGAAGAGGTAAAAGAGTTCAAAAGAAAAAAATTAAGAAGGGTAAACTACCTAAAAAACAAAGAGTTACAAAAGCAGAAATAATAAAATTCATGGAAGATAAATTTGATACAGTAATAGAATAAAATGACAGCAAGTGATTGGAGAAAAATATATAAGCAATTGAGAGCGAAACCAGCGATAGCTAGAAAATTTTTGAAACATAATAAACCGAAAGACAGAAAATATGGAATTGCTGCACAGAAGTGTGAAAAGTGTGGAAGATTTGGAGCAAGAGTTGGGCAATATGGATTAAATTATTGCAGACAATGTTTTAGAGATATAGCGGAGGAATTAGGATTTAAAAAATATTCATAATAAACCTTTTAGAAAAGGGTCTATAGCCCAAATACAAATTCGCAAAGAATTTGCATAAAGGTTTCCAAAAACTAAACAAAAAACCCTAGGAAAAACAAAAAATGTCACAAGATGTAATATCAGACGCGTTGAACGGAATAATGAATGCTAAAAAGGCAAGAAAAGAATTTGTAGTGGTGAACAAACATTCAAAATTGCTAATTAAAGTTTTAGATATAGCGATTGAGCACGGATATATTAAAAATTATAAGCTTGAAGAAAATAAGTTGAAAATTAATATTGGAAAATTGATTAAATGTAATGCAATTAAACCTCGTTTTAACGTCGGTGTTCCTAACATCGATAAATATATGAGAAGATATCTTCCTGCAAGAGATTTAGGAATATTAATTATCTCTACAAATAAAGGGGTTCTGACCCATGTTGAAGCTTATGAAAAGGAAATAGGAGGAATGCTTATTGCATATTTTTACTAATGAAAGAAGATTTAATTGAAAAAATAGAGATTCCGGAAGGATTTGAATGTGAAGTAGAGGGAAATTTCGTAAAACTTAAATTTGGAGATAAAGAAAACAAAAGGAGATTTAATTTCTATGGAGTGGAATTAAGAAAGGAAGGAAATAGTATTATTATCGAAGCTAAAAACGCAACTAAGAAAGAATTGCAAGTGGTTTATACTACTAGAGCACACATAAATAATATGGTTGAAGGATTAAGAAAACCATTTGAATATAAATTAGAAATCGCTTTTGTGCATTTCCCAATGACTGTAGAATATAAACAAGCTGAAAATAAAATTTTAATTAAAAATTTCTTAGGTGAGAAAAAAAATAGAGAGGCAGACATTCTTCCTGGAGTTGAAATAGAATTGGGTAAGAAAGAAATTATATTGACCTCATGTGATATTGAACTTGCTGGACAAACTGCAGCTAATATTGAGAAAGCTACTCAGATAAAAAATAAAGATAGAAGAAAATTCCAAGATGGTATTTTTTTAACTAAAAAGCCAAGGAGAGTAATATGAGAACTAAAATATTTTTACGTAGAAATACCCGAGAATATTCAAGACTTGGAAAGGGAAGATCTAAATTGAAGAAATGGCGTCGTCCTAAAGGTCGAGATAATAAAATGCGTTTGAAAGAAAAAGGAAAACCAAGAACAGTAGAGATCGGATATAAACAAGATTCAAAGACTCGTGGAAAAATCGATGGAAAAATACCTCAACAAGTGCAAAATATTGAAGAAATGAAAAAATTAGCGAAAGGATCTGCAGTTATATTGGGAAGAATGGGAGCAAAGAAAAAATTAGAAATGATGAAAATAGTTCAAGAAAAAGATTTGAAGGTAGTTAATTTTAGTTTCGGATTATTCGATAAGAAACAAAAAAACAAATCAATAAAGGAACCTTCAAAAAATAATAAATCAATGGAAAAGAAAAAATGAAATTAGATTCAAAGAAAAATTTGGCTGTTAAAACACTTGGAGTTGGAAAATCAAAAATTGTTTTTAATACTGACAGGCTTGATGAAATTAAAGAAGCTATAACCAGACAAGACATTAAAGACCTTGTAAGTTCTGGAGCAATTAGTATCAAAGAAAATAAAGGAAGGAAAACAAATGTTAAGAGAAAACACAAAAAAGGAGAAGGAAATGTTAAGAGAAAAGTAAAAAACAGAAAACAAGAATATGTTAAGATGGTAAGAAAATTAAGAAACTATGTTAAAGAATTAGTTAAACAAGGAAAAGTAGATAAAGAAACAAGCAAAGAGTTAAGAAAGCAAATTAGAAATCGTAAATTCAAAAGTAAAAGAAATTTAAGGGACAATATTTTGTAAATTTACAAAGTTAAAAATTAAAATGTTAAAAACACCAAAAAAACGGAAGAGAGAAAAGAAAACAAGTTATAAAAAACGACTTGGATTTTTGAAGTCTGGACTTTCAAGAATTGTAGTAAGAAGAACAAATTTGTATATTAATGTTCAACTTGTTTCGAGTCATGAAGCACAAGATAAAGTAATAATAAGTGTTTCTTCTCGAGATCTTTTGAAATTAGGTTGGGCAAAAGAAAATGCTGGAGCTCTCAAATCAATACCTGCATCTTATTTAACTGGATATGTAATGGGAAAGAAAATTCTTGAAAAAGAAAAAGGGAAAGTAATATTGGATATTGGTCTTCAAAGAAATATTTCAAAGGGAAGAATATATGCTGTGTTAAAGGGAATAGTCGACGCTGGAGTAGATATTGCTCATGACAAAAAAGTATTTCCTTCCGAAGAAAGAATTCAGGGAAAACACCTAAAAACAAATATGCAAAAAGAAATTATGGAGATTAAAAAGAAATTAAAATGAAAAAAGAAATTATCAAATCAAAAATTGAAGAATCAAAATTGAAAAAACCAATAATTGAAGATCCAATAATTGAGAAAATTAAAGCAGAGGAAGAACTTAAAGTGGAAGCACCAATATTGGAAGAAAGAAGTTATGGTCGAGGAGGATATAGAAGACCTCCAAGAAAAACTCCTGAAGAAATAATGGAAGAACATTTAAGTGGATGGGTTCCTAAAACTGCTCTTGGAAAAAAAGTAAGAGATGGACAAATTAAAAGTATAGATGAAGTATTGGATAAAAAATTAAAAATTCTTGAGCCTGAAGTTGTAGATACTTTAATTAAAGTTGAAAGTGAATTATTATTTGCTGGGCAAGCTAAAGGAAAATTCGGTGGAGGAAAAAGAAGAGCTTGGAGACAATCTCAAAAGAAAACAAAAGAAGGAAATGTTATTACTTTTTCAGCATTAGCAGTAATTGGAGATAAAAAAGGACATGTTGGTCTTGGTCTTGGAAAAGCAAAAGAAACTCTCCCTGCAAGAGAAAAAGCTTTGAGAAAAGCAAAGCTAAATATCATCCGAGTGAAAAGAGGAAGTGGAAGTTTCGACGGAGTTTCTAGTGAATTACATAGTATTCCGTTCAAAGTTGAAGGAAAATGTGGAAGTGTTAGAATAAAATTAATCCCTGCTCCTCAAGGAACAGGTCTTGCAATTGGAGATGAGGGGAAAAAGATTTTAAAGCTCGTTGGAATTAAAGATATTTACAGCAAATCATATGGTCAAACAAGGACAACGATAAATTATGCAAAAGCAATCATGGATGCTTTAGGAAAATTAAAGTGATAGCAATAATAAGAATTCGTGGAATGGTAGATGTAAATAGTGATGTTCAAGAAACATTGAGCAGATTAAAACTAAGAAGAAAATATGTTTGTGTAATTATAGAAGAAAATGAAGTTCTTAGAGGAATGTTAAAAAAAGTTCGAAATGAAATTGCTTATGGTAAAATAGATGATGAAACTCTTAAAGAATTAATTAAACAACGAGGACAAAAAATAGATAAGAAAAAAGAAATTAAACCTCTTAAGGGACTTGACTTTGAAGAGTCAAACTTGAAACCATTTTTTAGATTGCATCCTCCTCGTGGTGGAATAAAATCTAAAGAACATTTCCCGAAAGGAGTTTTAGGGAATCACAAAGGAAAAATTAATGATTTAATCAGGAGAATGCTATAATGAAACCTTTTAAAAAGGGGTTTCCAAAAACTAAACAAAATGAAATCAACAAATAAAAAACGTAAAAAAGTATCTCGTATGAGAGGAAGTAAAACTCACGGAACTGGCGGTATGAAGAAAGCACGTGGTAGCGGTCATAGAGGAGGAGTTGGTATGGCTGGAACTGGAAAGAGAGCTGACCAAAGAAAAAGTTTTGTGCTTAATTTGAAAGACAAATATTTCGGAAAAGAAGGGCTAAAAGGAAAACCTAAAAATTATGATGTGCTTAATGTTTCAGAATTGGAAAGATTAGCTAAAGGAAATAAAGAATTAAAACTTAATAAATACAAGATACTTGGAAATGGTGAAATAAAAACTCCGTTAACAATTCATGCTAAGAGTGCGTCAAAAATGGCAATTGAAAAAATTAAAAAAGCAGGTGGAAAAGTAATAATAGAAGATGGCAATGAATCTAGTAGAATTGATGAAGCACCTTCCCGAAGTTGAAGGACCGAAGGAAAAATTAGGATTTGGAGATAAGGCTAAGTGGACTATTTTTATTTTAGTTGCGTTTTTTATTCTTTCAAATATTTCTCTATATGGAATGGCTTCGAGTTTTCTCGCGAGATTTGACCAACTTGCTGTTCTTCTTGGAACAGATTTTGGAAGTGTTATTTCATTAGGAATTGGGCCTATCGTTACTGCGTCGATTATTCTTCAATTATTAGTTGGAAGTCAAATATTGAATATTGATACACATAGTGCTGAAGGGAAAAAATATTTTCAAGGGTTGCAAAAATTATTGGTTTTAGGATTTATTGTTTTTGAATCAATTGTGTTTGTAGTTATGGGAGGTTTCTCTCCGGATTCTTCTTTAGGTTCTTGGGGTGCACCAATAATTATTTTCCAATTAATGATAGGAGGATTTGCAATATTAATTATGGATGAAGTTATAAGTAAATGGGGATTTGGGTCAGGAGTTAGTTTATTTATCGCAGCAGGAGTAAGCCTTAGGTTGTTTACTAGTTTGTTTCAATTTTTAGGAACTGAAGGCATTTCAGGAGGATTTCAACCTGTTGGACAACTTTGGGTTTTAGTTACTAATTTAATTAATGGAAATCCTACAGGAGCACTGGCTGCAGGAGTGACCATTCTCGCAACAGCGATAATTTTCTTAATAATTGTTTGGGCTCAAGCGCTTAAAATTGAAATTCCTTTATCATATGATAGAATAAGAGGTTACGGAGTAAAATGGCCTCTTGCATTTTTCTATACCTCAGTTATTCCAGTTATTCTTGTATCTGCTCTTGCTGCGAATATTCAACTCGCAGGTGGGCTTCTTGAAAATTGGTTAGGCCGAGCAACAATTTTAGGAGGATTTTCTCAAGGGCAAGCAATAAGTGGTTTCGCGTCGTGGATTGGAGGAGTTAATTTACTTAATGCATTCATCACTGGAAGTTATACTCATTTTATGATTCTTCAATCAATAGGGCATATCTTATTTTATATTTCTTTTTCAATATTATTTGGTATTTTCTGGGTTAAAACATCTGGAATGGATGCACAGAGCCAAGCAAGAAATATTATGCAATCTGGTTTAACAATTCCTGGATTTAGAAAAGATGAAAGAATTTTAGAAAGTGTTTTAGAAAGATATATTTTACCTTTAACAATAATGGGTGGGGCAGCTATTGGATTTTTAGCGGCAATATCAGGTATAGTCGGAACATTAATTCTTGGAACTTCGTTCTTGCTAGTAATTATGATTATGTTCCAATTATATCAATCTATTGCGCAACAACATGCAACTGATATGCATCCTGCTTTGAAGAAATTTATCAAAGTATAAGGGGAACCAAGGTTCACCCTTATCAACCCCTCCTTTGAACACTTATCAACCCCTCCTTTGAACTTGTGAAAGTGTAGATTTAAAATTTGTTTTATTTTAAAAAATTATTCGTAAATTTTTTCTCGTTTATCTATTTTAACAATAACAATCAATTTTTCTCATAATTAATCCTATAAAGTGCGCGATATTTTCCCATTCTAATTCTAAATGTTGGCAATTCGTAACCTAAAATTCTTTTTGCGTCGTGAGGAACAGGATTGTTCTTTAAAATTTTCAATTTTTCATTAATTCGCTCAAAAAGTTTATCTTCACACTTAGAAAGAAAATGTTCTGGCTGTTTATCTAACTTTATTTCGAACATTTTTTATTTCCTCTAAAGAAATAAGTTCTCTCGATTTTTCATGTTCTATGCTTTCATCCAACATCCTTCTTTCTTCTTCAGTTATAATTACATCTACATCAACCATATTTTCTTGTATATTTTTCAAAACTTTTTCTATTCTGTCTAACCTACTTGCAATATTGTGTTGTTCCATAAATTCTTAACTAAATAGAACTATATAAAATTTTCTAAATGATTTATATGTAACATTTTAAAAAATAACTCTAAAGTAAATCTACTTTCAGTAGATTTAAAAACCATTTTCCTCTTAGTTTAATATGAATAAAGGAAATAAAAAATTACCATTATTCATTTAGTGAGGTAAAAATGAATAAAGAAGGCGAATCTAATGCTATATTTTTTATAATCTTTCTTGTAATGATAATTTCTTTAATTATTGCCTCACTTTGGAATACGATTCCAGTGATTAAAGATTCAATTCATAAATTTCTTGATCCAAGTATTGGTGCTTTGCTTAACTGGCATCCTGTATGGGGAATGACCTTACTTGTCTTCTTGATATCAATCTTTATGACTCTTGCACAAAAATATGGAACTGATCAAGAGACTTTGAAAAGATTAAAAGCTGAACAGAAAGAATTACAAAAGGAAATGAAAGAATTTAGAGACGACCCTGCAAAAGTTCTTGAACTTCAGAAAAAGAGTTTTGAGTTTATGCCTTTGATGATGAAGCACTCAATGAGACCGATTATTTATACAGGTATTCCTTTAATTTTACTTTTCAGATGGTTTATGGATTATTTTAGTGTATTGCCTGATTTCAAATTCTTCGGATTTTTCAGCTGGTTTTGGTATTATCTAATTCTTTCAATTATATTTAGTTCGATTCTAAGAAAGATAATGAATGTGCATTAGTAAAAGGGAATTTTAAAAAGAAGTTGTAACTTCACCAAAGCCCATTATCAAAAAGTATATATA
>PFCU01000037.1:2362-5892 GCA_002763155.1 Candidatus Pacearchaeota archaeon CG10_big_fil_rev_8_21_14_0_10_30_48 | reverse complement strand
TCAAACAAAAAGTTTAAATATTATAGCTAGTTATAACTAATTATAAGGAAATATAAAATGTCAACAACAATACAAATTTCAGATAATGTCAAATTAATTTTAGACAAAATGAAGATGATGAAAAGAGAATCCTATAATGAAGTAATTGAAAGAATGATAGAAGACGATTTAGAATTAAATGAAAAAACAAAAAAAGAAATAGAAGAAGCAAGAAAAGGAAAAAGTATTTCTCATGCTGAGGTTAAAAAAAGATTTGGATTATAATGTATAATATCGAATGGAAAGAACACGCATTACAAAATTTAGAAAAACTTGAAAATTCTATCGCAAAAAGAATTATCAAAAAAGTAGAAGAATTATCAGAAAATCCATTTTCTCAGGATATAAAAAGATTAAAAGGAGGGAATTATCTTAGATTAAGAGTAGGAGATTACCGGATTATTTTTTTTATCGAACAAGATAGAATACAAATTTTCAAAGTAGGACATAGAAAGAATATTTATAATTAATTAAATATTTAAACATAAAATGAACAAAAACACAGCACTAAACACTCTCGGACTAATCTTTCTCACTTGGGGAGTTTTAGCAATTACTAACGCAATAATCAGCAAAAATTACTCACAACTATTTTGGATGTGTTATCTCGGTTTATTCGTAATGGGTTTTGCAATAATTAAAAGAAACGGGTTCTGGCTCGCAGTTCAACTCAACATCTTAGCAATTCCTTCAATACTCTGGGGTTTAGATTTTTTGTCGTATCTAACTTTTAATAAATTTTTAATAGGTATAAGCGCCCCGTTTTTCAATAACCCAACAATCTTACAACAAATTGTCTCATTAGAACATTTAATGATTGTTCCAATTGGTTTTCTATCGCTCTATTTAATTAAAGTGAAAAAAACTAACATGTGGATAATTAGTATTCTTGAAATGTTAATAATGTTCCCAATAACTTGGATATTCACAAATCATTCGGAAAATATAAACTGCGCATTTTACAGCTGTCTTCCATTCGATTTCGGAATTTACCCCTTGTCTTGGTTTGTGTTATTATTTTTCTCAACAATTGTTACAAATTACCTAATAATTAATTTAAAAATTTTCAGGAAATAAAAATCAACACATTTACAACCTTTAAATAATTCAAAAACCCTCTTCTTCAAATTTCCTCAAAATAACTCTAATTTCTTCGATAGTTTTTTGTTGGTCTTTTTTATCAGACATCCTAACAAATCTAATTAAAAGGTCTTTCAATTCCTCTTCGGAAAATAACCTTAATTTTTGACCATCAACAATAAAATAAAATCTAAAATTTTTATATTTTAACTCTTTAATCAAAATACCTCCAACACTTCCTAAAGATTTACCCTTATGAGGATTATCTTCAAGAGATTTCATAAATTTAAAGACAATTACTGACTCTCCACCAAATTTTTTGTAAACCTCTTCTTTGAGACTTTGAACTATTTCGACTTTGGCCATTTCTTTTTAGCCTCTTTAATAGCCTCATCTATAGGAACCCAATTTTTATTTGTAGTTAAGAATTCTCTTAGCTGAACCTTAACAGCCATATCATAAATTCTTTCTAAAATTTGTTCATAACTCTCGTTCTTAGATCCAAAAGAATCTATCTTAGATTTTAATTCCTTACTTACTTGTATTGTTGTTACCATCTATCATTGCTATAGATGCCATAGTTTATAAATTTTATGCTAATAAAAATTTATAAATGTTTCAAAATAAAATTCTTAAAAAAGAAAATGCTGAAAAATTCCTTAAGAAACTTCCTAAAAAAGATGCAGAAATAATTTTAAAAAAAATATATTCTATAAGAGACAATCCATTCAGATTCCTAAAAAGACTTCAAGGAGAAAAACTTTGGAGATTAAGAATTGGAGATTATCGAACAGAAATTAATGTTTTAATATCTAATAATAAAATAATCGTAGTAAGGTTAGAATCATCCCAATAAATGTTTCAAATTAATTTTATCCCATCCCTATGAATTTGTTCAATGAGTTTATTTTTTCCTTCAAATTCTTCAATAGTAAAAATATGTTGTTGAATTTCTCTTCCAAATCTTTTCTCAATACTCTCTCCAACTTTTTCTAATTCGACTCTTTCTTTTATAGATAATTTAGAATTAACAATAATGGCAATATCAATATCTGATTTTTCATTATATGAATTTTTAACAATTGAACCAAAAATATAAATATTTTTAACCTCAATTAAATCCACAATTTTCCGCACATATTCTCTCAACATAATTGTAATTTTTATGTCCATTGCATTCAATTCTCTACGTTCTAAATCGGCAATTTCAACTATTTTTTTAGAATAAGAATTTGCAAGGTTTAGGTTATAATAACTTCTTTTTCCTTTTTTCTTAACATTTACAATATCATTTTTTACCAATACATTCAAAGAATTAAATAAAGAATTCCCGCCAAGAGAAGTAATAGTTTTAATATCCTCTTTTGTAAATCCTTGTCCTGGAGATTCTGCTAAAACAACAATTATCCTCCATACCGCTTTGCTTCCCAAAACAATATCAACTAACATTTATTAAATCCTCCATAATTTTAACAAAAACAACAACTAATTCTTCAAAAAATTCTTTAGCTTTTTTAACATACTCTTTATTATCTGAAAAAACATTTGAAGAATAATACTGAACCTTTGCTCTTTCTTTTTTTCCTTCCACAAGAAGATAAGGAATATCCTCAATACCTAACCCTTTAATTTCATTTTCAGCATTTTCCAATAATTCAATCAGTTTTTTATTATCTAATTTCAAAACATCTTTTAAAGAATCAATTACTTGCTTGTGAACATTAAAACCAGAAATTTTAATATTATGTATTTTTCCAAGATAAAGTTTTGTAATATCATGCATCGCATAGTATCCAGAAATAATACTCCATCTAGGATGTTTCTCAATTAATTCTTTAGATAATTTCAAATCATCTTTGTATGCAAACTCATGAAAACTTATCCAAATCTCCCGTTCAAGTTTATTCAATTCTTTCATTTGTCACTTTTATGATATTTCAATTAAATTATAATCTTAATTTATCACTTTTATGATGATTATTAATCACTTTAGTGATTTATAAATTTTCCTGTTTTCCAGCTCTGATGAAACCATTTTGATTTCCATATTCTTGGAAACTCAGTGCAAAAAATAGGGCAGGTTTTTCGACGAAGTCAAAATTTTGGAAGGAAATTAGATTTCAAAATAAATTTAAAAAAATATGTTGTGAATAGATATTATCATTTTTTCATAGTATTTTAACTTCTTCATTTAAAATAATCTTCTTCAAAAGAGAGTTAATTGATTTATAAGTTATAATATCAACTTTTTTATTTAATCTATCTTCTAATTCAAGTTTTAATTCGACTAAATCAAATAAACTTTTTTTACCTTCAAATTCAATCAAAATATCAATATCACTATTTTTCTTTTGTTCTCCTCTGGCAAAAGAACCAAAAATCCCTGCTCTAATTACATTATGTTTTTTAAG
>PFCU01000037.1:1050-2352 GCA_002763155.1 Candidatus Pacearchaeota archaeon CG10_big_fil_rev_8_21_14_0_10_30_48 | reverse complement strand
CTTTTCTATTTTCTTAGTCGTATTTTCTTTTTGTTTCATCTTAATTTAACTAAATACAAATTATTTAAACATTTTCCTAACTAACCTTTATTACCAATCGAGAATTAGGGTTATCCCAATAAATAAATCTCAACCTTTTCCACAATTTCTTTAGATCTTTTAATTAACTCGCTAAGCAATTTATCATTTACTTTTATTTTAGTCCCATATTGAAATTCTTCTCTTAATGATTTAACATCTTTAGGAGTCATTTGTTCAGTCGTCCTAATAAATGCAATATCTTCTTTGTCAAGATTAATCTTACCTTTTTCAATTAAATACTCTATTGTATTAATTGTGCATTCATGATTTTTTGACTCAAAGCCCTCATTAAATAAAATTGCCAGTAAAGAATGATACATGGCATAATATAACTGAGAAACTGCCCAATCACTAAAACCTCCACTAATATTAAAATCAGCTGCCTTCAAATTATGTTTTGCTTTTAAAATATGTTCTTTAGAAAGATTTTTATTCGGAATAATTTGTTTCATTCTCTTCTCATCTTTAAGACACCAATTTAATTTAGATTCATGCTTTGACATTCTTTATTACCTCTAAGAAAATAGACTCTCCTTTTAGCACGACTCCACTTCGCATTACATCTAAAATAGAATCTTTTTTTATTTTTAATTCATTAATTAAATCCTCTCTTTTCATAATTAAAGGGACAACCGGCTTACTTTTTGTTTTTGAGATATCTAAACAAAATTGCGTTACTGATTTAATTTCCTTAGTTATGAATAAAACATCTATATCATTAAATTCCTTCTTTCTTAAAATAGAACCAAATAAAATAATTAAATCGGCATTCTTAAAATTTTCAATTTCATCTGAATAAATTTTAGCGTAACCTTTTAAATTTCTTTTTTCTTCAAGAAGTAATAATTCACAAAATTTAATTGTTTCTCTACTTTCTAAATTTAATTTGTAATATTTTGCATTCCCTAAATTAACTACAAAAACAATATTCTCTTCTTCTAACTTTTTTAAAATTTTAAAAGCACTACCAACACTAATTTCTAATTTTTTTGAAATCTGATTAATATTATTTAATTCAAAATTTTTTAACAAATATAATAATATTTTTTTTGTGTTTTTAGGCATCATTTTTATTTAAAGTAAGTTTTCATTTAAAGTGAATAATTATTCAATAATAATGAATGTTTATAAAACTTGTGTTTTCTTTAAACATTTTCCTCAACTACTATCATCTTCTAAAAAAGTAAGTTGAGTTGTATTTAATAACCCCCCAAGGTGCAA
>PFCU01000037.1:386-1016 GCA_002763155.1 Candidatus Pacearchaeota archaeon CG10_big_fil_rev_8_21_14_0_10_30_48 | reverse complement strand
TAGGGTTATCCCAATAAATACTTCCTCCTCCAAGAGAAATGTTTCCTCCAAGAGTTGAGATATTGACATTGCCAGCAACATCAAGTTTTTGTGTTGGCGTCGCTGTTCCTATCCCGACACTTCCATTAACAGTAACAGCTCCCATAAAAGAATTTTTATTCACAGGTATTATTCCATCACTCTCTCCGTCAGATGTTCCAGTATCTGAAAAAGTTGGAGCAAAAACAGTTGAAGCCCAATTTACTTCAAAACTATGTGCTGAATAAAATCCTCCCTTTGCTTCTAAGATATATGAATTTGTATCATCTTCTCTTAATCTTAAATTATAAGTATTTGTGTCTCCACTTCCAGAATATGTTGCACTCCAACTAGGATAAGTATCAGATGCATCTGCTTGAATATGTATGTCAAAGTTTGCTTGTTGTTCATTACCTCCTGTTCCTGTATAAGGAGTTTCTGCCCAGTGTCCCCATAAACGAATTTGCCGATAATCAGCTAAAGAAGTTGTAGGTATTCTAAATAAAGTATAATAATTATTATTTCCATTTTGGTTAATATTATCTTCCTTAAATGTTTTTACTCCACTGATACTAATATTTCCTATAACTTCTAATTTCTCTGTTGGCGTGG
>PFCU01000037.1:0-348 GCA_002763155.1 Candidatus Pacearchaeota archaeon CG10_big_fil_rev_8_21_14_0_10_30_48 | reverse complement strand
ATCAAAATAAATGTGTCCAGAATTTGAAACATATTCACTTAAACCTATTGCATTACCGTAAGAAGATATTCTAAGTCCTGTTGTTGCTCCTGGACTTGCTCCAGGCACACCTATATGTAGTAATGCTACAGGACTCACAGTTCCAATCCCGACATTACCATTAGCCAACATTACCATTACTGGAGTAGTAAATGTCGTTCCACCATTAGCAGTTGAAGGTGTAAAATCTAACCCAGATACTAATTGATTATTAGATATTTTAAAACCCTTCGCTCCTGAACCTGCTTGAAGATATAATGTTGGAGATGATGCAGTAGTTACATCCCCAATTTTTATTGAAGGAAGGGC
>PFCU01000012.1:8388-9090 GCA_002763155.1 Candidatus Pacearchaeota archaeon CG10_big_fil_rev_8_21_14_0_10_30_48 | reverse complement strand
AACAGGAAATTCCAAGATTAAGGAGCGATAGAAAAACAAAAAAAGTAAATCTTAATTTTTCTTTAGATTCTATGATATAACACTTCAAATGTATTCAGAAGTGACATATGTCACCGGGTAAAACCGAAAATTAGTTCGCAGATGAAAACCTGTGAATCCAATGAAAAAAGAAGAAATAAGAAAAGAGTATTTCAAGTTAAGGATTAAGGGACATTCACAAAATCAATGTAGAAAAATTATCTTCTCTAAATTTGAATTTGAAGTGAGTAAAAGAACACTTCAAAGATGGACTAAAAAACTGAATGAAACTGAATGGGATTTGAAAGATAAATCCAAAAGACCTAAGACAATCCACTGTAAACTAACTTTAGAAATAGAAAACAAAGTTGTAAATTTAAGAAATAAGACTGGATTTGGAGAAAATAAATTGGAAATTTATTTTCCTAATTTATCACATAAATCCATTAACAAAATTCTAAAAAAATACAAATTAACTAATCCTCCTGAAAGAAAAAAGAAAAGAATAAAATATATTAGGTGGCAAAGAAATCATCCAAATTCGCTATGGCAAATTGATCATAGTGATCAAAAAATCGACGGTAAATATGTTATTTCAGTAATAGATGATTGTTCAAGAAAAAGTTTAGCTTTTCTTGCAGTCAATCAAGTCACAACAGATATTGTGATTAAATTGATTGATGA
>PFCU01000012.1:7408-8376 GCA_002763155.1 Candidatus Pacearchaeota archaeon CG10_big_fil_rev_8_21_14_0_10_30_48 | reverse complement strand
TTATGGAAAACCTAGAGAAATATTAACAGATAATGGTTCGGCTTATGGATTGAAAAGTAAACATTCTAGGTTTGATATTAAACTAAGAAAGAGGGGAATTAAACATATTCGTGGAGCAATTCATAGTCCAACAACACAAGGAAAAGTTGAGAGATTATTTCAAACTTTCAAACGAGAGATAAAATTCTGTAAGAATCCTGAACACTGGAGAATGAGGTATAATCATTTTAGGCCTCACACAAGCCTAAATAGAAAAACTCCTGACGAGGTTTATAATGATTTTGAGTTATTATTTTAGCTATCGACATATGTCGCCTAGGAGCACATTATGCAGAGAAATCCTTATCTTCAATAAAATTTTTGTCATCAATCTTTATTTTTCTTATGAACAAAATATTACTTGTCTTAATATCTCTTGTATTATTAACCGCCTCATTTTTTATTGGTTACTCTATGAACAAACCAGATTCTATTTCAGTCGAGGTTCAAGATCTTCAAAACTAAATTAATTCCATTCAAGAAGAAAATGCTCAACTATTAGAACAAGTTGCCGAACTTCAAGAACAAATACATTCTTCAGTAAATGAAGAGGCAGAATGTAAATCTAAAGGAGGCATTTGGCATAAATATCTTTTGCCTTCTGATGAACTTTTAGATAATCCTTATTGTCAATTGCCTTTTTCTGATGCTGGAAAAGAATGTACTGATTCAGATCAATGTTTAGGAAATTGCGTGCCTCCTCAAAACTATTTGGAAAGAGAAAATGGAAATTGGGTAACTCCTTATAGAGAAGATGTATCTGGAACATGTTCTAAATTTAGTAAGGGTTGTGAGAGTTACCAGATTATAGATGGAATATTAGATTTACAATCTCAAGCTATCTGTGTTGTTTAAAATAAAAAACTCGCGTCTTTCCCACCCTAAAAATAGTGCACCTACAACTCTACGAATTTTCTTCGAAAATTCTT
>PFCU01000012.1:6632-7395 GCA_002763155.1 Candidatus Pacearchaeota archaeon CG10_big_fil_rev_8_21_14_0_10_30_48 | reverse complement strand
CAGGATTTTCCCAAATTTTTTCTTTCAGAAAAAACTCTCGAAGTCACTAACGTTCCACTCGAGCTCTACGGGTTGTTTAATCGCGATGTTATACGCAATCGAATTTTCAAATCTTACGAAGAAAAAAAGTCGGGGGCACCACCTCGCGCTGAGGCGCGACTAACTGAACAAACCCTTAAACCAGTTGATTATTTTTTGCCAAAAAGATGATTTAATCTGTTCAGGTTCTTCATTATTGGACTCATTTAAGAGGTACACATTTTTTATTATATAATCATAACTATCTATTTCACCTCTAATTATTGACCCTTTTTGTAATATTTTATCTAAGCTCTTTTCATTATTGATTCTGTTCATTTCATCACTATATAAAATCCAACGCCCATTAATTTCCTGCCCGACTGAAAGATTACACATAGAATCTAACCTTTCTTGAGTCAAATCGTAATAATAGTCCTTGGCTGTAAGTGACTCTTTAAAAGTTATTTTTATTTCAAATGTGTAAACATAAGAAGAGTAATTTGCCTTTTCAGAGTTAATAACTTCTCCCTGAAATGGGCATGGAAGTGAAAAAGGTCTAGATGCCGATACCAATGTTAAAGAAATCACTAAGACTAAGATTAAACTCAATAAGCACATCCACTTTTTCATAATCCTTAATAAAAAATAACCAATTATAAAAATCTATCGACCTAGTAGGTGCCCTCGACTTTACGAAAAGATACTTGCTTCGCAAATTTATCGATTTGAAAATTCGACTTCT
>PFCU01000012.1:4598-6588 GCA_002763155.1 Candidatus Pacearchaeota archaeon CG10_big_fil_rev_8_21_14_0_10_30_48 | reverse complement strand
CACCTTTCTTCGCAATAATTATTTTACTGAAAATCTCATTCTCCAAATACCATCGACATTTTTCCTTTTCAATTTTATCAAGAAGTCCTTTCATTTTAACCTCAAGACCAATAACTTCATATTTTCCTTTTGAAATTTTTTTCATCGCAATAAAATCCGGAAAACCCGTCCCTATCGTAAGCACTTTCATAAAAGGATTAAACTTCCTTTTCGCAGGAATTAATTTCCCTTCTTCAAGGTCAACATTATTCGTCCACTTATCAATAATCCAACCTTTATCTTCAAAATCCTTACGAACTTTTACCTCAAAACGAGTTCCTTGCGCCCGAGATAATTTTCCTTTTTTAATCTTCGATTTATCTTTCAGAACAACTTTTCCTTCAGAATCAAAACTTGCAACATGTTTCACTTCTTCTTCATTTGTAAATGTTCTTAATCTCTTTTTATCTTCACTCTTTTCCATCATTAAATTAAATATCCTCCCTATAAATTATTAATTGTTCTTGATTATTAATAATTGTTACTCCTTTCTAATTAAAACAATAGAAAAGTTTATAAATCTGATTTTATGCTAATTTATACGATGAAACAGAAGCTTAGTATTACTATTGAAGAAAAATTATTAGATTTGTTAGATGAAGCTATCAAATCAGGTAGATTTAGGAATAAGTCTCATGTGGTAGAATTTAGTTTAAATAAAGTTTTAATGGAGAATAAAGATGAAAGGAATTTATAGAAATTCGACAGAAGTTGCAGAATTACATGGAGTTCCAATTTACATGTCTGATTTAGCAGATGCATGTCTTTATGGAAGACTTAATTTATTTTTACAAGGAGATACTGGAAGTGGTAAAACTCAACTAGCAAGAGACGCAATGGCTTATTTTCCGAACAAAAGTATGTTCGTTTTAGGAAGAAATGATATGGATACAAGAGAACTTTTTCAACAAATTAATCCTAAATTTTTTAGTGCAATAAAAAATGGAAAGAGTATTGAAGGCATTAATTCAAAACAAATCACAGACGCAATCAATTATAATTTAATTGTAGTAGATGAACTTCCAAATTGCGTTCCAGCAGTAAGAGCTCAACTTTTTAATTTGTTTGATGGGTTTATTGAAATAGACGGGAATGCATACCCTATAGGAAATGGATATAGCGTCGGAATTGCAACAGGAAATATTGGTAGAAGTTTCACAGAATCTTCAAATGATTTAGGAAGAGCTTTGAAAGATAGAATGCATGTAATTGTAGATACAGATTATTTTTCCCCAACACCTTCTGATACTTTAGAAATTTTAGCAGAAAATACAAATCCTCGAGTTGAATTTACCTCGGATGTGAATGGTGATGGAAATGAAATAATTGGAAAATATCAAACTCTTGAAAGAATTAAAACACCTTTTGAAAAAAATATTATTGCCAACTATTTAGTCCATGGTTTAGATTATTGTGTTGTTGAGGGAGAAGTAAAAAGCAAGAGAAAATTAAAAGAAGCGTGGCCTAATTCCTTAGATGGTCACTCTCAAGGTTCTGATGAAGCGTTAGTTCTTCCATTGTCTATGAGGGCAGCAAAGTCCACAATTAAACTTTCAAATGCTCTTGATGAAATAGCAAGAGAAAAAGGTGCCGAACAAGAAGATATTAATTCTGGGGCCTTTAGTTCAATGATGACCGCGTATAGATTAGTAGCACCTTATTCTGGAGTATTGAATGAAGCAGCTGTAAGAAGTAATCACTCTAATGATCATTACGTCGCGATTGATTCAGTTATTCAAGCAACAGCAGGAGAATTTCAACAGCAAAAAGATAATTTAACTGTTGCTTTATTTGAAGCAGACAAAGGAACAATTGGAGAATCCACTTTAAATCAATTTTGGGGAAGATGGCATTTTATGAAAAATATTTTAAAACATATTGCAAAATCTCAAGAGAAAGATAAATAATTTATAAAAACTAAAACTAAAACTAAATAATTAAACCAAAAAAA
>PFCU01000012.1:0-4586 GCA_002763155.1 Candidatus Pacearchaeota archaeon CG10_big_fil_rev_8_21_14_0_10_30_48 | reverse complement strand
AAAAATAAATGAACAATCTTACTTAGAAGCCTTAGCAAGAGTTAAAGCTAGAGAAAACCCGAATGAAAAACCAGAAACTCAAACAACAATTCAAAATTTACAAGACGCATGGAAAATTGAAGGAGTTGAATATAAGAATGGAATTTATAATGTAAACCTATCAAAACAACTTTTAGATAATGGAAATTCTAAAACACAACAACAATGGGCAGATTACAGAAATCAAACTAATGGATTTTACACAGCAGACATGCCATTACATCACGCAATATTCAAAGCATTATACCAACAAAGAGATACAAATCAAGCAAAAGAAGCAAGAGAATTTCTAGAACAACAATTTAGAGAAAAATGGCTAACAACTCTAACAAGAATTACTTACACTCCAAGAGGAAAAGACAAAGCAACTCACAATTTTGGAACACAAGAACAATATGAAATAGATGAAAACATTATTGGAGAAGATGGGTGGATTAAAAATCTAAAAAAACCAAAATTCCTAGAAGCAATTTTAGGTTCTTCAGATATCAAAGAAATAAATAACATTTACACATGGATAACAAACAAAGAGGCTTATATCTGGAGAGTAAATTCAGCTCCAGAACAAAATACTGAAAGAGTCGCGAGGTTCTATGCTGTCTCAGGTAGGGCGGATCTCGATTGCGACAGGGGTCCTTCTGGTTCCAATGACTCTCTCGGGGTATTAGCGTGTCGCGAAGCGACACGCTCGTGAAAAATTAAAAATGGAAATTACAAAATTAAGACAAAAGTTAAGTGGAATAAAAAATCAGATTGGGTTAGTCGGAGGTTCAATAAATATTCAAGAAATTGAAGGTCAAAAACATAATGTCAATGCACATATTTCTCCTTGGACTTGGAATGTAGAAGTAAATTTAAGAAAAGGGTTTAATCCTCTCTCTACATTAAGACAAAGAGCTTATGCAAAACTTAAAGGAATAAATGAAGATGACGGACTTGAAGTTTTAGTTACAGATGTTTCATTACACGAATTTGCTCATTGGTCTCTCCCACATAGCTCTAAAAAGGGTTGCCCATATGATTTATACAATCATGATAAAATTTTAGAAGAAATTAAAACTGCTTTGCCTGAAGGAAAAAAAAATCATGCAGAATATGTAGCCAATGCTTTTGAAGATATGATTATCAACCCTCGAGTAAGAGAATATCAAGGTAGTGCTTCAGGGCAAATTTTATTTTGGGATAATGAAGGACATTCATTAAAACAACAAGGAGAAAATTCTTTCACTCCATTTTATGAAGCGTTTGTTAAATTGAACTTACATTTATTTGGAGATTCATTAGATAAATCATTATTAAAAAAACATTATTCTAATGATGAAAAAGTAGATAATGCTGTAAGAAAAACAATTGAAGAACTCTCTCTTCCAGAAGACATTCAAAATACTAACCAATTATTTGTTAAATCTCAATGGCCTCAAATGGCTCAAATATTTGCAAAAAATCTTGCAGATTTATTAGAGAAAACTCCAAGAGAAAGACTTTCAGCTTATTCAAATCCAGAAAGCGGAACTCCAAATCAGGATTCTCCTCAATCAGGAAATGGAGTCTCTGAAAGAATGAATACTGGCAAAGGCAAAGAAGAAATTTCATTAGGAAGATATGAATCAAAAGAAAAACAATCTTCAAATATAGAATCTTTCGAACAACTTAATTCTCTTTATAGAACTTTAGCAAGATCTATTCCTATAGAAATAGAAAATTTTTCAAGAGAACAATCTTTAGAAATTCATCCATTGAATTATCGAGCATTTGATTCAGAATCAGATGATGCTAGAAAAATAAAACCTTCAAAATTAGTAATAACTTCTAAAGGAGTCGAATTTGCATATCCTCGAGATTATTTAATAATCGAAGCAAAAAGTAAAACCCAAAGAAAATCTTTTCCAAATTTCAAAATGCTTATTTTAGATAATTCTGGGAGTATGAAATTATCTCCGGAAAATGATAATAACTTTGGAAGCACAAGTTTCATTCCATGGGGAGATAATAGTAAATATCATTACGCACTTTTGGGATTTTATGGGATTGAAAATTTCTTACAACAACAAGGAATCGCCCAATATATTAATCATGGAGTATCTTTATTTTCTTCATCAACAAGACAGAAAGAAGGAAATTATTCTGAAATTGATGAAGTAAGAAGATACGTTTTAAATCCAGATTGGGGTGGAACAACTCTTGACGCGTCGCAATTAAAAAAATCTTTAGAAGGCAGGGAGAGTTTTATTCTCTCAATTTCAGATGGAGAAATATCTAATTGGAATTCTGAAAAGTCAGAAATAAAATCTCTTTTAGAATTAGAAACAAATCATTTTGCTCATTTACAGATTGGAGAAAAAACTCGTTTTACAAAAGATTTAGAAAGTTGGAATCTGCCAGTATATTATGTTTCATCTGGAGATGATTTATCAAAATTAATGGTTGATATAACAAATAAAACTTACAAAAAATTATCTCCTCATTAAAAATATAACATAAAAAATGGAACAACCAAAAAGAATATTAGGAACAAAAATAAATGAACAATCTTACTTAGAAGCCTTAGCAAGAGTTAAAGCTAGAGAAAACCCGAATGAAAAACCAGAAACTCAAACAACAATTCAAATTAATCCCAATGAAATTTACATTCCAGAAATAAAATTATATTTCCAAGGAGAAAGAACACATTTAAACCTAAACTGGGACGACACACATAAAGCACTAAAAAAAGAAAATTTAAGAATGCCAACTCTAATAGAATTCGCAACATTTCTTAAACACTTAAACTCAGACCAAAAATATCAACAATTATTTAAAGAAATTACAGAAGTCAGAGAACCTTGGAGATCAAACTGGATAGATGCATATTTTGAAAAAAGAAAAGATGGAATGTATATCTTAACAAGAAATAAAACACAAGAAGAAAAAATTTCAGATTACATAACTCAAGATAAAACTCCTGGAATAAATTTAGAATCATGGATAAACAATCCAAATCCTCAAGGACTCCCAAGACAAAACACTTCATCTGGAAATTTATATTATTGGACTCCTGAAGATAAAAGAGTCGCGAGGTTCGATGCTAACTCAGGTAGGGCGGTTCTCAGTTGCGGCGGGTATCCTTCTGGTTCCGATGGCTCTCTCGGGGTATATGCGTGTCGCGAAGCGACACGCTCGTGAATTGTAGTAAAATTTAAAATAACTATTTCTTTAATTTAATTGCCTGTTAGCTTAAATTATAAGCTCTTGGGCTACATGCATATTCATTAGCACATCATTTAAATTTATTTTAAGTCATGAAATTCAATAATGATAATTAGTAGTAATGATAAACCTTGGGCAAGTTTTGAATGAATTTTAAAATTATGGTGTAAAAATGGTGAATATGCTACAAGAGTCGCGAGGTTCAATGCTAACTCAGATAGGGCGAATCTCAATTGCAACAGGAATCCTTCTAATTCCAATGACTCTCTCGAAATAGCTCAAGAGCTAGATTATTTTATGAAAACCTGCAAAAATCTTTATCCAAAAATCTATTCGCTGGAAAATTTAATTATAGCTTGGAGAAAAGCAAAAAAAGGAAAAACCAAAAAATCGTATGTTAAACTCTTTGAAGCGAACTTAATTGAAAATTTATTACAATTACATGCAGAATTAAAAAATCAAAGTTACACTCCAAAAGAATTAGTAACTTTTATTCTAAGAGACCCCAAAACTCATAAAATTTCTAAATCTGATTTTAGAGACAGAATTATCCATCATGCAATTGTGAATGTTTTAGAACTAATTTTTGATAAAACATTTATTTATGATTCCTGCGCAAATAGAAGAGCTAAGGGAAATTTATTTGCAATAAAACGTTTCGACAAATTCAAGATGAAAACAACTAATAATTTAAATTCAGAAGCATTTTGTTTGAAAGCAGACATCAAACATTATTTTCAAGAAGTTGATAATAACATACTGCTGGAAATAATTAGGAAAAAAATCAAGGATGAAAGAACAATTTGGCTAATAAAACAAATTATAAGTAATAAAACTTTTTCAAAAGAGACACCTAAGGGAATGCCTTTAGGCAATCTAACAAGTCAATTCTTTGCCAACATTTATCTTAATGAATTGGATTATTTTGTTAAACACAAATTAAAAGCAAAATATTACATAAGATATGTTGATGATTTTGTTATTCTACATAAATCTAAGAAACAATTAGTTACTTGGAAAGAAGAAATAAATTATTTTTTGAAAAACAACTTAAAATTAGAATTACATAAAGATAAGTCAACTGTTTTTTCATTATCAAGAGGAGTTGATTTTGTAGGATTTAGAAATTTTTATCACTTTAAACTTTTAAGAAAAAGAAATATTAGAAATATAGAAAATAAAATTAAACAATACAATCAAGGACTTATTTTAGAAGATAAAATATTAGAAATTTTTCAAGGCTGGCAGGCTTATGCAAGTTGGGCTGTATAACAAGGAGACATATGTCACTAGGCAAAACCGAAAATTAGTTCGCAGGTGAAAACCTGTGAATCTAATGAAAAAAGAAGAAATAAGAAAAG
>PFCU01000041.1 GCA_002763155.1 Candidatus Pacearchaeota archaeon CG10_big_fil_rev_8_21_14_0_10_30_48 | reverse complement strand
ACAATTGCTACACCATCAGCTCCACCACTAGTAAATGCACCAGGGTAAGCAGCAGCTGCAGCGATTCCTACAGTAGATCCTAACATAGCAACACTAGCCATAACAGATCCTATTTTTCTAAAATTAAATTTCATTTTTTTATAACCTCCTTTCAAATCATATTTCATTTTTCGATATCTTGTGGATATCGGCGTTCTTTAAACGATTTTATTTGTTCATTGTGTTCGTTCAAAGAAATTCTATAGCCTTATGGGCTTGTCGTCGGCAAATGATATTAATAATTAAGATAAAGAATTTAACTTTATAAATCTTTTCTTTAAATTATTGAAAAATTCACTCTTTTTTCAATTTCTTTTATAAATAGGGTGTTACCACTGAAAATACTTACACATTTTCTAACATCTAAATCGAAACATTTATTAACGTATATGGTTTTTATTCCCCTATATAGTAAGATGAGGCAAGAAGTGATTCAATATGGGGTTAAAAAAACCATATATGCTTAAATTTACCCTAGATAAAAACAATGACAGATAAAACAAGGCTTATTGAAATCTATGAAAGAGGTGGAACCTTCACGTCGGTATTTAGAAAATTCACCGGACAAAAAAAGGACTATAATGTTAAAGATTTATCTCTAGTAAGACAACTTTTGAGTAATGAGAAGGCACGACTTTTACATGTTATCAAAATGAAGCAACCTAATTCTCTATATGCTTTAGCTAAATTTTTAGAACGAGATTTTAAGACAGTTAGAGAAGATATCTTGCTTTTGAGAAAATTTGGTTTTATCGATTTAATTGAAGAAAAATCCGGAAAACGAAGAACCCACAAACCAGTTTTAACCGCGAATTCTATTAATATAATAATAAGAATTTAATTATTAAAACAAACCTCTAAAGACAGCTTTATTTTTTCCCCGCCACTATAAACCGGTCTTTCATTAAATAATAAATCTCCTAAACAATTATCTTGAGGCCCCATAATTATAGGTTCAATTAAAAGTTCATTGTCCAATTCATAATAAAGTGTCAAATTATAGTATTTTACATAACTTCCTTCACTAACCACATAACTTGATTTCATTGCTTCAGTTAAGGTATTTTTAAGAACTTCACAAGCACTTTTTGTAGTCCCGCAAGTTTCTCCATCACATCCATCACATAATTTTCCCTGAGAACATTTACTGATTAAGTTCCCAACATCTTGAAAGTGAGCCGTTGGAATTTCACATTTAGTTGTTGTTTGAGATACCACATCAATAAAACTCCCTATTTTCTCACTTTCATCTCCTACATCTCCTCCAGAATTTCTTAATGAAATTCCTAAAAAAATCACCGCGATTATCGCCACAATTACAACTATCAAAACAAATCCTACCATTTCTTCTTGCGCCTTTTTATTTAATCTCATTCTAACTCACTTTCCTTAATCATTAATTCAGCTAATTCACATTTATCATAATTCACTCCTTGAAAATTTTTCTTAGTGCACCACGAAACAAAACTCGAAGAAGGAGCGCTATTTTCATTAGTAAATAATTTAATTAAATTACAATCTGGATAATTATCTCTTGTGCATTCTATGTCTTCTCCCAACGGATAAATTTTTCTTACAATAATTCCTTCGACACCCCAAAATGCTTTTCTGCGACCATTTTCAACAAAAGTATATTTATTTTCCGTCTGTAAAATCATAAGTTTATCAGCATCAATCGCATTTGATTTTCCTTCGAATGTAAACTCCGGATTTCCTGAAATTCTTCCAACAAGCCCATCAGCTTTATCTTTTTTTAATGAAGCAACTTCTTTTTGCAAATTTGTCGCTTTGTAAGAAACAAAAAATAATCCCACTAAAATAAAAAACAAAGTCACAGCCAATAACATAAAAATCATTTGCTGTATTTTCAACTGCCCGTTTTTATTATTTAATAAAGCTGACATTCTAACTCCTTATTTTTATCATCAATTACTTTTGAAATTCTTTCTATTTTAGGAAGGTCGTTTAATGTTCTGTAATTTGCCGAACTCGCATTTAAAGAAACAATGTCCGGACGTAAAATTATATTAACACAATCTCTCGAAGAAACAAATTGAGTTTTCTTAGCATAAATTTCACTTATGATTGACAAACGTTTCATTAATCTATTAACATTACACTCGTAATTTTTTTGAGATGAAAAAATAGCTCCATAAATTAATTTATCTGTGAAATAAACTCTTCCACCATCTTTATCTACAAAACCTTTAGTGCACGCAGAATCATCACATTTTACTTTAATATCACAATTTCCTTGAAAACAAACTTTTTTCACATCAGGACATGAATTTAAAGAATCTGCGAAGACAATATTTGAATTTTCATCTCCTAATAAATCTCTTAACTCATTTTCAATTAATACCGGAGTATCAACAAAACAATAATTTTTATTGTAAGCAACTAAAATATCTCCGACTTTGTAAGGCATGGAAAAAGGGAAAATTAAAAAATTTATTCTTTTACCTTGCATCTCATTTTCCGTAAATAAATAAGCATTTTTTGTTCGTGCTTCTCCTCCGAGTTTGGACCATTTGTCCCCGAAACCAATTTTTTCAGAAAAGGAAACAAGACTATTTCCAAAATTGCCTTCTAAATCACAAGAGGTAAAAATTTTCGCTTCAACAGGAAGGTCAATTTGCGTCCCAGAACTTTCAGAAACAACAGTTTGTAAAGGATCCAATACATTTGCAAATTCCACAGCAACTTTTGTATTAACTTCTCCTTGACTTGTATCAATAAGTCTTGAAACTCCAAAAATCGCCAAAAATAAAATAACCCCTCCTACCATAATTGCAAAAAGCCATGCAAATCCAAACTCCATTCCTTTTTTATTCATATTAACCTGAAACTCTTACCAAAGATTCACCTAAATCTTTCTTTAATGGAATTTTAAATTTATCTCCTTCCTTTTTGAAACAAACCGGATTATCAGTTAATGAAGTTAAATTAAGATGTTTAATTAATGTTGAAGGAACATCGGCGTTTCTACGAGGATAAAAGTAAAGATTGTGATTTCCTTCGTCTCCAGTAAATTCACTGAAATCGTCTTCTGCAAAAGATGAAAACTCTCCGTTAATTTCTGGAGTTTCCCAAAAACAAACATAATCTATTTCACAACCTAAAATATCTCCTTCAAAAGTTTTTTGAGCTCCACTTCCTCTCCAAATTCTATCGACTTCATTTTGCAAATCTTTAAGAAAAATCCCTTCCTCAGCACTACATCTTACACCGAAAAAAGATTTTATTGTAATAAACGCAACTACAAGAAACATTACAATTAGAATTATAGAGAAAATCATTCCAAAGCTTATCTGGAACTGTCCCCTTTTTCCTTTTACCATATTTTACAAAAATCAATCCAGTTATTAAAGTTTCCTCTCATCGCCGTTATTTATTTATACCTCTGGAAATAGATTAATTTATGAAAAAAAATAAAGGGAATGTGAAATTTATAATTATAAACTTTCTTAGAGGAATGTTAATTTTGGCTTTCTTTATGGCCGTATATTCAAATCGCCCATTAGTCCTTGCGTTCTCTATTTTTGGATTCCTTGCAACATTTGCTCCATTCATTTCAAAAAAATTATTCAACACAAATTTCCCTGCAGAATATGAAATTATAATTTTATTATCTCTTTACGGATTATTATTTTTAGGCGATGTAAGGGGACTTTTCGCAGAATTTTGGTGGTGGGACGTTTTATTAAATTTAATCGCTTCAATTTCTCTAAGTATCGTCGGATTAACAATACTCTATGTTTTATACAAAGATAAAAAAATAAATGCGAATCCGTTAATTATTTCTTTTTTGACTTTTTCATTCGCTGTTGCAATGGGCACAGTCTGGGAAATTTTAGAATTCGCTTTAGATACTTTTTTCGGATTTAATTTTCAAAAATCTCTGTTAGACACAATGAAAGATTTGTCAATAAATATGTTAGGCGCAATGTTGGTATCTATAGTCGGATATTCTTACATAAAGAATGGAGGAATAAAAATCGTCTCAGAATTTATAATTAAAAAAATGAATAAACATCCTAAATTCTTTGGCCCAAGAAATACTTTGGAAGATTCTTCGATAGAAATTTTAAATTTAATTTCTAAAGGTGAAGGTTCAAAATTAGAATTCAAATCAACTTTAAGGACAAATTTACATACAAAAGAAATCGACGCCAGAATTGAACATGCAAATATGAAAACTCTCGCAGCTTTTATGAATTCTGACGGAGGAACCTTGTTAATCGGTGTATCGGATGAAGGAAAGGTTCACGGATTAGAAAATGACAAATTCAAAGACAACGACGCACTTAATTTACATTTTACTAATTTGCTAAAAACTTATATCGGCGCGGAATTTCTCCCTTTTATTAATTTTGAATTACACCCTATAGAAGACAGACATGTTTTGAAAATAACTTGTATAAGAAGTAAGAAACCAGTTTTTTTGAGAAATAAAGACGACGAAGAGTTTTACATAAGAAATGGCCCGAGTAGTGTAAAGTTAACTGGTAGGTCTTTAATAGATTATATAGAACATAATTTCAGAAGAGAATAAATCTTATTAGAAACATTCTCCTTCTCTAAATTAATAACTAAATAATAAATTTTAGATTTTAGATTTATTTGAGTAATTTGAAAAAATATTTGCGCGTTAGGATTTTAGATTTACAAAACAAATTCTTAAAATTACCTCTCATCTCAAATTTTTTAGACATTAACAAAATTTACCTAAGAAATGTTTTCTGTCTTCGAACAAGAAAACATTTCAATAATTTGAGCGTTAGCGAACTACCACCGCGACCTTCGGTCGCGTCTATTCAGCCAATTCAACAGGTCTTACAACAATTGAACATTCTGTAGGATTAGGTTGCTTGCCATTTTCATCCATACATTTAATATAATAATTATTTTCTAAATTCCAAACAGCTAAATGCTCAGTTTTCTTATCTGATTGTGAATATTGCAACGGAGTTCCATCTCCATCATTAATATCAAAATTACATTGAAGTTTAACATCATTTGAATAACGACATATTGCATCTTCATCTGTGATTATCTTTAATCTATTTCCATCATTTAATACTCTCACTACTCTCGGAGCTTGTTTGTCAATAAATACATCAAACGTTGTAGAAGTTTGAGCCATATTTCCTCCTAAATCAATACATTGGTAATAATAAGTATATTTTCCGTCGGTTAAATCCTGGTTTTGTCTATGTAAATGAGTTCCTGTTTCAAAGAATTTGATGAATGTTTTATTATCTGCGCTATACAAACAATTTGCGTTCCCATTTTCATAACCATTCTGCGTTTCTAAACCAAGCTCAACAGTTACTACAGATGTCGCTCCTTTTTTTATCGCGCCTGTTTCAGGAACAACGCTACCTTCACGAATATTTAAAGGCTCTGTTCCGACAATAGTAAACGGCTTTCCAATTTGCATTTGATTTCTATTTGCAACAGGTTCCCAAGGCTGGTCTTCACATCTGAAATAAAATAAATTATTTCCTCTATCTTGAATTCCCGTCAGTGTCGTTCTACATTCATATAATAAATTATCTTTAACATCTTGTAAATTATTTGCACATACCATTTCATTTTCCATATCTTTGAAACCTAAATCATTATCTCTTGCCCAACGACAATTTGCCGGCTCGTTTGTGAAAACACTCAACGGAATTTCATCAACTTCAAAATTTACAGGTTGCCCGTCGCGAATACTTGTTTCTTCAATTATTGGTGGAGTTAAATCAGGTCCAGATTGAACACAGAAATTTATCGAATACGGATCCGCATTGTAGTATCCATTTGCACTCCTACATCTTACATATAAGTTATAATTTCCGTCGTTTTTTATTTCTAATCCGCCGGTTGTATTAACATTTATTTCTCCTATTCTATTAATTGTATCTGGACTTGGAAGACTTAATACTTGGGTATGATTATAATCATAAAGTGTTGATTCTCCAAAATAATATTGCATATTATCAAATCCTGCAGGTTCTATTGTTCTTTGAGGAACAGCTCCTTCTATTTGTCCTCCTCCTTCTTTAATTAAGAAATCAATTTTACATTGAGCAGGTTTATCTGTTTGAATTCCAAATTGTATTGGAGTAAATGGAGGAATACAATCTTCGCCTTGCGGTTTGATTCCAGTTCCCCAGTTTGGAGGTCTTGCACCAAAAGGAACATAAATATAACCATCGGTTAAAGCAGATTCCAAAGGTTGAATTGCCGGACTATTTACATCTTTACGATTTTCCCAAACACACATTTCATTTTCAGTTCCAGCATTAATTATTCCACAAGCCTGTCCTAAAGATTTACATCTGTATTCAGAACAAGGTTGAATACCATCATTACATTTTTCACAATCATCTCCTCCGATAGGAGCTTCCCAAGGTTGACAGGTAAAAAATACAGTTTCATATGAAACTTTTTTATAAGTTAATAAGAAAACAACTGCCCCGACGCCAAGACCCCAGATTGCAGGACTGGCTCCTAAAAAAGTTCCCGCTTCTCCAGCAAATAAATTTGCAGTCCCTGCCGCAAATCCTCCAACTTGAAGCGCATTTCCCAAAGCAACTCCCCAAGGTTCATCTCCCATAAATTCTTTAACTAATTGTCCCACAACAAATCCAGCTCCTGCATAACCTGCCGATTTTTTAAGTCTCCCTTCTCCGGTTCCAATTTGTTTATACCATTTTTCATTATTTTTAGCTTCCGCTTCCGCTCTATCTAAAAGAGTAGATGGAAGATTATCCGATTTTCCTTCAATAAAATCTAAAACTCCTCCAGCTTCCGCTTCCGCTTGACCCTCAACAACCCCAATACTTCCAAATAAAAATGCAAAAGCGAAAACTGCAATTAATAAATTTGCTATTAAAAAACTTCCTTGAAACTTTTTCATGACGCCATTCTCCTATATGTTTCACTAATTATTCCTTTGACAATATTTCCACTAACAGGTGCAGGTTCTGAATTTGAAACAAATTCTCCTCCCTGACTTCCACTAAAATCAGGATTTGCCGTCGGATCTGCAGGTTGCCCTGTTTCTTTAGCACCATCAGCAGCGTTAAGAAAACCGATGTCTAAATCTTTTCCAACTTTTTTATCATCAATTGTAAATTCATATCCTTTATTTACATTCTTTCCAATATAGTTCGCACCAGGACCACAATCACCTATTGAAGAACAAATATTCAGTGCTTGCAAAGCCGCTTGCGGATTTGTTTTAATATCACAAAAACAATTATTCACACATTCTTTTTGACCAATTAATTTTTTCTCATATGTAATCACACAACTTGAACTAACTAAATCACATTGCGATGTAGCACCATCTCCCTCTCCCCAAAATTCTAAACCTGGAGCAACATCGGGAACACAAGCTCCTTGATCTCTTTCATCATTATGAACATTCAAGAAAAGTCCAGATATTCCTTCTTTAACACTATCAACAATTCCTCCAACAACATCTCCGCCCCCTGTTGTAACTGGAATCCATTTACAATCTCGAACATCAGAATTTTCACAATCATTTTTTCTTTCTTGAATCAAACAATCTTCCCATAAATTTGCAACACAACCTGCCTGCGAAAAATCTTCTATTGAATCTTCAACACAAACTTCTTGTCTAAGATCTGCACAAGGTTCTACAATTTCTTCTCCCATAAAACAAGCGTGCCGATAATGTCTTGAACCAACTCTATCATCGTCGGGTTTTCCATTGTCGTAAACACACCACGATTCTCCATTAATATAATCCTGTCCGTCATAAGTTTCATAACAGTTTACATCTTTACAAATAAAATCTCCATAAGTTGCTTTTTCTCCTCGTGATGCCTCTGCACAAATACTTCCTCCGAGATAATCACAATTCCCACAATTTTTCCCACCAGCTGTGCAACTTTCAGATTTCGGCACAACTTTTTCCCAATAATTCTTATCATTAATTTTTGAAGCATCATAAATATTCGCAGGATTTCCACAACTATCTACAAAATAAACCCCATCTTTTCCTTCTAAACAAGTTGTCTGTTCTGATTTTTGACAGTTCGTATTTAATTGTTCAGATGTGCAAAGAAAATCTTTAAAGAATTGATTATTAGAAACAGATTCTTCCGTCGATTTAGCATTACATTCTCCTCTTGTTTCAAATGTGCAAGTTTTTGTGAACTCTGATTCAAACACGCACGCTCCAATATCTTGCGCATTCGCAATTGCAACACAACTTATTTCATCTTGAATATTTTCTCTGAAGTCTGCTTGCAAACCATAATTTCCTGCAAGTTTTTTACATCTCTGCAAAGTTGTAAACGCTGCTTGCTCTCCGAGAACACAACATCCTAATCCACATTGAGGCGGATTTTCTTCACTTGTCCAAAGCCCGTTTGCTTCTTCACAAGCTTTCTTAGGAGTATTTTCCATACAAAGTCCCTCGTCAGAATCATAACAAGTTCCTAATTGACAGAACGAAGTGCTATCACAACTCGTCGGAGAACTCAAATAATTTTCATCACATTGCGTCGAAGGAACATTTTGACAGTACGCACCATCTGTTGCTCTTTCACAACAAGTCGTAACACTCGCTTGCGCAGGAACAAAAGGAATTATTACAAATAAAACGCTTACTATTAGTAATAAGAAAACAAACAAAATTTCTTTCTTCATCAAAATATTTTCCCCTCTCATTTTAAATTATATCCTATCGGAATCGCATAACTTCTCGTCGCGAAATTCATTTCTTCCATTGTAGTTCTGTCCGAAATTTTATACAGTGTAGTTCCATCACTTATCTTCAATTTTTCTATTCGAGTATTTGGATACAAACTCATGTAAGCAACAGGGTCGCTGTCTCCATATTTTGTCTCGAAACTTACAATTGAATCAGCCACCAAAATTAATTGATAAGCCCCACTCGGTTTTTTAATTTCAAATTTATCAAAACTTCTAACACCCTCTCCCTCTTTAATTTTTAATGGATAATCTATTTTAATATTTATATTCTCTCCAGTTATATCTACACTAACATTCAAATTTTCATTTCTTGTATCAAAACCAGCGTCATTTAAATCAGCTTTTAATTCTTCAATACAAACTTCAATAGTTGGACTCAAAGAATTTTTTATCTCACTTTCAACTTTTTGAACTAAAAGAGGTTGTTGATTAACACAAGGCTCATAATAATTTGCAGAATAACATAAATATTTGTGAGGAATACTTTGATGCAAGTAAAAGAATTTCGGATTTTTTTCACCACCGTTTTTCAAGATTGAATTAACTTCGCTATCAAAAAGAATATCTCCTCCCAAATTTTTCTTTTCTAAAATACAATTTGTTAATTGCTCTTCAATGTTTCCAGCATTTCCAGAACCTCCAGGAATTAAAGGAGCAATAATTTTCTGACCAGAATCAGTAAACGCAAAAAATAAAATCACAGCTCCAACAATCACAACTGCTAAAATTACAAAAATTGTAACTTGCGCTTTTTCACCCCGTATTTTCATCTTTCTACCAACGATAAAATTGTTTATAAATTTATCTTGCCTCCAATTAGTTCTTTAAATTTTAATTTATATTTTTCAACATCTGAATTATTCAGTTTAATTATAAAATCTAATACCTTCGCATTAAATTCCTCAGCAATTTTCAAAGATTCTTTAACTTCTAACTCCGTTACATTGAAATCTGCATAATATTGTTTGTCAATTCTTTCTTTTTTTGCAAAAGAAATATCTGAATTATTAATTCCAAAAATTTCTTTTAAGATAATTATTGTGGCAGAATGATTTTCACACTTTATTCCTATTTTGAAAAATAAAGCTATAATTGATGAATACATGCTATAATAAACTAAAGAAACACTTTCTTCTAATTTATCATTTTTTAGTAAGATTTTTGCAGAATCTAAATTACTCTCGGATTTATTAAGGTAAGATTTTTTTATTTCCTCACTTGATTCAACAAATTTTATTTTACCTTCTTTTACTAATTTACTCAAAAATTTATTTGTCATAATACTCCTCAAATCCTTTTAAGATAACATGGTTTCTCTCAATTTCTTTAATCAAATTATTTTCTTTGTTATACTCTCCAATTTTCACGCTAAGTTTTGAATCAAAATTTTCTAAATCCTTTTTTATTTTCAAATCATTTGTTTCAATAAAAATATCTACATCGCTTGATTTATCAGTTGTCCCTTTAGCATAAGAGCCAAATAAGATTGCAAGTTTAATTCGATTGTCTTTACGAATTTTGTCCAAAATATTTCTCAATCGGGGGTATTTTTTTATAACCTGTATTAAAATATATTCTTCAGCCATTAATTGAAATACCTCTGATTCGACGCTATCTTTCAAAAAATATATTTTATTTTTCCCAATTAAATCAAAATCTACAACATTCTTTTTACTTAATTCCTTTAGTTTTCTATTTATCATCATATGATTAATTTTCAAATCTTTAGCTATTCCTCTCGCGTGTTTTCTTTCAGTTGAAAGCATTTTAACAATTTCCATATTGTAATCTTTTTGTTCCATATGTAACATTAAAGTTACATTTATTTAAACCTTTCTTTTACCCGTCCTTAAACTCTTTTACAATAATCGAACACATATCAGGACGATTACCCCAAACATCTTGACACTGAATATAATGTGTAATGTCTTGTCCTATCGGCGCAGATAATGTTTTTGTATTTGCTCCTCCAAATTCTATTGCGTTTTTAGTTGAAAAACCGCACGAAGGATTTGAATCATTTTTGTAAAAACATCTCGCCGGTTCATCAGTTGTTAAAATAATATTTCCACCACTTCCAAAAACCCGAGTAACTATCGGAGGTTTTGTATCAAGCTCGAGAGTAAAATTAGCAATTCCTTCCGCAATATTTAAAGCATCATCAGCACATCGAATAAAAATTTCATAATCTCCTGCTTTCATTTGACTAAGAATCTGTTTGTGTTTTTTCCCGCCTGTTTCTAAAAATAAACTATAGGGATTCTCGCCGTCAAAATCATAAGCGCAAGCAGAAATTCCATCTGCCATTCCTCCGCTTGTTTCAACTTCAAGATTTACAATTACTGGTTCGCTTCCAGCATAAGTTATCCCAGAAGGTTTAATACTCGAAATTGTTAAGGCAGATTCACTTTTCAACAAACTATAAGGGAAAACATTTCCAACATTTCTTTCTCCCTCAGGATCTTCTGCTAACCACGGCTGGTCTTGACACATAATATAATAGTCATTTTCCTTTTCTAAAATTGGAAGCGTCGTGGTACAAGCATATCCAAGCAAATTCACATTTTCAGCATCTAATTCACAATCCATTTCATTTTCTAAATCATTATATGCTTCGAGTCCTGTCTTTGTAGGTTTAACACTACTCCATTTACATTCGGCAGGTTCTGAAACAAAGAAAACTGCATTTTGTTCTTCGGCATTAAATGCAACAATTTTTTTTGGAGGAGGAGCCGTCGCTGTTACTACAGGAAGTTGTTCATCAGGCCCGGGGTCAACACAAAAGTTAACTTTATAGTCAACATCATTTGCTACTCCATCCATATTCGAACACTTAATATAAATATTCAAATCACCTGCTTTATTCAATAAATATTCTTCAATTGAAATTCCCTCTTCTTCAAGTTGTGTCGCAAGTGCTGCTTGAAGTTCTTCAAAATTACTTACTTCTCCAGCTAACAAACTCTCGGCACTTGGAAGCACTGTCATAAAAGTATGATTATAAGTGAATACATTTCCTTCTATGAAAGAATTCATTTCAGTAATGTTTGATCCTCTTTCTAAACTCCAACCACAAACAGAATGAATATCTGTTTCAACTCCAAAAACAATAGGAGAAAATGCAGGGACACATTCATTGTCCGCAGTACGAACTTTGAAACCATTTGTTGAAACATCTTGATAACTGTAAAAAGTCGTATTCAAAATTTCTTCCCAAGGAGTTATTATTGGAATACTTCCTTCTCCCTCGATAGTAATACATTCACTTACACCTGTCCCTTCATTAATAAATTTACATCTCGCACCTAAACTCTGGCAACGATAAGTAGAGCAAGGTTTCAAAGGATCATCATCGCATTTCCCACAATCATTTCCACCAAAAGGAACTTGCGCAGGTTTGCATTCGTATTTTATTTCAACTTTTTTTACTTCTCCGCAACCGAGGACTTGTGTTAAGACAATTCCAACAATAATTCCAACACCTAAACCTATACCTGTTAAAGCTAATGGACTTAATACTCCTGATCCTAATATGCTAATTCCTGAAGTTGATGTCAGTGTATAAGTAGTAGTTATACCTTCAGTAGTAAGACTTCCTAATGCTGCGGAACTAACAGAATAAGTTGCCACTCCAACTGCTCCTCCAGCAATTCCTCCAATAGCTCCCGCTCCAGCAATAGAACCAATGTTTCCAGTAATTCCTCCTGGCCCTTGTTCAAATCCTCCACCTCCTCCATATCCTGAAAGTCCTGAAAGGAAAGGATCTAAAAGGCCGTGTCCTGGAAGTTCAAAAATTCCTTGCTCTTCATTATAAAATCCTCCATCGGGCGCAGGCCCTGGAGGTAACTTTGAAAATATCATATATAATGGCGCAAATAAAAATGGTTGTGGAGGTGTTTTTCCTTTCGAACCTTTTTTCGAAACCTTCGCCCCACCAAAACCAACTTTCCCCTCGATATTTGGAGTTAGCCCACAATCTCCTAATGAAACACATAAATTATTTAATTGCATAGTAAAACCAGCTTCGTGACAATCGCAATTTTCTTTACACTCCCATTTCGGTGGCGTGCACGTTTTTACCCAAGTACTCGTGCAAGTCTGAGTTCCTAAACCACAAATATCACTAGCACTTGAACCTTCACTATTTCCACCTAATCCTGATGCAAGATCTCCAATACCTCCACCAACATCTCCTAAAATACTCGAGCCAATATTCCCCCCAAATCCAGCAAGTCCAGTTGTCTGTCCAAGTTCAAAACCCGGAGGATATTTCGGAACACATAAACTAAATTTAAAATTTTTATCGACATTAACTGTCTGTGTTCTACAATCGGGATTTTGATTACATTTTTGATTGAACATTCCTGCAAGATCTCCAAGTACTCCTCCTCCTAATTGTTGCCCAATTCCTTCATTCGCTGCAAAACACTGCTCCCATAAATTAACTCTACAAATTGCACTATCAACTTTCTGCCCGTTCTCTAATGTTTTATCATTCTGCACACAAATTTCTTTTCTATAATCTGCACAAGGTTCAACTTGCACTTCTCCATTACTACATATTTGTCTAAAATGCCGACTTCCCATTAAGTCTCTACTAACAGAACCAATTCCTCCTAAACCTCCTCCAACAATTCCAAGCAAACTACTAATGTCTGGCCCTCCAGAATTCCCACCAATTCCTCCTGAACCAACAGGCCCGTCGTAAACACACCACGACTCTCCATTAATTCGCGATTTACCCCCAGAATCAACACAATTCAAATCTTTACAAGTAAACCCTTCCATATTTCCTTTATCAACTCCAGGATTAAATTCCCCGCAAACACTTCCTAAATTATAATTACAATTACCACAACTTCCTGAACCCGAATTATCAGAATTAGGATTACAGCTTTTGTCTTTCGCTAAAACTTTCCCATTATTCCACGAACGCGTTTTATCACTTGAATAAATATTTTCCTTATTACCACAAGAGTCATACCAATAAATCTCATCCTTTCCTTCAACACAATTAGCAGAATCTTGTTTCTTACAATTTGTATCAAGTTCAGTGTTAGAACACAAATATCCTTTATAGAAATCCCCTCCAATATTATCATCGCAGTTTAACTGATTTGTAAACACGCAACTATTTTTTTCATCTCCTAAATTAAAAACACATGCACCTTCTTCAAGATTTTGAGATTCTCGGAAACACGCTTGCTCACTTTCAATAGATGAATCAAACTCTGGAGAAATTCCCGCTCTTTCTCCTCGAATTGTACATTCAGATTGAGTTCCCCAATAATTATTCAATCCAACAACACAACACCCTTGCTGACATTGAGGGACATTGCAAAAAGGGTC
>PFCU01000023.1:5042-7683 GCA_002763155.1 Candidatus Pacearchaeota archaeon CG10_big_fil_rev_8_21_14_0_10_30_48 | reverse complement strand
CCTACTCCACGCATTAACCTTTCTCCAATAGTTTAACCTGTAAACAACCCCATCAGGTCTTGCTCCAAAGTTCCTATATAACCATTTAGCAAGTTTTTTTTGATTGTAGGTCTCACGATAAGGCATGAAGATAGACCCATATGGTTTGAATGAGTTGTCAGTTATTTTTCTAAGGTGTATGGGCAAATGGTTTCTTGCTGTGTCAGAAAGTCCTTTAACTTCACTAACTAATACCTTCATTCCATCTTTATTCTCTCTGTGGGTTAGCTCAAAATTTTCCATGTTAGGTATATAATATTCCGAATATATAGCGAGAGGGTGGGTATATAGTGATTTTTCATTCTCTATAGAGACCCCCTCACACGTTCTTCTTGCATTTTAAAGTTGCTCATGATGTCTTTAACTTCATCTTTATAGTTCTTCATCTTGTCTGGATATTCTTTCTCAAACAACCTATCAAAAACAAGATTTCTTTCTGCATGGGCGTGTCTGGGCAAGTGAAAATGCCATGTTCCCATTCTGTTGTATTCCTGAGACAAGAAAGTGAACTGATTAAATTCCAATTCCATAATCATCTGCCTCATAGAATAATCAAAACCAACAATAGAAGAGATTTCTTTTAGTTCCGATAATGCAGTTGTCCTTCCAAGCAAGACTTCAGAAAAACTTTGTCTCACACCTGAATCAATCTCTCCATAAAGTTGTGTTGCTCCAATTATTGTAATTCCAAGAGACCTGCAAACAGACAAAATTTCAGTTAAAAGTTTTGATAAAATCTTTTGATGGTTAAATAGAGGATTGTTTGGAGCAAGTGTTTTCAGTTCATCAAGAACAATAACAATCTCTCTTTTAATGAGACCTTGTGCTTTTGCTTTTCTGATTTCATTTAAGAGATAAAGAGTTGCCAAATCCCTAACTTTTGAATCTGCTATGTATCGGTTTGAAAAAATATGATAAGGTTTCTGTTCACCTAATTCCTTAACAATATCCAAATTTTTTTCATAATTGTTTGGCATTAAAATTGCTTGATCTCTGAAGCGAGAAAGATAATTGAGAATGGTGTTAAAATTTATTGAACTTGCTTTTGATTCCAGACTAAACAAATCTTTTTCTGCTTTTATATCTCCTTTTTTTAATTTCATAAACAAATCAAAAAAACCTTCATTATCTTTTAGTCTTTCAATTGCAGTATTCAAAATTGAAATGGAACTTGACTCAGAACTTTCTTCAAATAAATATGAGGTTAAAAGCCTATCAATATGCTTTATGTTCATCGTCCATATTTTAGTTTCTGGAATTTTTTTATAAGTTGGGATGTTGTTATTTAAGTGATAAATTTTAATATCTTTTTTTTGAGGTGTTTCCCCCTGAAATTTTAACTTATCTAAATGATATTTATATCGCTCTTGGAGGGTCAGATTACAGAAGCCAGATTCAAGGTTACTTTTTGCGTTCTCTATAATTACCATCAACTTTCCCGTTTTATGCTCCTCTTCCTGAGTCCTCTCAACTGCGAGAGTCTTTCCTGTTCCAGTCTGACCAACAAATAAAATGTGTCCTCCTCCTCCTGCTTGTAATTTTTGAATTCCCGCAATTTCTCTAATTATCATTTTCTTCTTTCTTTTCAGTCTCCACAATTTTATTTTCAAAATAGTTTCTTCTCTTTTCCAAGAATTTCCTCTCCATATTTGTTTCATCCTTAAACACTATTGAATCCTGTTTTGCTTGTGTAAGATACTCTGAAGGAATTGACTCATCTGTAAGAGTAGTTTTACTAATAAGATAACTAAAAAATCTCGTGATTTTTTGATGGAAAACTGGGATGTCTGAAATTGCCCTTAAATAATTTCTATAACTTGCTTTCCATAAATTTGAGTTTTTAATATCGTTATCTTTAATCAAACTAAAAAAATGATTTATGCAGTAAATTTTTTTACCAAACTTAATAATAATTAATTTCATTTCTTCATAATCTTCAAATTCCCCCCTTATATCAGACTCGGGAATAACCGACTGCAAAATAACAATTATGTCGTAAAGATGAGACAAACCTCTTGAGTCGTTGAGAACTGAATAAGAAGCCATATGTCTCAAAATCATCTGCTTTATTGATTTTCCCAAATTTATTTTTTTCATTTTAATATTCAAGCCAAGCAATATCCCCCTGAATTTGTTTTGGAGCTTCAGTTAATTCTGGAACCTTTTCATTATTCAAGTAAACATTAAGTAATGGAAGATATTTCTCTTTTAGTTTTATAAAAAATATTCTTGAAAATTGTACCTTACTTGAATTTGAATATATTTCTTTGAAAGTTTTGTTAAACTCGTCTTGTTTAATTTCTTTTTTCTTAATTGTTTTTTCAATTTCTTTAAGGTCATATACCTCTACTTTTGAAAGCTTTTTTATTGCTTCAAATAAAGATGTCTCAACTGAATCTTTATAGAGATTTTTCCAAACTTTGAAAACTTCGTTTGCTTCAGGAATTTTAAAACCCTCTTCATAAGATAACAAATTAAGAATCTCAAGAAAAGCAAGAGAGGACGAGACTTCATCCTGCAAGTTCATCCTCTCTAAATGCTGTTCAAGTTTCGTTTTAATAATCTGTGTCATTAACATCTTCGTCTTTTTGAGAAAAATTAA
>PFCU01000023.1:4358-5027 GCA_002763155.1 Candidatus Pacearchaeota archaeon CG10_big_fil_rev_8_21_14_0_10_30_48 | reverse complement strand
AGTATCTATTTCTCGGAATTCCACCACAAATTCTTGAAGTTTTTCATTTAATCGCTCATCGTTCAAGACTTCCCTAAAAATTTCCTCAAGGTTAGAATCTCTTGAAAGGTATTTTAGAAAAGGTTGAATGGTTTCAACAAATTCTATGCCAATTTTGGAGCAATTTACTTCAAATTTCAAATTCTTTAAACTTTTTTTGTTATAGTATTTTTTTCCAATCTCAAAAAATTTCTCTTTCAACTCATCGGATAAATTAATTTCTTTCATTTACTCTTTTAGAACCAAAAAAATACCCTTTTGCTTGTAAAAGTCCAAGTAAAAACGCTAAGTAAAGCTCCTCACCACTGCAAGAAGGATTTTCAAAAATCTCTTTAATTAACAGTTTCATTCTTTTAAGGTCTTCAACAAAAACTTTCTCATTCTCTTCCATTTTTTTCTGAACAGGAATTGTTTTTAATTTGAGAACACACAACCTGCAAACCCGAACCTTTCCCAATCGAACAAAAAATAAGGAGTTCCAATAATTTCCACACAAAGAACAAGTTTTAAAGGTCATTTGAACCTATCTCCCATTTTTACATATTCAATCGGAGGTTCTTCAAAAGTCGTTATATGCGTTTTGTATTCATTTACTTCATTTACTTCATTTACTCCACTATTTGAACTATT
>PFCU01000023.1:2684-4344 GCA_002763155.1 Candidatus Pacearchaeota archaeon CG10_big_fil_rev_8_21_14_0_10_30_48 | reverse complement strand
CCCAAGTTGGAATCTCTAACTTTTGCATTTTATTAAAAGAATAGATAAAAATAGGTTTTGGAATTATTCTCCCTGCCTCATCACATCTTTTTTCCTTATCTTTAATTAAAAAGGTCTTTGATGAAAGCCAGTCTAATTGTCTCCTTAACCATTCAGGGGTAATGTTTATCTTTTTGATTTCTTCCAAATCTTGCAGGTCATCAACAGATTTTTTTTGCAGATTTTCTTTTTCAAAAACTGAAAGAATTAACCTTTTTGTTTTATCTAAAGGAATCATTAAAATATTAGATGTTGTTTTTTCCAACATCATTTTTGCAGTTTCATAATCTTGTTTTTCTGCAATGTAATAACTTTCTTCATCTTTTTCTCTTTGGAACTGATAAAGGGCACAAGAAGATTTAATATAATCCAAAAATCTTGGAAAGTGAGTTCTCATTATTACATTTTGGGGATTAAAGATTTTTACAAGCTTATCCGCAAAAGGAATTTTAACTTTTATCCTTTTCAAATAAAAAAGAGATTTTTTCACTTCACTATCAAAATTTATGACCTTTCCTGTTATTGCATATTCGGATTGCCTCTTTAAGATTTCTATTGTTTGGTTTATCCCCTCATCTAAAGGACAAATAGGATAACGCCTCAGTTGTTCTTCTTTTGGTGAAGCTTCTGCTGTTGTCATAATTATTGAAGGTTTTCCCTCAATCTCAATTTCAAGAACCTTTCCCTTGTTGACTATCTTTCCTTTGTTTATTTTATTGGGATTTGCAGAACTAAAAACTTTAAATGAATCATCATTCAAAACTTCATTTGTTGCATCTTCAAGTCTTAATGCACTTTTTTTCCATGTAGGAAGATTTTCATCTTCATAACCTCCAGATTTTCTCAATACAAGTTTTCTATTCCTTGTATATGCTAAAACTTTTGGGGTTGTTCTTATTAATTCCTCTTTTTCCTCGTCTGGAATAAAATCAAAAACCGCTTCGGCAATGGCATCTTTTCCAGTCCCAGAGGGGGCATTAATCATTAAGTTGTCTGTTGCTTTCCCTAAGTTTTCAACATTTCTCATATTAGCAACCATAAAAATTGTTTTTCTTGCTTCGTGTTCTCCAACTATCTTTTTATCTAATTCTCTGTCAATTATTTCTAACAACTTCGGATTCTCTAAAATTTCAAGTAATTCTTCGGAAGGTTTTTTTATTCCATAATCTAAAGGAAGTTCTCTTAACTTTTTTATAAAATCATGGTCTAATTCTGTTTCATTTTGAGAACTAACAAAAATATAACTATCTCTTTTTAGTCCTTGAAGTTCTTTTGGTTGTGCTAAAATCTCTGCTAAAATTTGTTTTTGAATTTCTTCACTTATAGGAAAATTTATTTTCAAATCTGGAAAATTGCTTTTCGTGAAATCACCTTCGGTCATTTTTTCTTATCCCCCAAATAATTTATTTTTTGGGCATAATCTTTCCAATATCCAGAGTCCCCAAACAAAACTAACGAATCACAATCTAAAATTTCCGCCATACGAATTTTTATTTGGCTTGTTGGCATCCAATCCCCATTTACGATTTTGCTTATAGTTCCTTGATTTATCCCGATTTGGTCGGCTAACCAGTTTTGAGAACGACCTAACCTCAGTAAAAGAACTCTAACCCTTTCCTTT
>PFCU01000023.1:1166-2622 GCA_002763155.1 Candidatus Pacearchaeota archaeon CG10_big_fil_rev_8_21_14_0_10_30_48 | reverse complement strand
TTATCCATAGATATACAAATCCTCCCTTATTTTTTGGTTTAATTTGGCTTGAACTTCATCCGAAAAAATAGGGGCAGAATAAGAATCAACAACCCGAACTTCTTGCAGTTTCCTTTCTTTCAGCTTTTCAAGAACTCTTTGCACAAAACTTTTATTCGATATTTTCTCCATAGCCACCTCCCAATTGAAACATTAAAATTTTTTTCAAAATTGGAAAATAGTCGTACCCTTCTTGAAATTCTGAGGGTACTTCTCGGAGTTCCTGCACTAATTGGGATTCTGAAATTTCATTCATTTTTATTTCTCTCAAAATATTTTTTTAAAGCGAGTCGAATAATTGCAAGACGGCTTCTCTCAGTTTTCTCCGCTTCAGATTTTATTTTTTCCAGCATTTCTTCTGGAATTTTTATTGAAATGGGGTTGTTTTTCATGTAATCGAAAAGCAATACTTTTATATATATGTTATTGTTATATAGTATAACATATAACCAGAATATAACATAAAAATGAAAAGAAGTTCATCCTCGGTAAAAAAGAAAGGAATCATATTAATTCAGAAATATCCTAAAATCAGCTCTTTAGTATTTCAGTACTTTTTAAATCAAACTATGACTTTTGAATCCCTTTATCCAGAAAGATATAAAGAAGCTAAAGCCACACCCCGTAACCAAAAAGGGGCTTTACAAAAGTCCTTGAATAATCCCTCCATCCAAGAATGTTTTAAGTGTTGGGAGGAAGCTGACTTTTTAGAACCAAGTAAGACTTACCGCGAAAGAAATGGGAAAAAAGATAAAAAAGGAAATTCCACTAAAAATAAAATAGAAGTGAGTGTTTATCGGTTAAATTTAGAACCCTTATTTTATCTATTTGAAGAGAAGTACAGCCACATTAATGCATTTTCGGGAAGAGGGGTCAAAGAAGAATTCACCCAAAAAGAAAAAAATATTTTAAATTTCTTTTTTAATTCGGATTCATTTAGGATGATGGTTATGCAACATGAAAACTCTTTTAAGTCTTTAAATTTCTTGGAAGAAATACCAAAGTTGTACATCTCTTGGATGTATATTCCTTATTTAAAATCCATTACTAAGAAATACAAAAAGAAATTTCTTTCAAATAAAAATTTATACAATAAAGTTGCCTTTCCTGAGGAAATATTAAAAAAAATTATGAATTACTCTGGAGAAGAAATAAACTCATATATCAAAGAGGAATTTTCTAAATTAGAATATGCAAAAGCAATTCCTTATTTTATTTACGATGGACATTTTTCTGGGAAGAATATTCCTGATTTTGCTATTGATGAAGCAGATGAATTTTTTTTAGTGTATTATTCCCAATTAAAAGAGCTCTTTCCGAAAATTATGGAAAGCCTGGATAGAAAGATGAACTGGATGCTATTTCTTGACCCAGATGGAATTTTATGGGAAGATTAAAAATCAGATAATTTTATTAT
>PFCU01000023.1:0-1104 GCA_002763155.1 Candidatus Pacearchaeota archaeon CG10_big_fil_rev_8_21_14_0_10_30_48 | reverse complement strand
TTTTTCTTAGCCCTTTTTACAATGTCTGCCCACTCTTTTTGTTTTTTTATTTCTGCTTCTTCTAACTCAAAAATCCTTTTGTTTTGTTCCTCAATCATCTTTTTAAGTTCCTCCCGCTCCGTGGGTGTCATGTCTTTGGTTTTAATCCAAAGCCCCTTTGCTTTTTCCTTTATTTTATCAATGCTCATGTTCTTATAGGTTTCTCGCATATCTTTGGTATGCCCCATTTGTTGGGCTACATCGTCGTCTTTGAGCCTGTCATCCGAATAAAGAATTGTTGCGATAGAATGGCGGAAAATTTGGGCAGGAATTGATTTCCCAAGAGCTTTTTTTGAAAGTCTTTGCAATCTTTCCCAAACTAAATGTCTATTTATGCATTCTCCCCCTTTTGTTGGAGAAGGAAAAATAAATTCTGAATTGCTGTTCTTTTTTAATTCTTTTAAGAGCTGTTCAGCTTCTTCGGGGAGAGACTTGTAAAAGTCTTTATTTGTTTTCGTTGCATGGAGTTTTATTATAACTCCTTTAGGTTCAAAGAGAATTTGATTCCATAAAAGACGGCATGCTTCTGAAATCCGAAACCCACCAAAAAATAAAGTAAGCCAATAAACTTTCCACATTAAATCATTTTCATTTTGAACAATTTTTTCAATATCTTTATATTTTAACATCTGTTCAGGTTCATAAGCCCGTTGGGGTTTTTGCTGTTTGCATATCTTATCTAAATTCCTAAACCTTAAACTCCAATCTGGATAATGCCATTTAATAAAAACCTTGATGTACGCCTTAACATCATTCATGGTTCTTGTCTGAAAACTTAAAGAGTTGATAAAATAATTTAAATCATCTTCTTTGAATTTATTAAGAGGTTTTTTTGAAGAATGGATAAATCTTTTTAAGTTCCTCTCTATGTCTTGGAGTTTGTTTATATTATGAACAGAAGTCTTTTTAAATTCTAAATGTTCTTTAAGGATTGTATCTTTATTCATAAAAGATACAGGAAAAGACCATTTAAATACCTTTTTAAGTGGTTAGGGTTTTCAACCACCCATAGCTCAGTGGTTAGAGCGCCTGGCTGTAGATAATCTAAGGTGGAGAGTCAATTTC
>PFCU01000032.1:1076-4136 GCA_002763155.1 Candidatus Pacearchaeota archaeon CG10_big_fil_rev_8_21_14_0_10_30_48 | reverse complement strand
GACAGCAAAAGCCAGAAGAAGTTTCTATAATTCAAAGTCCAAAAGTTGATTATAGGCGGTCGCCCAGAATGGAACACCCGACCCTTGACCTGACACAAGACTTTTTATGGGAATCAAAATGCAATCGTAAATTCTTGGAGGAGTCTTTCATTTAAGATTTTTTAAAATGGAACTTAACAGAACGTACATCATTCGGGTTTTAATTAACAATCAACTTTTAACCTATACAGGTAAAATTCTTTCAGAAGACAATTATTTCATAACCTTTTTGGATAGACTCGGCAAAACGGTTTCTGTGAATAAAAACAATGTCCAATCTTTTGAGGAGGTTTCAAGATGACCGAGCCAGAAATTGATTTCACAGCAGACCAAAAAGGAAAAACAAATATTCTCCCAGAACCAGAGACAAAACAGGATAAAATCTTTTATTTTTTGTTTGACCAGGGAGAACAGACAGCGGAAAGATTGGTCGAGATTGGTGAATTGACAGATAAAAATGCGTTTGCTCAATTAAAAAATAGGAATAAAGAAAATTTTGTTGTCTCAAGAAAAGATGGAGCTCTTTCTTATTATGATATTTCAAATGAAATAAGGGAAAAAATTCAATTACAGATAAACCAAAGAAAAAACCAAATTGAAGAAGACAACAGAGAAAAATTAAAAGAACAGATTGAAGAAGAAAAATCTGAAAATAAAATTCTTGAAATAAAAAAATTAATTTCTGACCATAAATGTTTTAAGAGAAAAGAAAATTCAATTTATTTAGACTTTCAGGAACTTTCAGAATTAAGCCCATCAATCTTTTTAGAATTAACAGAACACCCAGAAGAAACAATAAAAAATTTTGAAATTGCATTAAGAGATTTTAGTTTTGAGAACATGCCTTTAAGATTTTCTAATTTTTCAGAAATACTTGAATCCAAAGCAATTGAAAATTTGAGGAGCATAGATATTGATAAGTTGCAGTTAATCAAAGCGAGAGTTTCTTCACTTTCAGATGTTAGACCACAAATAATAAACATAAAATTTGAATGTCCAAGTTGTGGAACACTTATTTCAATTTCACAATTAGAAAAGAGAATAAGAGAGCCCGTTCGATGTTCATGTGGGAGGAGGGGAGGATTCAAACCAAGTTCTAAAGAATTGATTGATAGGGCTAAATGTGAACTTCAAGACTTAGGAGACTTAACAGAATCGCCACAGACGAGGGAAATTTCTTCTTTTGTTAAAGACCATTTAACTGAATCAAAGGAATTGTCAAAATTTAATCCAGGAAGTGAAGTTAAAGTTTTGTGCGTTTTAAAATCGGTTGAAAATACCGCTGGAGGTTACAAAAACACTTCATTAGATTTATATTTGGATGTTTTAGAAGGCGAACCATTTGAAGAAATTATTGATTTAGATTCTTTTGATGAAGAAGAGATAAAGCAATTTAAAGAACTTTCCGCAAAAATTTCAAATGAAAATTCTTTAAATGAAATTCGAGAATCTTTTGCTCCTGACATTATCGGAAATGAATCCCCGAAAGAGACATTAATATTGAAACAGGCTCAGGGAAGAGGGAGGAAAAATAAATCTAATATTCTTTTTATTTCAGACCCAGGACTCGCAAAATCTCGACTGGTTAAAAAATATCATTCATTAATGCCAGGTTCTTCCTACGTTTCAGGTTCAGGAAGCTCTGCAGTCGGATTGACTGCAACGGTTGAAAAAAAGGAAGAGGGGTGGATTCTAAAGCCTGGAGTTCTTCCAACAACTAAAGAAGATTCAATAATTGATGAATTTAATTTGACTCCTGAAGAAGATAGGGGAAAACTCCAAGAAGGGATGAGTGAAGGTCAAATTACAATAAATAAAGCTTCCATCCATTCAAAATTAAAAGTCTCATGCGGAATCATCGCTTGTGCAAATCCATTAAATGGAATTTTTGATGAAAAAGAGGATTTAGTAAAACAATTCAATATTCCCCCACAACTTCTTAACCGATTTGATGCAATTTTTAAAATTCAGGACACAAAAAATAGTCTTGAGGATAAGAAGATTGCCCGACAAATGTTGTTAAGGTCTGAAGATAGAATCGAACAAAAATATAATGATGAATTTCTAAAAAGATTTTTCCTTTATGTGAGAAACCAACCAGAGCCGACTTATTCGAATGAGGTGATGGAGTATATTCCAGAAAAATATGCAATAATTAGGGAATCCCAAAGAAAGATGTGTGAACCGCACAAAGTTAATGCTCGTTTCGTGGAAGCAGTAGAAAGATTTGCTAAAGCGATGGCTAAATTAAAATTTAATAAACAAGTGTTAAAAAAAGATGTAGACTTCGTAATTGAAATTCTTGGAAACACATACCTAAATCTTGATGAAGTGGAGGATTTGAGAAAATGAGTCAAAAAAATGACTCCCTGAGCCCCTTAGTAAGTAGTAAGATTAGTAATATCCCCTTTGAGAATTATTTTTATATTACTATTATTACTAATATTACTATTATTACTAATATTACTATTATTACTAACACTTTTATTCTTATTCTTTTTCTTTTTCTTTTTGGAGGATTCAAAAAATGAATAATAAATATAATTTATTTAAGAGGATTTTGGAATTGAGCAAGTCTAAAAACTGGGATGAAGCCAGAAAAGAGTGGGCAGTTGTTGAAATAACGGAAGCTCAAGCAGATGACCCTGGTTCTTGTTGTTGCGGAAAACATCCCATTAAAGAAATGATACAAATTTTTAATCAAAAAACAAGAAATGAAGTTATTGTTGGAAATTGTTGTATAAAGAGATTTTTTGATATAAATGATTATGATAAGGTCTTCAAAGCCCTTAAAGAAAACCGAATTAACTCTTTTATGATAGAAGATTGTTTTAAAAAAGAAGTCATCAACCCATGGGAATATGGTTTTGCCTTGAATGTCTGGAGAAAAAAGAAAGTCTCAAAAAAGCAATTTTTGAATTTTGAAAAGATAAAACACAAAATTCTAAATTTTTATAAAAAAATTTCGATGGGTGGTGAAAAATGATGACTCTTTGCCCTCAGTGTTCTCTTTACTGGAAT
>PFCU01000032.1:0-1065 GCA_002763155.1 Candidatus Pacearchaeota archaeon CG10_big_fil_rev_8_21_14_0_10_30_48 | reverse complement strand
GGAATAAAAGAGATATGGTATTGCTTGGAAAAGTGAAAATTTGTCCGCTGTGCCATTCTAAGCTTAAAAAACAAGCACTCTACGAGAAGGATGAAATTATTCAGACAAATGAAAAGGAGGCAAAATAAAGATGGAACAACATGATTTTTTGAACATGAAAAAAGGGAATGTGGAAAAAGAACATTTAAAACCCAAGTTAGTAACCGTTCAAGGCGTAAGAGTTGAGGATAAGAGTTCCGAATCTAAAAAGGTTTCACCACTTTTGGTTTTGATTTGCAAACATCCTGATAGAGCTGAACCAATAGAGTTTACCAAAATTAAGATAATGCGAGATGACAAGGCAAGAGTAGTGGGTCTTTGGGTCGATTCGGATAAGGAAGGGAATATCCAAAAAGGGTCAGCTTTGCATATCCTAATGGAAATTCTTAACGTGAATACTCCTAACGACATTGTTGGAAAACAAATTTCAACAGTCGAACAGGCGAAAGACAGCCCTTACCTTTGTATCAAAGGTTATTAGTTCACTGTCGGAAATCCGACACTTGTTTATTATTTTGCCCTGATGTTGCAGGGCTTCATATTCAAAAGAGGAAAATGGCAAAAAAGACAAATTTAATTCAGATGAAGGTTTCGACCTCTGAAAAAGAAAGGATATTCAGAAACGCAGAACTTAAAGGCAAGTCCGTTTCAGCCTATCTGTTAGAAAAAGGGCTTCAAAACGGAACTGAAGAAAGGATTTTCAAGGCTTTGGAAGATATTCAAAAATTAATTAAAAAGGAGGCTAAAAACTAAATGGAAAAATATTACGGTGGTTCTTCCTTGGAACAAATTCAGGATTACTTTCCAAGATTTTCTGAAAAGAAAGTAAAACAACTTGCAGAACTTTATGAAAAGTGTGTTGACGCTTTTGGAATTGATGGAAGTATCTATGAAATTAAAACGAATTCAAAGACCTACGTTGGAATTGTCAGAAATATGAACTGGGTAAACTTTGGAGTTGAACCTGTTTTCATGGAGGTAGAATTAAGAAGCCCAAAGGAAAATCATGCAAATAGATTTTATCAA
>PFCU01000045.1 GCA_002763155.1 Candidatus Pacearchaeota archaeon CG10_big_fil_rev_8_21_14_0_10_30_48 | reverse complement strand
TCAGTAACTCTTAGAAAAATAAACTTCGCAAGTTGCTTTCTTTTTACAATGAATGCAATCTGATTTTGGAATTTTTGAACCGAAAGGAACACATCGTGTTGTTGCGCCTTTTGTTTTTTCCTTAATTTCGTCTTCGCAAGATTCGCTTCCGCAGAAAGGAGCTAGAACTAATTTTCTTTCTTCAATTCCTTTTTTCAAATCATTGAAATTTTTAGCAGATATTATCTTTGATTTAAGAAATTTTTCTGCTTTGTCATAGAGGTCTTTATGCATTTTTTTTAATTCTTCTTCAACAACTTTTTTTAAATTTTTTAGAGGAACGAATTTCTTCTGCCCGTTGTCTCTTCGGATAACAACTGCTTGATTTTTTTCTAAATCTTTAGGCCCTATTTCTATTCTTATAGGAATTCCATTTAATTCATATTCATGATATTTCCAACCAGGAGTATATTCTAATCTATCATCTAAAATTGGATTAAATGATTTTAATGTTTGTTCTATTTCTTTGGCCTTTTTCAAAACTTTTTTATCTTCTCCTTTAATTATGGGAATTATTGCGATTTTATTTTTTACAAGAGTTGGAGGTAAGACTAAACCTTTGTTATCTGAATGAACCATAACTATTGCTCCGATTAATCTTGTTGACAACCCCCAAGAATTTTGCCAAGGGATTTCTGGATTTTCATTTTTGTCTGTGAAACTTATTTTAAATGCTTTTGCAAATCCTTGTCCTAATTCGTGGCTTGTTCCACATTGCAGGGCTTTTCCGTCGGGCATAAATGATTCAATAGTATAAGTTTTTTCAGCTCCTGCAAATTTTTCCTTTTCTGTTTTTTGTCCAACAATTACTGGAATAGCTAATAGTTCTTTACAGAGTTTTTCATAGAGTTTGATGTAATTTATTGTTTCTTTTGAACATTCAGATTCTGTTTCATACGCGCAGTGCCCTTCTTGCCAGAGAAATTCTCTTGAACGTAAAAATAATTTAGTGGCTTCTGTTTCCCAACGGACAATATTGCACCATTGATTTATTTTCATTGGTAAATCTCTATAAGAACGAATCCATTTTGAGAAAGAATCATAAATTATTGTTTCAGATGTTGGGCGTATTGCTAATCTTTCTCCTTCGCCTGTGACTTTTTTATCGAGCCATGCGACTTCTGGTTGAAAACCTTCGGCGTGTTGAGATTCTTTTTTGAAAAATGATTCAGGAACAAATAAGGGAAAGTATGCATTTTCAACATTAGTTTTTTCAATTATATTTTTATTAAAATAATCTTGAATTTCTTGCCAGATTTGATAACCTCGAGGACGAATTACCATTGTTCCTTTCACGCTTCCATAATCTGCGAGTTCTGATTTTAAACAAACTTGAGAATACCATTCTGCGATGTCTTTTTCTTTTTCAATTGTTATTCCTTCTTCTGTTTTTTTCGCCATATTATTTTTACGTATCTTGTGTTTTTAATGGTTTTGGGATATTTGATTTTAGAAATTTGGAGAAAATTTTGCTGATGTTAACTTACATTTCCTTGTTATCCATCCACAACCCCGACCGCCACCCCAGAATGAGAAATGTAATTTAAACTTTAAATTTTACAAATTGAGTAAGCTGATACGGTAAACTTGAGTTGCTGATGTTTGTAGGATTATTAATTGATGATAAATTTTTTAGTAATCTGATATGTAAACTTAAGTTGCTCTTTGATTGTGAGGAGATTAATTTACGAAATTAATTTTATACTCTAATTGTTTGATTTTGTGCGGCTAGGATATTGTTGATTGATTCGACGGCATAATTTGATTCAAGGGCGAAACCTAAATTTTCCGAATCTTGTAATTTGAAATTATTTATCCCGATTACTTTTCCTTGTTTGTTTACTAATGGGCCTCCAGAATTTCCAGGGTTTAGAGGAGTGTCGATTTGGATGTATGCTTTGAGATCATTAGGCCCTGCTCGATTTAATGCAGAGACTATTCCTTCTGTTACGGAAAATGATAACCCTAAAGGATTTCCTAAAGCGATTGTTTTTTCTCCAACTTTTATATTGTCGGAATCGTCAAATTCAAGATAGTCAAAATTATTTCCCGAAATTTTTATTATTGCTATATCTAATACAGGGTCATATCCTATTGGTTGCGCTAAAACCCATTCATTTGATTCATAACGTAATATTTTTGCGTAACGAGCACCTTCTAATACATGATAATTTGTAACTATATACCCTTCTTGAGATATCAAAAAACCTGAACCTTGAGAAATATCTGTTCCAATACTTACTACCCTTGGAATTACCTCTTCTATGATTCCAGAAAAGTCGGAACTTGCAGACGCTTTTATTTCGGAAATTTCATTCGAGAAATCTTTTTTTACCGTCAATAAAGAACTACTTATTTCAACTATTTGGGATTGTAAATTTTGTTGATTTGAATTTATTTGAGCTTCTAATTGTTGTTGATTTTGTTTTGTTAATTCTAAATCTGTTTTGATTTCTATTAAATTATAAGCAATGTAAATTAAAGAACTAATTATTAAAATTTTAAAGATTAAAAGATAAACCGCCAGTACGATATGTCTCTTTTTGTATTTTCTTAGAGGATGATTTACCATATTGAATTTAGGTAAAAGTGATTATTAAATTTAACTGACTGAAAAAATTTGGACGCATAAATTTAATAATTATTTAGTTAGAATTTGAAATATCCTTGAGTATATAGTAATTCTGCATTTAGTATCCCTCCACCGGCAGCTCCTCTTATAGTATTGTGGGATAATCCAATAAATAAAATTTTATCTTTTGCAATTCTTAATCTTCCTACACTTACTGCCATTCCGTCTTCACTATCTCTATCTAATTTTGGTTGAGGTCTGTCTAATTCTTCTCGATAAATAATTGGGTGTTTGGGTGCAAAAGGTAATTCTAATTCTTGAGGTAATGCTTTAAAATTTTTCCAAATATCAATAATATTTTCAAGAGAGGGATTGTTTCCTGAAAATTTTAATTTAACACAGGCTGTATGTCCGTCTGTAACATTATCTCTATTGCATTGAGAATAAATTTCTAACCCTTCGCGGTTAATAATTGTCCCATTAGAAATCTCTCCTAAAATTTTAAGTGGTTCTCTTTCGGTTTTTTCTTCTTCTCCAGAAATGTATGGGATTCTATTATCAAGTATGTCTAAAGAAGATACTCCTGGGTGGCCTGCTCCGGAAAGAGCTTGTTGTGTAACAATATCAATCTCTTGAATATTGTATCCTTCTTTCATTAAAGCATAAATCGGAGTCATAAAACTTTGTATAGAACAATTAGGTTTAACGACGATGAAACCTTTATCGAAGTTTCTATTTTTCTTCTGGAATGGAATTATATCTATATGTTTTGGATTAATTTCGGGAATTAACATTGGAACATCATTTGTCCAGCGATGTGCAGAAGTATTGGAAACTACGGGAATATTTTGTTTTGCATATTCTTCTTCAAGTTTTGCTGTTTCTTCTTTTTTCATTTCTAAGGCGGAAAATACAAATTCGCAGTTTTCTAAAGATCTTGAAACATCATTAGCATTTTCCACAATTAAATTTTCAATTCCTCTAGGAATTTCTCCAGTCATATGCCATCTTCCTTTTACAGCTTCTTGATAAGTTTTTCCCGCACTATTTTGACTTGCAGCCACATAGGTTACTTTAAACCATGGATGTCCTTCTAATAAAGAAATATATTTCTGTCCGACCATCCCTGTTGCTCCTAATATTCCTACTTTCATTTTTTCAATTCTTTCCATAAAAATTAGACTAATTGCTAGTTTATAAATTTTAGAGGGTTTTATTGTATAGGATTTTATTATAAATTTCTCCATTAAAAATTCTTTTAAGGCAGATTAAAAATAACTTTATTATTTATTTGTTATTTATTGCTATGTTTCTTTCTTTTTTTGTTGGCAAATCGATAACTGCGTATATTATCTTAGTAGTCATAATTATTGTGATAAGTATAGGTTTTTTTCAAGAGTATAAAGCTGAAAAAGCAATTTTTGCATTGAAAAAAATGATTACGTCCATTTCTATTGTTATTCGGGAAGGAAAAGAAATAGAAATTCCTTCAAGAGAAATTGTTCCGGGAGATATATTAATTTTAAGAACAGGAGAAAAAATACCTGCAGATTGCCTTATTTTAGAAGCAAAAGAATTAAGAGTCAATGAGGCAGTTTTGACAGGAGAATCACAAGAAATAAAAAAAATTGAAACAAAAAGTGAGAGAGATTACAAAAAAGAAAATCAATTGTTAATGGAGACTTTAATTGTTAATGGAAGATGCTTAGCTAAAGTTTTACATACAGGAATGAATGCTGAATTTGGAAAAATAGCAGGAATGATTTCAATTGCTGAAAAAGAACTTCCCTTACAAAAAAATTAATAGTATAACTAAATATATGGCTTTTGTTGCTTCATTATCTATAATCTTTGTCTTTGATATTTTAAAGAAAATAAATAATAAAAAGAAATTTTTTGATATGGAGCATATTTAAATAAAAATAAAATGGGCCTACGAGGAATCGAACCTCGATCAAGCGGGCCGAAACCGCTTATTCTATCCATTAAACTACAGGCCCTTGATTTTACAATACATAATCTATTTAAAACTCTTTTGATTTTATTAGTTAAATGGGGTTTGATAAAAGATTTTGGGCGACGGCTTTTACTTTGACAGGGACGGTTATAGGCGCGGGAATTCTTGGATTACCTTATGTTTTCGCGAAGAGTGGTTTTTTTGTGGGATTATTCTGGCTTATTTTTTTAGGAATTATTACAATTTATTTTAATCTTGCATTGGGAGAAGTTACTTTGAGAACAAAAGGCGTTCATCATCTTCCGGGACTTGCTGAAAAATATTTAGGTAAAACCGGAAAGAAAATTATGTTTTTTGCGATGGCGTTTGGAATTTATTCTGCACTATTGGCTTATTTAGTTGGTGAAGGAGAGAGTTTATCTAAAATTATTTTTGGAAATAGTAATTATACTTTGCATTTGGGATTTGTTTTTTGGATAGGTATGACTTTTTTATTAAGAGAAGGATTAAAGGGATTAAAAAAAGTTGAAACTTGGGGAGTGATTGTAATTATTTTGATTATTCTTGGAATTTTTGTCTGGATGTTTCCTCAAGCGAATTTTGGAAATTTGAATAGTTTTGATAAAACCAAATTATTCTTTCCTTTCGGTGTTGTTTTATTTTCCTTGTTAGGTTTTAGTTCTATTCCTGAACTTCGAAGAGAAATTAAAGGTAAAGAAAAATATTTGAAAAAGGCAATAATTGTTGGAATGTTAATCCCAGTTGTTCTTTATATTTTATTTGCGTTTTCGTTTGTGAGTGTTCTTGGAAATTCAGTTCCAGAAGTTGCAACTCTTGCATTTGGGAATATAATTTTATTGCTGGGAATTTTTACAATGATGACGAGTTATTTTGTTTTGTCATTTGTATTGAAAGAAGTTTTTACTTATGATTTTTATGAAAGGAAATTCATTAGATTTTTCTTTGTCTCAATATTTCCTATTCTTCTTTATTTAGTTATAATCTTTTTTAATTTTACAGATTTTGTTAATCTTCTTAATTTAGGGGGTGTTGTTTCTGGAGGACTTAGTGCAATATTAATTTTAATTATGAATTTGAAAGCTAAAAAATTAGGAAATAGAAAACCCGAATATTTAATTAAAATTAATTGGTTTATCATCGTTGTTTTAAGTCTTGTTTTTCTCTTGGGAGTTTTTAGTTTTTTCTGAGGATAAAATTTCCTTTGGAAATTTTAAATTCCTACCCACCATCACCCTCCTTCCTCCTGAGTAAATTGATGCGGTAAACTTATTAGGGAAGATTTGATAAACAGGTTATTTATTAATTTGAGCTAACTTATTAGATAGAGTTTTATTGGAGAAGGGTTTTTATTTTTTAAGAAGTTCTTTCAAAATATCGCTCGCGATTTTAAAATCAGCTCGGCGATTTGAAGATTTCATTATTTCTCCCATCAAATAATTAAATGAATTCTTCTCTCCTGCTTTGTAATCTTGAACTGCCTTTGAATTTTTCTTAATGACTTCTTCAATTAATTTTGATAATTCTTTTTCGTTTGTAATTCTTTCAGAACCTTTTAATTCTGATTTTGGAGAAAATGATTTTGGAATAAATTTGTTTAGTATTTGTTTTCCTTTAAGTTCTGTTAGTTTACCTTGTTGGATTAATTGGAGGAGTTCTATAAAATGATTTATTTCTATTGCGACTTCGTCGAGAGTTTTTTTATTGTAATTTAAAACTCTTAATAATTCTACATTTATCCAAGGTAAGGCAAATTCTGGTTTTATTTTGGTTATTACTGATTCAAAGAATTCTACAAGTTCTAAATTTTTTGAAAGTGTTTCTGCGTGTTCTTTTGGAATTTTATGTTGAGTTATTAATTTTTTCAATTTTATTTCTGGAGATTCCGGAAGATTTGACTTTATTTTATTTACATCTTTCTCTTTTAATGAGATGATGGTTAAATCTGGGTCTGAAATAAAACGATAATCTGCGTGAGATTCTTTTGACCTCATTGGTTCGGTTTTTTCTTTTTGAGGATTCCAGCGTCGGGTTTCCATTTTTTTCGGGCGTTCTTTTTTTTGTCGTATTAATTCAAATTCAATTACTTTTGCAATATCTTTAATTGAATGGACATTTTTGATTTCTGTTCTTTCACTAACGCCTTCAATATTGACATTAACATCTGCTTTTATTCCAGCTTGTTTGTTTATCGCTTTAATATATGAAAGAGTTATGATTAATCTTTTTAGCCAGTTAGTTACTTCTTCGCTGGAAGTGAAATCCGGTTCGGTTACGATTTCGATTAAAGGTGAACCTGAACGATTGTAATCTATACAACCTGTTTTTGGGTCCCATGACGCAGGGTCTTCTTCTAAGTGTAATTCTCTTATTCGAATTCCTAAAAATTTTCCGTTTTCTCCGATAGGCACGGCGTAAGTTCCTGATAAAGTTGTTTGATAGCCTTTTGGTAAATCTGGCCAAGAATAATGTTTCCTTTGCCAAATTAATTTTTTCTTATTTTCAATAGTGTTAATTTTTGTGTTAAGCATTAAAGCTATTTGGACTGATTTTTTGAGAGCTTCTACATTTGGAAGATTTGGTTTACTTCCAGGTTGGCCTGTGCAAATTGGGCAAATTAAAGAATTTTTTCTTTCGTTTTGAGAATTCAAACACGAGCAGAATAATTTCTCTTTCGTATCAAGATAGCCATGAATCTCGAGTCCTATTTTTGTCATTATATGAAAAAGGAAGCAGAGTTTTTATATTTTAAGGCAAGATTAATTTTTCTTTATATTTGATAAACTGAACAAAACATATAAATACTAGTTTGGCTTTCAATGTAAACTTTATTTTGGATGTTTTCAATAATATTTAGTAGAGGAACGTAACGCGGATGGATAGGATTATTAAAGAAAAAATCAGTGCTGACCACTTACTTTATGTAAGTTTGAAATATACTAAGACTTCGGAAGTAATTATGAATCTTCTTCTAAGATGGGCGATTATGATTGAATATGGTTTTGAGACTATGTTGAAACACGCTAAAAAGAAAAAAATGATAAAATCCATTCCTGTTTCTCCTAAACCGATGATGGATTTAATTCGTGAGACATTCAAAGACGAAAAAGTCATTATTGAAACTTTAGATTTATATGAGATGTTCCGTAGAATTGAAACTCTGAAGAAAGAATCTGAAGGGGAATTTAGAAAAAATGTTGCGCTAAAAGTGAATTATCGGGGGGAAGTGATTAAAGTCAATCTTGAGCTACTTAAGGATTATTCAATGAAACTAGAAAAGTTTATAAATTATTTAAAACAATTTCTTTCGTCTTAATCTTGTCATAAGATTACTCAGTTAATAACATGTCAAATTTTATTGTTGTCACATCTGGAAAAGGAGGAGTCGGGAAAACTACCACTGCAATTAATTTAGCAATTGCGATGAATTCTTTTGATGAAGATGTTACTTTAGTCGACGCTAATCTTACTACTCCTAATGTTGGTTTGCATCTTGGAGCCCCTGTTGTTCCAGTTACTCTGAATCATGTTCTTTCTGGGAAGGCGGATTTAATTGATAGTATTTATGAACATGAATCTGGGACAAAAATTATTCCGGCATCCTTGTCAATTAAGGAACTTAAAGAATTAAATGATAGAGATTTAATTACAACTGCTAGGGATTTGAGGAAAATTTCTGATACTGTTATTTTTGATTGTGCGGCGGGTCTTGGAAGTGAAGCGCTAACTACTATTTCTATTGCAGATGATGTTATTATTGTTACAAATCCGGAAATGCCGGCCGTTACAGACGCTTTGAAGACAGCTAAAATTGCGGAAGAAATGAATAAGAATGTTTTGGGTGTTATAATTACTAAAGTTGAAGGTAGAAAATCCGAAATGTCTTTAGAGAGTATTTCTGAAATGCTTGAGCTTCCAATTTTAGGAGTTGTTCCAAGAGATGATAAAGTTCAAACTGCGTTGGCGATGAGAAATGCGGTTTTATTGACGCATCCTAATTCTAAAGTTGCTCATAGTTATATGGAAATTGCCGCGAAACTTTTGGATAAAGAACTTCCAAAGAAAAGGGGATTTTTTTCTAAGTTATTAGGTCTTTGATTAGTATAATAATTTTTAAAAAGCATTTAATTGTTTGAATTTTATGGTTAATTTAGAAGAATGTATAATTTTGAGTAATACTGAAGTTGAAGAATTATCTCGAGGTTTAGAGGAATCTGATGAAAATCTTGAAGATACTGTTCGAAATTTATTAGTTGAATCCTTGAATTTACCTAAGAGAAAAGTTGAAAAATTAATGGAAGAGAATTACCTGGTTAATTTAGAGGATGGTGATGCTGTTGCGAATGTTTATTTATATGGACTTAAGAAAGAAGGTCATAAGAATTTGATTTCTGAAGGAAAATTATATTTGCCAGTTCATGGTAAATCTGTTTTAACTATTGGGCGTTTGGGAGGAAATGATTTAGTTCCATTAATAGAAGAAGAAAGAGATACAAGCGTTTCTCGGAAACATGGAAGTGTCGAGGTTATTCGGGCAAATGAAGATGCGGGATTTTATATAGGTTATAGAGATGATTCAACTAACGGGAGCTTTTTTAATGATATTAGTAGATTTTCTAAGGGGAAAGTTACTCCTTTTGATAGTTTTTCTTTTGTTTCGTTTGGAAGTAATGTTTACAATACATTTGATGGCGAAGGCAATTTGAATAATAAAAGACCGAGAAATTTTAGAATTGAATATAGTCTTACAAATTATGGAAAAATGATTGGAATTAATTCTTCGATTATAGGAAAGGACTAATTTTATAGAATAGTAATTTTTATAAAGCCTATTTAATGATTTTTCTTATGAGATATTTTGAGATTAAGATTGATGAATTTGATAAGACTGGAAGAATTATCTTAGTTAAGGATTTTGGTTTTTGCAAAATTCCTAAACTTGAAGATTGGGCATATAGTGGTTCTGAAGAAGCATATAAAATTAATTTAGTTGGAGATACAGATGGAGGATTTGTTTATGATTTGGAAGCTACAGGGGTTAAATGTATTGATAAAAATGAAATTGGAGATAAAACTCCGACAATTTTATCTCTTCAAGTTAATGATAAAGGATATTTGAAAGTTATAGATTCTAGAGGAAGAGATGTTGAATCTTGTGAGATTTTAGAGAGTGAAGCAAGAAGAGTTAGAAGAGTGTATCAATAGTGTTAGTTAATTTTCTTTCCACTTTCACATTCTTCAGAAGTTGTTAAAAGAATTGGTTTGCCGTCGTTATCTGCTGCTAAAAGCATTCCATTACTTTCAATACCACGTAATTTTCTCGATTCTAAGTTTGCAATAATAATTATTGTTTTCCCAATTAAATCTTCTTTTTCATAGAATTGTTTAATTCCTGCTGCGATTGTTCTTTTCTCTTTTCCTAATTCAAGAGTTAGCTTGTAGAGTTTGGTTGCATCTGGAATGTCTTCAACTTCTATAATTTTTGCTGTTTTCAAATCTAGTTTTGTAAAGTCTTCATAGGTTATTGTTTGTTTTTTTTCTGTCATTTTATTCTATTTTTTTGAAAAGGATTTCTCCTTTTTTTATTTTACTTATTTTCAAAGGTTGAGAAATATTTTTGTAAGTGATTTCAAATCCAAATTGTTTTGCTATTTTTTCAGAGGTTTCTGGAATGAATGGGTAGAGTAAAATTGTGATTGCTTTTATGCTGTCTGCTAATTCATATAATATTTTTGTATCTTTTGTTTCCCAAGGCTTTTTTTCTTGAACATATTCATTGCATTTATCGACGAAAGAGAAAACTTCTTGAAGAGCTTTATCAATTTCATAATTCTCAAAATGTTTTTCTATTTTTTTCAAATTTAATTTTTTTATCAATTTATTTTCTATTTTAGTTAGAGGGTATTTTTCTGCGAGGCTTGAAACTCTTGAAATTAAATTTCCTAATTTATTTGCTAACTCGTTGTTGTGTCTTTCTTTTAGGATTTTTTCTGAGAAATCTGAATCTTCAAAGATGGTGTTTCTTAAGAGTGCATATCTTACAGTATCTGAAGAATATTTTTCTAAAAGCTCTAAAGGATCAATTGTGTTTCCGATGGATTTGCTCATTTTTTTACCTTCTATATTCAAATAACCGTGGACGAGTAATCTTTTTGGAAGAGGATAGTCTGCTGAAAGTAGTATCGCTGGCCAGATTACTGAATGGAACCAGTTTATTCCTTTACCGATTACATGAACTTGGGCAGGCCAGTATTTTTCTTCTTGTTTATCAAGTCCTGAAACATAATTTATCAGAGCGTCAATCCAAACCCAAATTTTGAACTTTTCATCATTTGGAAAGCTAATTCCCCATTCGACGTTTTTTCGACTAACACAAATATCTGTTAGTCCTTCTTCAACCCTCGCTAAAACTTCATTTGCTTTTGATTTCGGAGTAACATATTTTGGAATTATTTTTAATAATTTTTTTTCATACTTACTTAATTTGAAAAAATATGCTTCTTCTTTTCTTTTTTCTGGAGCTTTATCATGTTCAGGACATTTTCCGTCAATTAAATCTTTTTCAGTGTAGTATGTTTCACAACCTGTGCAGTATAGTCCTTCATATTCTGATTTGTATATATCTCCTTTATCAATTATTTTTTTTACAATTTTCTGGACTACTTTTGCGTGTTTGTCTGCAGAGGTTCTTACAAATTCATCGTGAGAAAGATTTAGTTTGTCACATAATTCGATAAAGAGGGCTGTATTTTTGTTTACAAATTCTTTTACAGATATTCCTTGCTTTTCTGCTGCTTGAACATTTTTTTGGGCGTTTTCGTCGACACCTGTTAGAAAGAAAACATCTTTTCCGTTGAGACGATTCCATCTAGCAATAACGTCAGTTATTGTTTTTTCAAATGCGTGTCCGACATGGGGACGCGCATTTACATAATCTATTGCAGTCGTAATGTAAAATTTGTTTGTCATAAAATATTCAGAGATGGTTAATTAATAAAATTATCTAATTTGGGGATTTGTTGATTGAGTTAATTGATATGGTAAACTTATTAGTAAATTGTTGAAATAAACTTGGGTTTCTTAATGATTGCGAGAGATTTAATTATTGGGCCAATTGATGAGGTAAAATTTTTAGTAATCCGATGCGAGTAAACTTGAGTTGCTTAATGTTTGAATGTTGTTTGGATAAATGTTTGAATGTTGTTAACTTAATTGTTCAGAGACATAATCTTCTAAACTTAATTTTCCTTTGCGTTCGTATAAATTTGCATCTTTTCGTATTTTCCCATTATAGATCTCAGACCAATTTATTTCACCTTTTCTTGTGTTGAATGTTAGGAGATTATACTCTAAATTAGAATCTTTTATTTTTCCCCGGAATTCTCTTAATTCATCAATCATTTGGAGATGTTCTAAAATCCGTGATTGATATGTTTCTATTTCTCTTGAATAATTTACTATTAGAAAAAACCATTTTGCTAATTCAGGGTTGTCTTCTGATTGTCGAATATTCCATCTTATGTGGGCTTCTTTTGGAATTGTCATTTTTTTAATTTTGATTTCTTGTTTATAATTATTTCGTTAGTTTTATTAATCTAATATTTTTTAGTCTAATAAGAGATGGTAGACAAAAAACAAAAAGCTTTGGTGATTAGTAAGAGAGAAGGAGCGTTTGCGGCGGTTAATTCTGGAATTGTTCAGAATTTTATAATTCCTTTTGCTTTAGTATTACAAACAACTAATTTTTTAATTGGGATTTTGTCAAGTTTTATTGGCCTTATTGGACCGATAGCCCAAATTTCTAATTCTCGTTTGATGGAACGTTACACTAGAAAGAAAATTATTTTAGTTAGTGCGTTGATACAAATTTTTATTTTAATTCCGATTATTGTTTTAGGGATTTTATTTTACTTTGATATTTTCGTTGGTGCTTTACCAATTTTATTAATCCTATTTTATAGTTTATATGTTGCAATAGGCGCGGTTAACGCACCTATTTGGTTTTCTTGGATGGGGGATTTAGTTCCAGAGAAATATCGAGGAGATTATTTTTCAAAACGTAATCGTTTAATTGGGACTATTGCAATGGTTAGTATTCTTATTGGAGGATTTTTCCTTGATTTTTTCAAAACACAAGGACTTGCTTTATTTGGATTTGCAATTTTATTTTTTATTGCATTTATTGCAAGATTTATTTCTATTATAATACTGTCAAAACAATATCACCCTAATTTTAAATTGAAAAAAGGGTATTATTTTTCTTTTTATGATTTTATTAAATATTCTCCTAAAAATAATTTTGGACGATTTGCAATTTTTGTTGGAGCGATGTATCTTGCTATTGCCATTGCCTCACCATTTTTTACCGTTCATATGTTAAAAGAATTAGAATATAGCTACGCCTTATTTACTATCGTCAATTTGTCTGCATCTGTTTTTTCTTTAATGACTCTTTCTTTTTGGGGAAAATTTGCAGATAAGTATGGTAACCATTTAGTTTTGAAAATTTGCAGTTTTTTTATTCCTTTGGTTCCTTTATTGTGGATGCTTTCTCCTAATCCTTTTTATCTTATCTTTGTTCCATCTCTGATATCTGGAATTTTCTGGGGAGGATTTAATCTTTCTGTTCTAAATTTTATTTATGATTCTACTAAACCAGAACATCGGGCTTTGTGTAATGCTTATACAAATGTGTTAAGGGGATTCGGAGTATTCTTTGGAGGATTAATCGGAGCAGGGATTGTGAAATTTGTGCAAGTAGATTTTTTACCGAATATTTTCTTGTTTATATTTTTAGTTTCAGGAATTGCAAGATATCTTGTTGTTTTTATCTTCATGCCTTCATTTAAAGAAGTAAGAGCAACTAAAAGACCGCCTATTTTAATTAGAGAATTGAAACATATTGGAAATGTTGAACACGGAGTGCATCATTTTAGAGATTCTTTATTCCAAGATAGTTATTTATTTTATGGGCCTGCTAAACATGTTAGAAAAACAATGGATATGATTTTTCCTTAGTTTAATATTAATAACTTAATTATGAATTTTTTGTGACAATGTTTTTAAAGATAGAGATGTTTAGTTTATAGAGGGAGATGGTAAAAAAATTAAGGTTTTGGAAGAATTATTTTTTGTTTAGTGTTTTTCTAATTTTATTTTTTTTAATAATTTTATTTGATTCTTCACTTATAGGATTTGTAATTGGCGCTCCTGGGACTTTAAGCGCTTCAATTATTGTTGATGGAGATTGGGGAAATCCTTCATTTAATATGACTCGTTATTATTCCCCTTTACCGGTTTTTTTTGAAGGGTGGAATTCTACACCTCGAGGAGAAATTGTTGAATGGGCTTGGGATTTTGAAAGTGATGGAACAGAAGATTTCATTGGATTTAATGCAGGGCATATTTACAATAATTCTGGAAATTATACTGCAACTTTAAGAGTTATGAATTATGTTGGAACTAATGCTACTGCAACTATTGGAATCGAGGTTTTAGAAAGAAATGGTTC
>PFCU01000035.1:3261-6139 GCA_002763155.1 Candidatus Pacearchaeota archaeon CG10_big_fil_rev_8_21_14_0_10_30_48 | reverse complement strand
CCCATACTAGTTTAGAAAAGAAGACTCCTGATGAAATTTATAATGATTTTAAATTATTATTTTAGGGGGTGACATATGTCTCCTAGGCGCACACGGTTTGCGATATAATTGATTTTTTGATCAAATTTTTAGTTAATCATATTTTTTTTTAAAGCTTAAGTTTTTTAAGTCAGTTAATCTTAATTTTTTAATAAAATGACAATCAGACAACCAATTATAACTGTTGCAGGTCATGTTGACCATGGTAAAACTTCTATCTTGGATGCTCTTCGTGGAACTAAAATCGCAGATGGTGAGGCCGGAAGTATTACTCAGAAAATTTCATTTACTAAATTTCCTGTAGAGCAATTAAAAAAAGTTTGTCCGTTGATTGAGAAGTCAGGCATTAAATTAGTTATTCCGGGATTTTTATTTATTGATACGCCTGGGCATGCAGCGTTTAATAATTTGCGTAAACGAGGTGGTTCTTTAGCAGATATTGCAATTTTAGTTATTGATATTAATGAAGGAATTAAACCTCAAACTGCTGAAGTTTTACAAATTTTGAAAGAACACAAAACCCCTTTTATTATAGCACTGAATAAAATAGACCGGATTCGAGGTTGGCAAAAGCTTGGAGGAAATTTGAAAGAAAATATAAATTCTCAACAATCACACGTTAAACAAGATTTTGACGAGAAGTATTATACTATTGTTGGAGCGCTTAATTCTTATGGGTTCCAAGCAGATTTATTTTATAACATCGAAGATTTTTCGAAAAATATTGCTCTAGTGCCATGCTCTGCACATACTAAAGAAGGAATCCCGGAAATTTTATTTGTTATGGCTGGACTTTCGCAGAAATTTTTAATGGATCAGTTAGAAGTAGGAGATGTTGCAAAGGGAGTTGTTTTAGAAATTAAAAAGGAAAATAATCTTTCTTACATAGAATCTATTTTATATGACGGTTCTTTGAAAATTAACGACGAGATTGCAATTGCTAGTTTTGATGGCTTTATTAAAACGCGAGTTAAAAGTATTCAGGAAATCGAGCCTTTGAGTTTTAAATTTAAATCAAAAGAAATTGTTTCTGCGGCTTCAGGAATCAGAATGCAAATTAATTCTAAAGATGAAATTTTACCTGGAATGCCTTTTATGTTGTATACTTCTGAAGAAGAGGTCAAAGAAAATTTTAAATCAGAGATTTTTGAAAATATTAAAACAGATAAAAAAGGAATTATTATCAAGGCTGATTCGTTAGGAAGTTTAGAAGCGATGATTGTTTTGTTGCAACAAACAAATGTTCCGATTGTTAAGGCAGGCATTGGGACAATTAATAAAAGCGACGTTCTTTCTGCAAAAGCTAATTTGAATATTGATCCTCTTGATGCAATTATTTTAGGATTTAATGTTTCTATTGGTAATGATGTGCCAAAATTTGACGGGATTAAAATTATTTCTCACGAAGTTATTTACAAGATAATTGAAGATTTGCAGGAATACCGAGAGAAAAAAACGAAAGAAATAGAGAAAGAACGGTTGATGGAACTTGCAAGTATTTGTAAACTGGAAATTTTGCATCAGTATGTTTTCCGCAATACAAGTCCTGCGATTTTTGGTGTAAGGGTTTCTGCTGGAGAATTAACAGAAAATCAAGAATTAATTGATGATTCTGGAGATGTTATTGGAAGGGTTAAGAGAATACAATTAGATAATAAAGGAGTTAGCGAAGCTTTGCAAAATATGGAAGTTGCTATTTCTATGTCGGGTGTTAATTTTGAAAGGAAGCTGGGTGATAAGAAAAATCTTTATTCGAATATTTCTGAGAAACAATTTAAAAAATTTAAAGAAAATCGGGATCTTTTATCCAGTGACGAAATTAAAGTTTTGCAGGAATTGAAAGTTATGAAAGAGTGGAATTAGTATAATAGTTTTTATAAATAAAGTTTCGATTAAATTTTATGGGACGTAGACAACTTAAATTCGATCAACTTTCTGGAGATCCTGATTATCCTACAGGATATGTTTCGATTATAACCCTGATTAAGTTAGAAAATAAGAGGAGTTTTAGGTATTTGCTTGGATGTCCTTTGAAAGATTTTTTTGAGAATAATAAGACATTTAATTATCTTATTCCTATTGTTTTTGATGAAGAGTATGATATTAATTTTTGTATTTTGAGACATACTTATGATTCTGATTTTATTAAAAAAATGAAACATTTGGAAGGGTTGGATGTTTTTTTATTAAGAAATTATGTGCAGTTAAAAGATGAAAGCGAACTTTCTTCATTAGATTCAACATTAGGAGTAGTATTTCATCAATATATGCAAACATATGATTCTTTTTTGGAATCGATGACAAAAAATAGCAAGGATATTATTTTTGAAAATCCTGCGATTGGAAATAATGATGGAATTCCAACTGATTTTAAATTTAGAATGAAGGACATTCCTGGTTGGAATTTAAATTAATTCTTCATATACAATGTTTCCCATTTTCTGATTAAATGCTCTGGGACATTGACTTTGTGGCGTTTCATTCTTGTTTCTTCTCTAGATCTTAAGAAAAGTGCGATGATTCCTCCGAATGCTATTCCTGATAAATGCGCAATATGGCCGATGTTAGATGGAATGAAAACTCCGATGGCATCTATAACAACCCAGATAATTGTTGCTACGAACATTGGGACAATCATTCCGAAGGCCCAGACTTGCATTGTCGGTCTTAATATTGTTAAAGCTCCGATGATGCCCATGATTGCTCCTGATGCTCCGAGTGATGAAGGATAAAAATTAATTGCAACTATATTCGCTAAAATTCCTGATACTAAATATATTCCTAAAAATTTATTGCTTCCTACTGTTTTTTCGAGGATAAGTCCGAAGAAGATTAGGGC
>PFCU01000035.1:0-3247 GCA_002763155.1 Candidatus Pacearchaeota archaeon CG10_big_fil_rev_8_21_14_0_10_30_48 | reverse complement strand
CTAATATGATTGCTAATGCAATCCAGATTGTGTAAAATTTGAACTTCGCCATTTTTTATACAAACTAAAAAGATTTAAAAACTCTTGCTTGTTGGCGTTAGTATGATGAATAAAACTGGGAGTTATCCCCATCTATTTGAATAAGAATTTCTCTAGTTGTGCTTCTAACAAGGTTTTTAAAATATGTTCCTTTGAATTAAATAAGGATATAGATTCTATTGATGAATCTAATTGTATGGCGGTTGTAGTTCAACGGTTAGAATGATAGAAGAAGGTATATATTATTTAGTTATTGGATTTTTTAGAAATTATGACTAAAGTAATTAGTCCTCCGATAATTATTACAGCAATAATGCTACCAAATATCCACCAAAGAAGATTACTTTTTGGTTCTGGATTTTCTTTACTTTGACAACTTCCTCCAGAACAAATATTGCTATCACATTCAAAATTATTTTCACAAACATTCTCTGAATTTTTTTGAGTCACCCATACTTTCTCAATAGAACAATATTCCTTATTTTGTCTTAATCCTATTTGAGTGCAGGTGTTATCGGGCTCTATAGAACAATCTTTATACTCAATATCTGATTCACCACACCCATCATTGCAAAATCGGTGTGTTTTTCCCTCTTTAATATTTTCTGATCCAGGAATATAACTTTCAGGAGGAATAAAATTAGGCTCACAAGTTTCAAGATACCACTCGCCACATTCCCAATTAGGATAGCAAGCGGGCAAATTTGACTCAGAAATTAATAAAATATCTTTCAAACCCTCATCAAAAGTATTTACATTTGAATATTCCCAGATCCATGTTTTATAATCATCTTCCTCAGAAATTAAATCAATTGGATAATTATCATTAAACTCAGCATCACAATAGCCTTCAACAGTAATTTTTTCATGCTTTAAAGAAACATAACCATCCAGCCCATCTAAATAATAATTGAAAGGCAATTCTATTTGGGCACCAATTTCTAATTCTATTTCCTCATTTGGAGAAAAGGTATAATCTATAGAGACATATTCTTTTCCATCAATTTCTATGATGGAAGACTCTTGATAATCTTCTCCATTTATATGAATGTAAACACCTTGAGTATTTGCTTCCTCTACCTCTCGAAGTTCATAATAATAAATTAACCCATTTGCCTTAAGATAGAGAGTAGTTGATACTTCTTCATTTTTTAAGTTTTTTATATTGAATGTTGAATCTAAGTAATTTACACGGTTTTGATTTTTAGTCATATTGCAAAGGATATTTACATCCACTTCTTCTAAGGAAAATCCAGCATTTGAAATTATTTTTATATTGTGGGGTTTATCATCAGTTTCTGTTAAATTAATCTTTTTACCAATCAAAAGAGTTCTTATGTGATCTCCAGTAGCATAATCAGGATAAGAGGACTTGAAGACAACATTTAATCCATATAGTTCTTCGGTATAAAGATTGGCATAGTACAAATCTGCATAAGGTGGTTGTGGATCGGTATAGCTACTTGGTTCTGTTTCAAATAAACCTGATTCAACTCCATTAATTGATAATTTAAATCCAGAAGGATAATCAACTAATTTTATTACATACATTTCTCCGTCAATTAATAATATCCTCTCTTTTGTTTCTTCGTCATATAATGTGAGATTTAATTCTACAAAAGGTAAAAGAGTAACTATTGCTGGGTCATCTCCTGCATATTCTGCACCATCAATTGTTAAGATATCTAAACTTAAATTATCATACTTAAGGAATTCATTTTTAGTAAAAGTATTTGTTAATTCTCCGTTTATTATAAATCTTGCATTCCCTGTTCCACCCCCTAAATGATTAATAAATCCAGGTTCAATATCATAATTTTCCACTTCAATTTGATCCTGAGGGAATATTTGTGAGGTTTCATTAACATAAACAATGTATGTGTCTGCAATAACTACTGGAATAAAAAATGCTACAACTCCTATTAAAATTACTATTAACAACTTCTTTTTCATACAATTATTAATAAATCTTCATATAAAAAACTTTCCTTAGATAGTTTTATAAATCACTTTCAACATTAATAATCGTGGCAATTAAAATTGGGAGTTATCCCCACAACTAGAAAAGATTTTAATAGCCGAACTTCTAATAATATTTATGTCAATTCTGACCTAGAGGATAAGATGTCCTTTGGATTATCAGAAACCGACATAACTTTAACGGCGGTTGTAGTTCAACGGTTAGAATGTACGGTTGTGGGCGTCAAAAGAAACGTTTTTGTTTTTGAAGACGGCAAATTCCGTGAGACGAGAGTTCGACTCTCTCCTTCCGCTTTGAACGTAGCGAGAAGTGGGAGGAATGAGGATTTTATATTCCGACTTCCTTCCGCTTGTGATTCTATAGAGGAGAATCGAACATTTTGAACAAAAGAAGGTTTTTTATATGATGATTTGTTAGTTGCTCTATGGAAAGGAATAAAGCAATTTATTTTTGGAATAATTTAATATTTTTAATATTGTTATTTGGTTTATCTTTTATGTTTTTCATTATTGATTTTTTAGATACTAGTGATGAAAGAGTTATAAGCCAGCAAGAGAACTATTTGAAGAAACAAGTTTGAGAACAAATCCAGATGCATTAATATTGGTTGGTGTTTATTTTGTTGCGGTTTAATTGAAATTTGTCGTCGACGCTTCCGAGTTTGTCGACGACAAACTCAAAACCTTTTGATATCTTGCTAAGTTTAATCTCACAACAGAAAAAAGATTGAAATTGAAACTTCAAATAACAAAGATTAAACTTAATTTTCTTAACAGAAAACTCCGCTTCGATATCGGTTTTGAGCAAATTTCAACTCACGAGGTCGCTTTTTGCTCCACTCGTGCCTCACTTCGTTCGGAAACCCAACATATGTTAAACAGAAAATTTCTCTCGCTTCGCTCATGCTCTTTGTTCGCACCGAAATTTTCCCAAATTTTTTCTGAAAGAAAAAACTTTGTTTAACTTTTTGATCCACAAAGAGACCCAAGAGGACATGTTATAGCACATGCGTATGAAATAAGAAATTATTCCGGAGAATTAAGAGCAAATGATGATGCAGAAGAAGTAAGGGTATTTAGAGACCTCCCAGATAAACTGGCATTTGATCATAAAAAAATATTAGACGATTATATACTAAAGGCTTTGTCCGGAGTCGGACAATCTTTAATTATGAAAATAAAAAAAGTTGAATCTTCTTTAACAATTTTTTCATTAAATTCTATATTT
>PFCU01000006.1:5548-6857 GCA_002763155.1 Candidatus Pacearchaeota archaeon CG10_big_fil_rev_8_21_14_0_10_30_48 | reverse complement strand
TGTAATAGTCTTGGTGGGGCTGATTGTTTTTAGTTATTCCAGAACTTCTGTTTATACAACAAATCAGGATGCAGATGTGAAAGAATTGAAAGCTGAATTTGCAGTTTTAAGCAAGGCAAATACAAATTCATGTGGTGGAACTTTTAATTATGTTAATTCAAAATCTCCGGACCAAAGAATTCAGGGTTCATGTTGTGGGCCGATGAATTTTCATAGATACGCAGAACAGATTGAAGAATTAAAAAAATACTCAAAATATGAAATAATTCCTTCAGACCCTTATGATGTATCTGTATCCTCTGCTCAAGAATTACTAGATTATCAAAAGAATATAATTCTAACTACTGAACAACAGATGACATATGATGAAGCTACAGAACTATCTCACGAAGGAGGACCCTGTTGTTGTAAATGTTGGCATTGGTATGCCTATGAAGGTTTAGCTAAATATTTGATAGTTGAAGAAAACTTCACTTCTGAACAAATCGCAGAAGTTTGGGATATATCTGATGCTTGTGGAGGAAGTGGGCATGTGGAAGGTTCTCATGGTCATACTTAGACAAATGAAAGGAGGTATAAAATGAGTGAAGCAACTTTAACAATAAGAAAAGATGCATTGTGGAAATATAGCACTTTTTTACTTTTAGCTGTATTAGTATTTGGAGCATTTTTTGTTTTTACGGGAAACAGTGGAACAACAGGGCAAGCCGCACAACAGCCAACAAACCCAACAGCACCAACACAACCGTCTCAAGTAACAGCAAGTGCTGATGACGACCCTGTTCTAGGAGATAAAAATGCACCTGTTGAAATAATTGAATTTTCAGATTATCAATGCCCATTCTGTAGAAAATTTTGGACAGAAACTCTGCCATCAATAAAAACAGAGTATATTGATACTGGAAAAGTAAAATTTGTCTATAGAGATTTCCCATTGACAAGTATCCACCCAGCTGCACAGCCAGCAGCAGAAGCCGCTGAATGTGTAAGAGAAAAGGGTGGAGATGAAGCATACTTTGAAATGCACGACAAAATTTTCTCGGAGCAGAATATTTTAGATGGCGGAGACCCTATAACAGGACCTGTAAGAGGAACTGCACAATTCGGAACGACAGAACTAAAGCAGTGGGCAAAAGATATTGGCTATGACATAGACAGCTGTCTTGATTCTGGAAAATTCAAGAGTGAAGTGCAAAAGGATTTATCTGATGCAACTTCTGCAGGAGGACAAGGAACCCCTTATTTTGTGATTAATGGAAAACCATTAAGCGGAGCACAGCCATTTAGTGCATTTAAACAAGTCATTGAC
>PFCU01000006.1:703-5534 GCA_002763155.1 Candidatus Pacearchaeota archaeon CG10_big_fil_rev_8_21_14_0_10_30_48 | reverse complement strand
ATAAAAGAAGTTTTTCTGCGAGGCGAAGCCGAGACTATCTGTGCGAAGCAGACTATTTGTCCGAAGGACGACGGCGAATCCTCCTCTTTAGGGGCGGGTGGTCGGGGGTTTCAAAGTCCGATTTAATTGAAACTAACATCGCGATTATCTGAAGTTCTGCGTAGCAGAATTTGGGGATTTTTCGCAGGAAAATCCCAGATAATCGCTGTTATGTCTGGGTGAGCGAAGCGAAAGGGTGCAACCTGCCCCCGAGTACCGCAACGAAGTGAGGAGCGCAGAGTTCCATCGGGCGTCGTAAAAATGGAATGATTTATTAAGTTTTATCAGATTACTATATTTATGAATCAATATCTCTCCATAATGGTTGTAGGAAGTGGTGCAAGAGAGCACGTCATATCTAAAGCTTATGAAAGGAGCCCTCAAGTTAATAGAATTATTGTTGCTCCGGGTAATGACTTTATAGGTTACAGAAGACAAAAAGAAGTCGTTATAGATAAAGAATGTTCATTAAAAGATCCCAATTCTATTCTGGCATTAGCAAAAAAATATAAGCCAAATTTAGTTGATGTTGCTCAAGATGATGCACTTGCTCAGGGAACAGTAGATCTATTGGAAGAAAATGGATTTCCTGTTTTTGGCCCGAGAAAAAATGCTGCGAGAATTGAATGGGATAAGAGATGGTCTCGAGAATTCATGCAGAGACATGGAATTCCGCAACCAGAATTTAGATATTTTGAAGAAGAAAATTCAGCTATAAATTATGCAGAAGAAATTTACAGGAAAGACCCAAGCCGATTGACATATACAAAAGCAACTGGCTTATGTTCTGGGAAAGGTGCGCTTAAATCAACAAGTTTGGAACAAACACTACGAAACATTAAGAGAATGAAAACTTTTCCAGATAGGGCAGGAGATATTTTCTTAATTGAAGAAGGTCTTGTAGGAGAAGAATTTTCTTATTATGCTATCAGCGATGGCAAAACTTACTACATATTTAAATCTGCACAAGACAACAAAACTGTTTTGAATTTTGATGAAGGCGACCAAACAGGAGGTATGGGTGCAATTTCTCCTGCAATGATAACCTTGCCATTTGCTGGACAGATTGAACAAGAAATGATATTAAGAGCAATTAGAGGCATGGCTTCAGAAGGAAATTATTACAAAGGAATTCTTTATCTTGGCGGAATTATTGTTGATGGAAATCCAATGAATATAGAATACAATGCTAGATGGGGTGATCCTGAATGCCAAGTAGTTTTGCCATCTGTTGAAACAGATTATGTTGATATTGTCTTGGCTTGTTTGGAAAGAAGATTGAATAAAATTCAAGTTCAACAAGACAATAAAACCAGGGTTTGTGTAGTGGGTTCTTCAAGAGGTTATCCCAATGATTATTCAGAAGTAAAAGGAAAAAGAATAAATGGTCTTGAAGAAGCGATGGAAACTGATGGAGTTGCAATATTTAGTGCGGGAGTTGATGTTGAAGATGGAAAGTTTTACGCGAATGGTGGAAGATTGTTTAGTGTTGTTGCAGAAGGAAACGATATTTTAGAAGCAAAGCAAAGAGCATATTCTGCAATGGCTCGCATAAGCATTGAAGGCAATAACTTGCACTACAGAACTGATATTGGTTGGAGAGATGTTGAGAGATTTCTAAAAGAACGTCTGTAGGCGCCCGATGGAATTAGACATAACAAGCCATACTATCAAATAAATTTAGTCTTATATGTCATTGAGGGATGAAAAACCAAATTTATAAACAAGCAAAGCTTATTTTTCTTATGAATGGCTTGTTGCAAAAGCTAGAAACAGAACTTAAATTAAGAAATTATTCTAAGAGTACTATAAAAGGTTATTTATTTTCTGTTGAAAAATTTTTAATTTTTTCTAAAGATAAAGGGATAAATAAGAATATTCTTTCAGAATATTCCATTAAAAATTTAGAAAATAAAAATCCTTCATCTGTTGCTAAAAATCTTTTTGCTATAAAATTCTTTTTTGAAAATATTCTTCATGAAAAAATAGATATTCCAACAATTAAAAGAAATAAAAAAATCCCAAGTATCCTAACAATTGAAGAGATTAGAAAATTAATAGAATTTACTTCAAATGTAAAACATAAATTAATAATAAAAATCCTTTATGGGTGTGGATTGAGAGTTAATGAAATAACTAATTTGAAAAGAGAAGATGTTTCGTATGAAGAAAAATTAATTAAGATAAATCTTGCTAAAGGAAGAAAAGATAGATTTGTTAAAATTCCTGATTCGGTTCTTGAAGATTTAAAAAAATTTTCTGAGTTAGAAAGAGAGGAGTATTTATTTGAATCTAATCGTGGAGGGAAATTAACAACTGCAACAATTCAGGCAATTTTAAAAAATTCAGCGAAAAAGGCGGGAATCAAAAAAAGAGTTTATCCTCATTTACTCAGACATAGTTTTGCGACTCATCTATTAGAAAATGGAACTGATTTAAGAATTATCCAAAAAATCCTCGGACATTCCTCAATTAAAACAACTCAAATTTATACTCAAATTTCTCAAGCATCAATTAAAAATATAAAAAGTCCATTAGATAATATTTAACATGGTGAATTTTAAAGAGGCGCTATATTATAAGAAACTTCCAAACAAGAAGGTGAAATGTATGCTTTGTCCACATCAGTGTATTATTGGAAATGGAGAAGTGGGAGTTTGTAAAGTTAGAATGAATATTCACGGAAATTTGAAAGCGATGAATTATGGGAAACCGCATACAGTCAAATATGAAACTATTGAAGAATTTCCATTTTATCATTTTGCTCCAAAATCGCAAGTTTTGTCAGTTGGAGCCATTGGGGATAATCTTGAAAATCCTTGGAGAACTGAAGAATTTCACGGAAAATCTTTTGACGAAGTCCCGACACTAAATCAAGACCCAATTAAAATTATTAAACAAGCTCAAGAAAATAAAGTCAAAATAATTGCTTACAAATATTCTGAACCGGGAATGTTTTTTGAATTTATGAAAGACATAAGTAATAACTCACGTAGGAATAAACATATTATGATTACAAATGGTTTTTTAGAAAAAGAACCGGCTAAAGATTTGACAAAAAGAATTAATGCTGTTCTGTTTGAAATAAAGTCGATGAATGAGAGCTTTCATGAAAATGTTCTAAAAGGAAAATTAGATTCTATCCTTGACACAATGAAAATTTTCCATAATGAAAATGTCTGGATTGAAATTAAAATGGATTTGATTCCAGAAATACATAATGATTTATATGATGTAAGGAAATTAGTTAGCTGGATTCTTAATAATCTTGATGTGAATGTGCCGTTGCATTTTATGGCTTATGATAAAGAGGATTATCCAGTAGATTATGAATTTTTGGAAAAAGTCAGAAAAATTGCTAAAAATGCTGGGTTGAATTATGTTTATGTTCATGGTGGGAATAATATGGACGGAGAAATCACTTTTTGCCCGAATTGTACTAAACCACTCGTGTATAGAAATACTGAAAAAGGGTTTAATTTTATTAATAATGGAAAATGCGCTTGCGGAAAAGAAATTGCAGGTATCTGGGAATAATTTTTATTTTAGTCTTATTAGGGAATTTCTCTTTAGCTAAAGAATTAGATGTCAATTACCCTGATAAGGTAAACCTCGGAGAAGAGTTTGAAGCTGAAATCAAATTAATTGATTTTCCCGAAGGCAATTATGATTTAAAATTCGATATTTTAGGTTCTGGAAATCGAATAGGACAAATATATGATGAAAAATGGCAATCAACATATTATTTTGTAGAAGATATTTTTGAAAATAACGAAGCGAAAATCAAGTTAAAAATTGATAAAGAATTTGAAGGAGAAGCCGATATTATTATCAAAATTAGAGATTCATCTGGAACCAGCATTAGTTTTGGAGATTATAAAATTGAGGTTGTCCCAAGCGAGACAATAGAAAATAAATTACCTAAAACTAATCAAAAAGAAACAACAATTAAAGATAATGAGGAAGATATGGAAAAAAATAATAGTATGCCTAAAGGTGAAGTTATTAGTGAACAGAAAGTTGCGCGTTTAAATAATAATGAAGTCATTGATTTATCGCCACAAAATATAAAAAACGATTCCGGTAATGAAATTATATTCAAATCAAAAAATGATAATGTGAAAGAATACGCGATTTATGGTTTTGCTATTTTTTGTGTGTTGATTATTATTTTAATGTTAATTGAAAAACAAAACAAATAAAAGGGGGCAGACTCTTAAAATTCTGTAAAACAAATGGAAGACGATAGACCAAAAATTGAAGCTTCATTCATTATAGAAATGTTAGGTAGACCTGCGGAGCATCTGAAAGAAACTTTGGAAAGATTGGTTGAAAAACTTGGAACTGAAAAAGGAGTTAACCTTACAGGTAGAAAAATTCACGAACCAAAAGAAGTTGAACAAAATAATGAACAAATTAAAATTGATGAGAAAATAAAAGATAAAATTAAAAGTGAATTGAAAGATGTGGGTAAAATGGAAGTTTTGAGTGATATTTTTACAACTTTTGCTGAAGTCGACGCTGAATTTGATAGTTTAGAGAGTTTATTGTTTATTGCATTCAATTACATGCCTTCACATATTCAAATAACTAAACCTGAGAATTTTTTCATAAGAAACGAAGATTTAGATGTTCTTTTGACAAATATTATCTTGCGTTTGCATAGATACGATGAAATTGCAAAAAGAATCACAATTGAAAAAGCAATATTAGAAAACAAACTCAAAGAGTTATCAGGTAAAAAAAAGAGCTATAAATAATTTTAAGTTAACTATTTTTTAGTTTTGCCCAA
>PFCU01000006.1:0-687 GCA_002763155.1 Candidatus Pacearchaeota archaeon CG10_big_fil_rev_8_21_14_0_10_30_48 | reverse complement strand
GAGGGAGTTCCGTTTGTTTTCTAGAAATTTAGGCTACCGAAGAATATTTAAAGATTGAAATTATGATATTATTAATATGTTCCCCGGTATGGCTTCGGCAATGCCGGGCACTTATATTTATTCCTTTATTTCATTGATTATATTATCTACACAAAAAGATTTATCACAAGTGTGCTTTAGATAATTTGAAGAAGTTGATTTGAAATAAGCGTTAATTACTTTCTTGCCTAATTTTTGCGCTTTTTGAATTGCTGGAACAAAATCTTCATCTCCAGAAACAATTATTGCAATATTGTAAAGATTTTCATAAGCACCGGAAACCAAATCTACTGCAAGATAGACATCATCACCCTTAACATCAAAAATGAACTTTCCATCTTTTTTGTGTTTTCTCATTCTACACAAAACAACCTTGAAATCAGGAATTTTTCTAAGAAAATCAAAGAATTTTTGCTGTTCCAAATATTTCTTTTGATTTACACTTATATCTAAGGAGGCGTTATAATAATAGGTTGTAATTAGAAGTTTATCTTTAGAAATCGTTTGTAAAAACTTTTTGAAATCAGATGACCGAAGGATTTTTAAAGTGTGGAATTATTATATAATTAATAACTGTCCCGTGTGGTTCGCCACATTGGGACTACTTTTTATTTAATGCTTTTCTGAGGTTTATTGAACCATCACAAC
>PFCU01000052.1:27268-28897 GCA_002763155.1 Candidatus Pacearchaeota archaeon CG10_big_fil_rev_8_21_14_0_10_30_48 | reverse complement strand
TTTTGATATTTTGGAAAATGAGACTGTTTTAAAATTTGAAGAAAAAGACAGAGGAGATATTTGGGTGAGTTGTTCTAATAGTAGCAATGTTCCGCAAGATGGTTTTTTTATCGCCGGCGAAGGAGGCCCGAATTCAATAATTAATGCTTCAAATTTTTACATTATTAATGGAGGGACTATCTTATTATATAGGGATAATTTTTGTAAAACTCCTATCGTCGCAATTCACGAAATTTTACACGTTATCGGTTTTAAACATTCATCTAATAAAAAATCTATTATGTACGAAGTTTCAGATTGTAATCAGCGTCTTAGTCCAGATATTATTAAAGTAATAAATTCGGTTTATGATTATCCTACTTTGCCTGATTTGACTATCAGAAAAGTTGAGGCGATAAAAGAAGGAAGGTTTTTGAATTTCGAAGTGGAGATTTTTAATGCTGGTTTGGATTTTTCCTCCAATTCTAAAATTGGAATATTTGCCGACGGAAAATTAATTGGAGAGTATGATGTTGGGGAATTAGAAGTGGGAGAAGGAAAAATTATCAAAGTGAGTAATCTTAGATCTTCTTCTAATTTTGATGAACTTTCTTTTAAGGTAGATTTTGATGAAAAGATTTTTGAGATTTATGAAGATAATAACGAGCGAATCTTGGTTGTTGGGAGTTAACTAACTTTTTTTACAATGAGCCTGCCCGGATTTGGCGTCGGATATAAAATCCTCGCTGCGTTCAAACAAGTTGAACACAAACCCAATGGTTCAAATCTAAATAAAATGAGCCTGCCCGGATTTGAACCTGGGACCTCTAAAACACGAGGACGAAGTCGGAGTGTTTTTTTCAAATGAAATTTGAAAAGGTTCATGGTTCAAAATGAGCCTGCCCGGATTTGAACCGGGGACCTCTGGCTTTCTTAGATGCTCTATGAAAGCAATTACCCAAATGGGCAAACGTCATATAAGACCAGCGCTCTAAACCTGGCTGAGCTACAGGCTCGTAACTCTTCTGCAATAAATTACAGCTTATAGAAAAGAACTATAGTGCTTATTTAAAATTTCCTAAAATAGGTTTTGGTGAAACCCCTTATTTTTTAATTTATTTTGATTTCTAATTTCCCTCTAACATTTCGACTTCGTCGAAAAACCCACCCTATTTTTTGCACTGAGTTTCCAAGAAGAGGGAAATCAAAATGGTTTCACCAGAGCCCTAAAATAAATTTATTAGATAGATTTTAACTTAAATATTTATTAAGTTACCATTCAGAGCAATTAGATAATTTTAAAAACTATCAAAAGTTCTTCGTAAAATGGAAGACGAACAAAATAACGAAGAAGAAGTTTCTGAAGAAGAGACAGAAACTTCAGAAGAAGAATCGAACGAAGATTCTGAAACAGAAGAAACATCAGAAGAAGATTCTGAAACTTCAGATGAAGAAACAGAAGTTGAAACTGAAAAAGTTCCTGAAGAAGAAACTGAAACTTCAGATGAAGATTCTGAAAAAGAAGCTGACGAAGATTCTGAATAATAATTTAATTATTAACTATAACTATTTCTTATTTTTATTTTTTATTAAAAATAGATAAATTGAGATTTCATAAAAATTTATAAACCCTATTTTCTTAAATAAATT
>PFCU01000052.1:0-27236 GCA_002763155.1 Candidatus Pacearchaeota archaeon CG10_big_fil_rev_8_21_14_0_10_30_48 | reverse complement strand
TCCTTCTTTGAATTCTGAAAAAGATCCATTAAAAAAATTAGAAGAATATTCTGAAGAAAAATCAAATAAGAGACTTGTTGTATTTACCATTCTTGGAATTATTGGAATTGTTTTAGTTATTGCAATTTTATCTGTAGGATTTCTTGCTCTTAGAGGAGGAGATGAAACATCTACTGCTTTAGATTTACCTGAACAAACAACAACTACAACTGATTCTGGTTCAGATGATATTTCAGCAACGGTATTTCCTTCAGGTAGAGGAAGTTCTGGTGGAAGTGGTTCAGGAAGTTCGGGAAATACAGGAAGTACACAATTAACACGTATGGGATTTTTTGCAGATTTTTTTAATAGTCCTACATCTTTATCTCCTGGGGATATTTATTATAAAGAGGGTAATGTAGGTATTGGAACAGATAGTCCTCTTTCTTTATTGCAGGTTAATGGTTCTACCACTATTGGAGAATTTACTTCTACTGAGTTAGATGACATTTTTACATATCCAACTATTTTAGTTTTGAAAGATATTCGTGCTGGAGGAAATACCCGTTTAACCCTTGTTAGAGGAAATGGAAGAGGAACTTTAAGTTATGGTACAGATGGAAGAATAGGTGTAGAAGGTTTTTCATTAGATGTTAAAGGAGAAGGCCCTGATTTCACTATTTTATCAAATGGAGATACACTTTTAGGACAATCAGGAATGGTAGGAATTGGAGGTGTTACTCCTGCAGATTTAAATGCTTTAGATGCAACTGGTAATCCTGTTGCTTTGGTGATTAAAGATGTTCATGATGGAGGAAATACTCGTTTAACACTTATTAGAGGAGAAAGAAGTGGAACTCTAAGTTATGGCACTGATGGAAGATATCTTGATGATGTTAATGTAGGACCAACTAATTATTTAGAAGGTCTTTCATTAGATGTTAAAGGTGGAGAATCAGATTTTAAGATTTCAAAAGATGGAAATATTTATTTAAAAAATTTAGTTGCAACTGGTAGCGGAAAATTTTTGTGTATTGAAGAAGATACTGGTAAAATTTATAGAAGTGTAACTGCTTGTGCATAATTCTGAAATAAGAAAGTTTAAAAAAGAAATTTACTTTAATGAATTATGGCTAAGAAAAAAAAGAGTGCTAAAAATAAACCTTTAAAAAAAGTTTCCAAAACGAAGAGTGCTCAGAAACAAAGTCGAAAAAAATCTGAAATTAAATCGACGGGAAAAGCATTTGTAGCAACTTTTTTTAGTATTGTTGGATTTGTTATTGCGTTGATTTTTTGGAATAAAGATAAATATACTATGTTCTATGCGAAGCAAGGTTTGGCTGTTTTTGTGTTTGCAATTATTGTCGGAATAATTTCTGAATTATTTTTATTCATACCTATTTTAGGAAGTTTAATTTCGATTACATTACAACTATTTGTAGCAATCCTCTGGGTTTTAAGTTGGTTTTATGCTTTATCTGGAGAAATGACTGAAGTGCCTGTTATAGGAAAGTATGTAAGAAATATTTAATTATTAACAAACTTTAAAAACCTAAATTCTAATTATATTTATTGTTGTCTCTTATGAGAAGAATTTGCCCCGAGTTACTATGTAATGATGGGCAATATAAAACAATAAGGTAAATTTTGTTTAACAAAATTTAAAAACTGCCCCTTAACGACTAACGTCGTGAGGTGCGGATAGAAAATAATGTTGGAGTAATTTGCCTCTTAAACAATTTGCTTTGCAAATTGTTTTCCTCTGACGAGGAAAGGGCTTATTCACTTCGTTCATAAGCCCCTTAATGAGCATAGCTTATGAGGTGCTTCAGTTCCTTCAGCCCCTGTGTTACTATGTAACGATGGGCAAACAGGTTGCCCCTGTGGTGTAGCGGTCAAGCATAAAGCCCTTTCGAGGCTTTGACCCGGGTTCGAGTCCCGGCGGGGGCATAAAATTTCTTATAGAAATCTTATGGCCTAGTCATCAAAGATGACTAGAAACATTAAAAATGTTTTAAGGGCATTATTTTTCTCTTAGTTCTTCTAAGATATTTTTATAAACTCTTTGTTCTTATTTTAATCGTGGCAACAAAAGAAGATAAGAAATTAGAGAAGGAAGTTAGTAAACTTGAGCATGAGAAAAAACGTCTTAATCTCTCATTGGCGAGGCAAAAAGCAAAATCTTCTGTTAAAGAGTTTAAGAAAGAATTGAAGAGTGCGGTTTTAACTGCTATCGTCGCTGCATTTGGTTTTTTGTTAGCTCTTTCTTGGAGAGAATTAATTAGTCAATGGGTCGATCAGATTAGTTCTAGAAGTCCTGTGAAAAATAGTCTTGTTGAAGTTGCAATTATTACTTTTATTTCTGTTATCGGTATCTTGATTGTGACATATTTTTTTTCGGAAAGAAAAGAAATTGATTAATAATTTAGAAAATAAAAATAATTATTAGATATAAAAATATTTATAAATGACTTTTGTTTAGTTATAATATGAAAAAGGGATTAGTGATTACTGTTTTTGTTTTGATGATAGTTATACCTATGGCTTTAGCGATACCTACTAAGATAAATATTAAGACTTTGCCGAATCATGACGTTGATGTTTCATTTTTAGCGCCAAGTGAATCAGAATATAATGTTTACAATCTTTCTAAACAATTTTCAGATTATTATGGAGATATTTCTTTTGAATATGAAATAGATAAAGCTAAATTTTCTATAGGTGTTTTTGTTAAACAAGATGGGAAAAAAGTTATGTATGAAAGATTTGACGATGATTTTCATCCTGGTGATGTAATTAATTTAGAAGTTGTTCCTGAAAATTATGAAATTAAGGAAAATCCATTCAAGGATAAACCTGCTACAGAAGTTGTGGAAGAAGTTGAAGTGAATTCTACAGATTCTACTGATGAAGGAGTTAATGTAACAATAGTTGCTGGAGGAACAGAAGTGGTGGAAGAAGCAATTGATTCAGATTCTAAAATAACTGGGAACGTTATTTCAAATGTTACAGAGATATTTAATAAATCTAAGTTTTATCTTCTTGGAGGACTTTTAGTTTTAATTGTTTTAGGAATTTTAATAAATGTTTTTAGGAATCCTGTTTCTGCAGAAATGAGAAAAGCAGCATTACATTCTGATGATAGGCCTCCGACTATTTTAACTGATAAAGAATTAGAAGATGCTGAAAGAAGATTGAAGGTAGCTGAAATTGAATTGGCTGATATTAAAGCGAAATTTTCTAAAAAATCTGCTGCTGAAGAAAAATATAAAGCTGCTAGAAAGGCATTAGACGAAGCACAGAAAGAAATAGATGTTAGTGAAGATTGATTGATAGTTCTGGAGGAATTTATTTTGTTTCCTTTCAGTTCGAGATTTATATTTTAAATTTTTATTTCGTTGCTCAATAAAAATTTAACTTTATTTGTAAATATTCTTAATATAATCTGATAAAATTATTCTTTGAGTTAATTACCTTTTATGAAATCAAAATCCTTCTCTAATAGAATATCTTAATCTCCTTATCTAAAAAAATATAATCCTAAAGAAATTATTCCCATAATTAATAGATAAATTGAAAATAGCCAAAATTTGTTTCTTTTCATTATGTATGTAAGTGCATTAAGGAATATTAAACTTAATAGGAAACAAATGATAAACGCTATTGCCATTTCTAATGAAAAATATGCTTCGCCGATTTCTAATATTCCTGCGCCGATTGCGAGAGGTATGAATAATAAGAAAGAAAATTTGATTGCTTTTTCTTTAGATATTCCTGAAAATAATGCGGCAGAGATAGTCATTCCTGATCTTGAAATTCCTGGGAATAACGCGAATAATTGGAATAATCCGATGACTAAAGCATTTTTGTAATTTAATTTATCGACTTTGTGCGCGAATTTTGTCAAGAATAAAATTGCACTTGTGAATAAAAAAGCGAGTCCTAAGAATAAATATGAGTTAAAAGCAGATTCTATTAATGATTTGAAAACGAACCCGAAAATTGCCGCCGGAATCGTCGCAATAATTAGATAAATCCAGAGTTTCCTCGAATGTTCTTTGAAAGTAATTAAATCATATAATTCTCTTCTTGTGAAAATTAGTACAGCTAATAGAGATGCGATGTGGAGAATTGTTATAAGAAATAAGTCTGGTTCCCCTAATAAATTTCCTAATAATGCGAGATGGCCCGAGCTCGATATAGGGAGAAATTCTGTCGCGGCTTGAATTATTGCAAATAATATTTCATTTGTCATTTATCATAAAGAGTTAATTGGTTTTTAATAATTGTTATTGCTCGCCTAACGGCTCGCAAAAATGGACAAGTTTTGTTTGTCTTTGTGTTCAGAAATTAACTTTGTTAGATTTCCTCACCAATTATTTTGTAATTATAAGAAAAATTTTGTAATTATAAGAAAATTCATAAGAGGTTTGTAAAAATTTACTAAAAATTGTGATAATATGTTTTAAGAGAGAATATTCAGTGGAAAATTAATAAATTAGATTTGGAAAATTATCAGTTAAACTGAGGGTTAGTAAAGTTTAAAAACACTTTGAATTATAGATATCCATGCCTTTTAAAATTAATATCTCAGTTAAGGGTGGGAAGACTTTTAAGGTCGAATCTGAGAACGAGAGTCTTATTGGAAAAAAAATCGGAGATAGTTTTAGTGGTAGCGAGATTTCTAAAGACTTACAAGGATATGAATTAAAAATTACTGGAACTAGTGATCGTTCAGGATTCCCTGGAATGGTTAGTCAAACCGGCTCTAATTTAAGAAAAGTTCTATTTACTCAAGGTCCTTTCTTCCGTAAAGTTAAGAATAAAGGTCTTCGTAGAAAAAAGAATGTTAGAGGAAATGAGATTTCAGTTTTTACAATTCAAATTAATACCATGGTTGTAAAAGAAGGCGCAAAAAAATTAGAAGATATTTTTGGAAAGAAAGAAGTGGCTGTTGCGGCTTGATTTAATTAGAATATTGGTGTAACTATAAAATAACAATTTTATAGAAAAGTTTAAAAAGTTGTATTTTATAAATTCCTTATGGTGCCAGCAACAATTAGTTTTGGTCGTGAAAGAGAAATTACTCACGAAATTGGTAAGGGATTAGAAGAGTCTTTTAAAGAAGCTAAAGAAATTGATTATCAAATAGCTAAATCTTTAAATAATGGAATGGGTGTAATGGGATATATTGGAAGAATGCCTATTGTTGGAAAAGCGGTTACAAAGGTTAGAGCAATCAAACCTTTAAATTCTTTAGAATCAGAATTAAGAACAGGACTTAATAATTCTCTAGTCTCATTAGTAAAAGTTGGTAAAAAAGCTCAAGAAGAAAAAAAAAGAATAGCTGAATTAAATATAATTTATGATACTGCAGTTAAAGATAATTGGAGTCCACAAGAGTTTATTGGATTTATTGAAGCTAATACTGATATTGATTATGTTATTTCTTTAGATGGGGAAGAAATTGATATGAAAGATTTATTTGCCGAGGTTGATTCAAGATTATCCTCTGAAAGGAGAGAGAAAAAACAGCAAGAGTATCTTGATTGGCTTAAACAACATGTTAATTTAAGTGAACAATATTTAGAATCAATGAACGCATTGTGTTTTGTAGGCTGTGAATGGATTGGAGGGATGACTAGAAGTTATTTTGATTTAACTCAATTAAGAGGAGGAATGGAAGAAATTCAAAGAACACTTCAAAACTTAGGAAGAGGTGGAACAGTTGCTATTACAAGTCAACAGGCACTTAGGCAATATGGAACCGCTTATATTAATGGAATGAGAAGTTTAATTCAAGGATACAATAAAATGTGTGATTTGAAGGAGAGTGGTTCAGGTGAATTTAAAGCATCTCTCCAGCAATTAGAAACTGAGTTAAATAATTCCTCAGCAAATGCATCCCCTAGATTAGAAGACCAGCAATATTCTCCTAGAGGAAAATTACATAATCCAAATTTACATAATCCAAATAAAAAAACGAATAAAAAATGAGGATAAATATAGAATATAAGTGCGGAAAATGAAATTTAGAAAATATTTTTTAGAGATTAAGGTGAAGAAAGGAGAGAACTAAAATGGCTACTCTTGTTAATGAAGAACTTTTTGATTATTTAGACCATTTAGAAAGTGAAGTTGAGCGATTAAACTCTGAATATGATAAAAAAGAGTTTAGATATGAAATGCATGAATGTATGGGTAGAATAATAAATGCTGAAAAAATCTTTCTTGAACAAATTCATAAATCTAACGCAACGCTTGCATTTAATGGAAATGGATTACCAACAATTGAATCCTTAAGGCCAGATCTTGAAACAATAGCCAAACTGGGAGATGAAAATAGTATTTTTAAAGAAGTAGCAGAAACTTACAAACCTTGGGAGCAAGATAATAATGAAGGAGTTAATTATAAAGAGACATCTAAACAAGATTTGTTTAATTTATTAAAGAAGAATTCAGAAAAATTAATTGAAAAATATTCTTTTGATATCGATGAAACAGAAGATGGTAAATTAGAACTGAGCGTAAAAAAGAAAATTTATGATGATTGTATTGACAGATTTTCCAAAAAATATCCTCTTGCAATGATTAAAGGAAAAACAAAATATCAGATTGCATTTGGAAAATTATTCTCAGATAGCGAGCATAATTTTTTTAGCACGCCTTACGCATTAGTTCCATTTGATAAAAAAGGGAAAAGAAATAAATGGGATAATTTAATCAAGGGTTCTTCTATTCAATGCAACAATCTAATTTCCTTAGAAGATGAATTGGCTATAAGTTCCTTAGAAGATGAATTGGCTATAATAAAAAGTTGTAACTCCTCTGATCGATGTAATATTATAACAACAATGCTTGCAAAACGATTAGCAGAAGAAAACCCATATGAAACTTTTTATTTAGATTATCGTGGGATAAGCCATATTAAAAAAAGTTTCATTAAAAAAAGATTTTTATTCTGGGAAAAAGAAATTCCTATAGAAACGAAAAAACTCATTTTTTCGCAAAGTGATAAGGGAGAAGTAGTTATAAAAGATTATAAGTTTAAAACCCAAATTACAAAAATTATTAAAGAAGATTTGCATGATCATTTTGCCCTAAATATCAGGGATAGTTTATAAAATGGCTACTCTTGTTAATGAAGAACTTTTTGATTATTTAGACCATTTAGAAAGTGAAGTTGATAAAAGAATTTCTATGAGCAATGAAAAAAGTTTGCAATATCTAATGCATTTTCAAATGAAAAGTATAATTGAAAATGAAAGAGATTTTTTAAAATATATTAATTCAAATGGAACTCAATCCATTTTATCTATCTCTTCAAATGGGTTACCTTCTGTAGCTTCATTGAATCCAGATTTAGAAAAGATTTGTGAGTTAGCTGAAGAAGAAAAATCATTTTTAGATGTAACACAAAAATTTAGAAAAGGTATCGATGGAAAAAATAGAGGAGAAAAAGGATATTCATATGTCCCTGTTTCTGAAGATGAGTGGAGTAAAGAGTTAGCAAATAGAGGTGGAAAAAAATTACAATCACAGGTTGGGTTTGCAATTAGTGAAACAGAAAATGGAAAATTTGAACTTGCAGTAAGAGAAGATATTCATTTACAAGGTTATGACCAACATTCTAAAGAATTTCCAATTCTGATTAGAGAAGGAAGGATGAAGTATCATGTTGTCTGGAATAAATTATTAGAGGATAGTGAAGAAAGTTTTTATGTTCCAAGCTCTAGTTCTACAATGCAAATAATTAGAACTTCCAAGCAATTTAATGATTTAACCAGATTTTATAGTTTTGGAAATTCCGATTTTAAGGGAGTTAGAAAACCTTGGTTTATGAAATGGAGAGGAGATTCGATAGATTACGCAAGTTTCTTATCTGCTGGAACTAATACGAGAGTTAGAACAACTGAAAATATTTTAGAAGCTATTGAAAAAACATTAGAAAAACAAATTAGTTTAAGAGGAATAAATAAAAATGATTTGGGCCAAGCATTAGCATTTTCTGCTATTCCGTTTAAAAATGCTCCAAGAACAACACTAAAAGATAAAGATATATATAACATTAATAATAGGGAGTATTGGGGAGGATTCTTCCTTCTTAAATTAAAACCAAAATATCCACTAAAATTTGATTTAGTTTTTATAACTGGAGGAGATAAAATGGGGCAAATCGAATATGTTCTACCCCACAATGAAAGAAAGTGGGATCAAAGAGGATGTTCTAGAGACTATAGCGAAGACGTAAGATATACCTTTACTAAAGGGGGAATCAATTTGACTATTTCAGGAGAATCAATTGGGAATGAAGAACAATATCATAATCTTCAAGATGAATTAAGAAGAGTTAGAAAAGGATAATTGTATCAGAAATATAAATAATTCCTCTTAGGATATTCTATCTTTTAATTTCTTTCTAATTAATGAAACTTATTCCTTAAACATTGATTCTAAACAAGTTGCTAAACGAATTTAATTTCTCAACAAACCCCAAACCCAAACCTTTTTTAACAAACTTTTTCTCAGAATTGTATGATAGAAGATATTTCAAAATTACCGGTATTGAATATAGGAATTGTTGGACATATTGACCATGGGAAGACAACTCTTTTACAAGCCCTTACTGGAAAGTTCGCAGATTCACATAGTGAAGAATTGAAACGAGGAATTACTATTAAACTTGGTTATGCCGATGCTATTCTTAGAAAAAATAAAGAAGGTTATAATATTAAAGATGGTGAACCGATGAGATATTTGACTTTTGTTGATGTTCCTGGGCATGAAATGTTAATGGCGACTATGTTATCTGGAGCGGCAATTGTCGACGCTGCGGTTTTGGTAATAGCTGCTAATGAAGGAATTAAACCTCAGACACGTGAACATCTTGTTGCTTTACAGGCGAAGGGAATTAAAAAAATAATTATTGTACAAAATAAAATTGACCTTGTTTCTAAAGAGAATGCGATTAAAAATTATAATATAATTAAAAATTTTGTCAAGGGAACTTCTGCAGAAAATTCTCCGGTCATTCCTGTTAGTGCTCAGCAAGGAATTAATATTTCTAAACTTTTGGAAACTTTTGGAAATATTGAAATTCCTCAAAGAGATATGAATAGTAAACCTTTATTTGTTGTTGCGAGGAGTTTTGATATTAATCGACCTGGAACAAAGATTGAAAATTTATCTGGAGGAGTTTTGGGAGGCGCATTGAAAAGAGGAAAACTTAAAGTCGGAGATAAAATAGAAATTAAACCCGGACTTTTCATTAAAGAAAAAGGAGTTGTGAGTTATGAAACTGTGAAGACTAAAATTTTATCTATTAGACGAGGGAATTTTGAAGTTAAGGAAGCAACTCCTGGTGGAAGTTTGTCGATAGAAACTTCTTTAGATATGGCTTTAACTAAAACTGATAATCTTTCTGGTTGTGTTGCAGGATTAGAGGGAGAGTTGCCGGAAATTGTCAGTCGAATAAAATTAAAAGCTTTGCATTTTTCAGAAGTTGAAGGAACTGAAACGCACGAGAAAATTGATGACTTTCGAATTAATGACCTTTTGATGATGAGTGTTAATACTTCGATAACTGTTGGAAAAATCGTTGCAGTTCATAATGGAGAATTAGATTTGGAACTGAATATTCCTGTTGTATCTTTCAAAGGTGATAGCGTCGGTATTGCGAAGAATTTTGGCGGACACTGGAGATTAATTGGTGTTGGTGAGATTGTTTGATAATCGCTCCTTTCAGTCGCGAAGATTGGACAAATCGAAGATTTGTCTTTATTAAATTGTTAATATAAGAATTATTTTTGAGAATTTATTTTCCCAGAAGCGCGGAGCGCGTGTTTGATTATAATTGATAAAACCTTTGAATTATAATTTAGTTCATTATAGAATAATTTATAAATATGTTTATCTCTTTTAATTTATGAAAGGAGGATATTATGAGAGATAAAAGATTTGGCATTGCTTTATTGATTATTGTTCTTTTGGCTATTGCTTTAGCTTATGTGGCTTTTATTGGACCGAAAATACAAGGATATATTGTTGCAAAGCAAGTTGAAGCACAACAGAATGTAGTCAATGCAATTTTGGATGTTGTTGACCAGCAAGGTTATGTTGCAATTGGCGATGGAGAAAACTCTGTTGTACTTGTGAAATATAACCCTTCACAACAAACCCCTCAAGTTGGAACAGGAACTAACGAAGCAATTAATTAAATTCGTATTTTGAACATGAAAAAAGAGGTATTGCTTTCATTTTTAGTAATTTTATTGGTTTTATCAGCGGGAGTTCTTGCTCAGGAAATCTCAAATACTATTGACGCAACTACTGAAAAATTTGTTAAAGGTTTTGTTGAAAAAAGCGATATTGCAAAAAATGGAGAGGTAAAAAGTGTTAATTCTGTGAATCAAAGTAATCTTCCCGACGATTTAGAAATTAAAGAAATAAATGAAAACAATCTTGGAATTTATGAAGTAAATTTTACTGATGAAGTAGGATTTCCTAAAAAAATTTTTGTTGTGACTTTTGCTACAAATGATTTTAAGAAAAAAGAAGCGCCAATGAAAAATGTTCAAAACCTTTACTTTGGTCTTTCTACAGAATCTTCTAAATCTGATTATTTGGAAACTTCAACTGGAGTAAAAACCGGAGAACAAATTGGTTATGTAATGTTAAGAGAGGGAAGCGTTACTGGAATTTCTTCAAGCTTGGAATTATCTGGAAAAGGTAAACTTTTGATTAGTGTTTATAAAAATGGAGTTGATACAGGATTCTATAATTTGATTGATAGCGACGGAAAAACCGCAATTGATTTTGATTTGCAATCTGAAAATGTTGTAACTTATAGTCCTGGAGATATTATTTCAGTTTATGTTCAGAAATCTGGAAGTGTTTCTTGGAATAATGTTGTAACAACTGTGGAGACAACTAACTAAAATGGTGAGAAGAAATATAGGCGCTAGAAAAATTCTTATTGTGGCAGGATTTTTAGCCTTAGGAATTCTTTCTATGTTTTATTTTAATTATACTGCTTTGACAGGTAACGCAATTTTATCTATTACTACTAATTACGATCCTAATTCAACTTTAGATGGAAAAATGTTATTGTCTTTGAAACCAGGAGAGTTAATTCCAGAGGATACTAATGTTTTAATTTCTATAGGAGATTCTTCTTATGAATATTTGCTTAAGGATTTAGTTAATGAAGATTCTGTCGAGGGTAATTTTTATGGAGAGGGTTTTTCATTAACCGGTTCAGGTAATGGATTCGGAGTTGCTGGAACAAAAAGTTCAGATGTTGATTTTGTGATGAAAGTAACAAAGGCAGGAAATTCAGAAGGTAATTCTGGTTCTTCTAATTCAGGAGATTCAAGTGGGGAAACAACAACAGAAGGAACAACAACAGAAGGAACAACAACTGAAACGACAACTACTGAAATAACAACTGAAGAAAGTTTGATTGCTTCAGATGAAATAAGTGATTCTAAGAATAATGGAAATTCGAAAGAAGCTAAAGATAATTCTAATGAGAAAAAAAATGATAAGAGTGATGAAAATTCTCCTAATGAAAATTCTCCTAATGAAAATTCTAATAGTGGTTCTGGAGAGAGTTCTGATACTAGCTCTGGAGAAAGTTTAGGAGGAGGAATAGCAGGAATTACAGGAGGCGTTGTGGCTTCTTTAGAAACAGAAGTTTCTGGGACTGTGAATAAAAATGAACCATATACTTATGAATTAAATCCTGGAGAGAAAGCGGAAATTATTTCTTCGTCTCAAGATGTTACAATTTCTCAACAAGGAAATATAGTTACAATTAGCACAGATTATGTAGAAGAAACAGGATTTGGCGAAGATTATCTTGGAGGAGATTATACTTATGATTTGGAAATTGATTTAACTTCATTGAATTTAGATGTTGAAGAAGGAGAATTAGTTGTTGAATTAAACTACGAGGGTGAAAACCTTATTTCAGTTTCAAGTGTTTTAAGTGTTGATAATCCTCAACAAACAACTATTACAGAAGAAATTGTTCCTACAGAAATTGAACTTACTAAGGATCTTGCTTTGAATGATAAGGAACTTTCAATTTTGAAAGAAAACACAGGGAAAGATACAGCTGAAATTTCTAAGGCTGTTGAATCTGGAGAGAGATTAATAATAAGATTTGAAATGGGGAGTTATTGGTCTGAAAGCTCTTACGATATTAAACTTGATGAAACTGAAATTAATTATCAGATTGAAGTAGATAGAGCTAAATTTTTGAAACGATTATCAAAATCTTTATTGGAATCAAAAATTGAAACTAAAGACGCTGAGAAATATTTAGGTGCTGAAAATCTTTATGATCTTAGTAAGGAAATTGTGGTTAATGATGCTGTAGATGAAAACTCTTCAGAAATTATTGAAACTAATGGAACTGGAGTTAATGAAGAAGTTGTTAATGTTAGTGAAGAAATTAATTCTGTAAGTGAAAATTTAACTGAAGGTAATACCAGTTAAATTTCAATAAAATCTTCATCCTCAATAAATTTATAAACTCTTTTTTCTATGTAACTTTAAGTAATTTAAAGTAACTAATAGTAACTTAGTATGAAAGACAAACCTGTAAAAATTGATGGTGAATTAAAAGGACGTATTGAAAAATTTATTTCTAAAAATAACAATCGATTTGATTATCCGAGTGTAAAAAACTTTATAGATAAGGCTGTGATTAAATTATTAAATGAGGTGACAGATGAAAAGAAATAAATTAGTTGTTTTATCGGTAATTGTTCTTTTGATGTTATTTGTATTGGTTTCTGCGTTTCAGGGAACATCTTCTAGTTATTCAAGTGATAATAAAGTGGATTCTTTTTCCGATGGAAATACCTCTTCAACAAGTTTTAGTCAAAGAGTTGTCGGAGGTATTCAATCTGTCGGACAATATGTTTCAACTAATTTAGCAGGAAGATTTGGAATTTTAAGTGTTGATAAATCATTGATTATTAATATTACTTCACATTTAAATTTTGATAAGATTATTCGAGGTAATGATGTTGTTGCCGGAGAAGATGATAAAGGTTATGTTCCGAATGTTGTGAATTTTACGGCAAATGTTTATGATAATTTAACTTTGAGTGGTTTTTCAGGGGCGACTTGTTACTTTTATGACGACGGAGTTTTATTTGGCACAGCGGTTACAAATTCTTCTGGGCAGTGCACTTCTAATCTTACTAAATCTTCATTATCTGTAAGCTCAAGAAATATTTCAGTTAATTATTCTATTCCTACTAGTGATAGTATTGTTGTTGCACGGTCTGAAGTAAATGTTTCTCTTATTCGTTATTTGACTACTTTGACAATGGGGAATTTAAGGACATCTGGTTGCGCCCCTTCGATTTCAACTTGTTATTACGACGGAGATAATGCTACACTGACAATTAGTCTTGCTAAAATTAATGAGACTGGTACTTCTCAGTATGATCCTTTGAATATTAGTGCGAATGCGACAAATGCGGCGGAAACAGTTTATACTAATGGGGATTTTTTTTACCCTGGGAATTCTTTAAGAAATATAACTCGAACTGGTTTAGGGACTTATGCAGTTAATGTAACCGTGAATAAAAGTTTTGGTTCTCAAGTAAGATGGGATGTTTTGATTAGTGATAATAACTTTAGTGATTTTATTAGTACAGCTGTTCATGCCGATGCTGCGATTTGTACAGGAGACTTTGGGGCATTTGGTGATTGGAGTGCTTGTGCTTCAGGAATTCAAACCAGATCAAAAACAGATAGCACAAGTTGTACTCAAGTTGAAACCCAGAGTTGTACTGATGGTGATGGTGATACTAGCTGTTTTCCTGCTGGAACAAAAATTTTAATGGCTGATGGAACTTCTAAAAATATTGAAGATGTTCGGATCGGGGAAGAGGTTAAATCTTATGATTTAGTTGCTGGTGAAGTTACCTCTGCCAAAGTTTTGGAATTAGAATCCCCTATTAGAGAAGGTTTCTATTCAATAAATAATAAGATTAATGTTACAGATGAACATCCTTTTTATGTTTTAAAACAAAACGGGGATTTGGGATGGGCAGCAATTACTAAAGAAAAAACTGAGATAGATATAGGGAAATCTAAACTTAATGGATTAACAATTTATGACCTTGAAATTGGAGATAAGTTTTTTATAAGTGAGGGGGATTGGGTAAGTGTAGATAGTATAGAATATTATCATGGAGAAATTCAAACATATAATTTAAAATCAATTAATGAATATAATGTATTTTTTGCAAATGATTTTTTGGTTCACAATAAAGGAGAAAGTTGTGTTCCTTCTTGGGGAGCTTGGAGTGCCTGGGGAACTTGTAATGGAACTCAAGAAACAAGAACAAGAGGGGATGGATGTGGTAATACTGAAAATGAAATAAGAACTTGTGGTTGCATACCTGATTGGGAGTGTACTGGTTGGAATAGTTGTGAAGTGGGAACAAATTTATCTCCTCCAACACAAGGAATTTCTTTAGATGCAAATTTCAAACCAGAAATAGAACCTGCAGTTGTAAGTGGACCGATGTCTGGATTTTTATTTGAGGAATTATTAAATAAAAAACTTTTACCAAATATTTTAGAAGAACAAAAAACATCGGATATTTGTGAGGTAGGAGATATTCAGTGTCATCCTTCTAAACAAAATATTTATCAAGAGTGTATTCAAAGAAAGAAATTTAGATTTTTTGGAGCACTAATTAATTTATGGAAAAATAAAAATGTTCCAACAGGAATGAGTTGTTCTGGAAGTGGAGATTTTGTTTGTTCTCAAGATGATGCTTGTGATGTCGAGGGAGTTTCATTATGCACTTCAACTAATCAACATAAAATTTGTGAAGATTTGAATGGTTGTTTGAAATGGGGAAGCAATTTAAAATGTTCTAGAGGAGATGTTTGTTCAGAAGGTGATTGTATTTCTGGAAAAGATAAAGATTCAAATGTTTGCGAGATAGGTCAAAGAACTTGTATAGCTAATATTCCTAATCTTTGTCAACCAAATAAAAAAGGAATTAATTTATGGGCGAAACAAAGTTCATGTTCTAATTCTGAATCTTGTGTAGAAGGGCAATGTGTTTTGAAATATTGTTTTAATGGAATAAAGGACGGAAATGAAGAAGGAATTGATTGTGGCGGTTCATGTGATGTTAAATGTGTTCAACTTCCAGAAATTGTTTGTGGAAATTCAGTTATTGACGAAGGAGAATTTTGTGATGATGGAAATACTTTAGAAGGAGATGGATGTTCAAATGTTTGTAAAATTGAAGAGCCAATTATTCTTTCACCTCCAATTAATCAAACTGGAAATAATACAACTGTAGGAAATAATTCAAATGTAGAGGTTTCTCTTAACCCCGGACAAGTTCTTATGGGTGTTGGAGAAATAAGGGAAGTGGAAATTAATAAGGGAGATAAATTACAAGTTGTATACGATAAACAGCAAGGAGATAAAGTTATTCTAACAATAAATAAAATTTCTACAAATTTATCTACAACTGAATTAGAAATGCATACAATAAAAGTTGACGAAATTTTATTGGATAATGTTAAGGGGACTATTTCATCGACGCCAATTACTAAAGAAATTCCTCTTGGAGATAATGAAATTTTTGATTTTAATTCAGGACTATTTTTATCTCCTGAAGATTCTGGAACAATAATTGTAAGTAGAGAAGGAATGCAGATTAGGACTTGTACAGATCTAAATGCTTGTGGTGTTGCTATTGATCCAGAAATATATCCTGAAACTCAAATGTGTATTGTAGGATTGCAAATAGAATATTCTCCTCAAAATTTATTTTTAACTTTAGCAAATAATACTCCTGTTGATTTTTCTGTAACAATTAGTGATACGCAGGATTCTTTGATTGAAGTAAAATGGTATATTGATGGAGTGTTCAATAAAGGTATTTCAGGTGTCGGCAGTTTATCAAGTTCTTTCGATTATATGTTTAGTAAAAATTCTCAAATAAAGGTTGAAGTGAATGTTGAAGGAAGTATTGAAACTAGAGTATGGGAAATTAATGTTGTCGATGGGTTAAAAGAAGATTGTAATGAAAATTGGTATTGTTCTTGGACTCAATGTGATGGAGAATTCAAATATGCAGATGAATGTGAGGATTTGAATAGTTGTGGAACTGATTTGAATAAACCTCTGAAAAAAGAGTGTTCTTGTATTCCAGATTATCAGTGTGAGAGTTGGGGAGAGTGTAATGTAAATTATGATATTGGTAATCTTTTATACGGGAAAGTTTCATTAACTGGAACTGAAAGTCGGCTTTGTGAAGAGATAACTAATTGTATCGACGAGGAAGATTCTATAATTGAAAAAAGAGAGTGTAATGCATCTCTTCCTGTTAGGATTGAACAAAAAGAATGGTGTTTTGAAAATTATATTGAAATTTATGATGTTGAAACAAATGATTTAGTAAGTAGGATAAAAGAAAGATCAATTAATAATGTGAAAAAAGTTGAGATTGGTTTTATTGCTACAGAATATGAAGGAATGTGTAGTTATTGTTTTGATGGTGTTAAAAACTTTGATGAAATTGGTGTAGACTGCGGAGGAATTTGTGGAGAGTGTATTGAAGAAGGAACTTATCTCGATTATATATATCCAATAAAAATAAGTCTTTGGATTTTACTATTATTATTGATAATTTATAGCATTTATAGATATAGAGATGAATTACTTGACTTGCCTAAGGAAGGAGTTAGAAAAATTAGAGTGTATAGAATTAATATGTCTAGATTTAATCTTCCTAGAATTAGATTGCTTAGATTTAGAATGCCTCATGTGCATATCGAATTTGGTAGAAGAATTAGAAGAATTAGAACTGCGAAACCAAAAGTTAGTGAACCTAAAATTTATGTTCCAAGAACGCCTAAGCCTTATTCAAGACTTGGAAATAAACTACGTGATTGGAAAAAAAGAGGATACTATGGAACAGTCTCTCTTGAACATAGCTTAGTGAGAGTTGTTACTAATGTACGAAAAAGTGCACGCCTTGCAAGATCACGTCGTGAATTATATCAAAATAGGATAAGACGTGAAAGACAATTAGCAAGGGAAAGAAAAGACTCTCAACGAGAGCTTAGAAAAAGAGAGAGTGAAAGGGTGAAAGTTGAGAAGAGGAGAAGACAAAAAAGTTTCTTCTCTTCTCTTCTAAGTAGAATAAAAATAAGGAGAGCTAAGAAAAAATCTTTAAGAGAATTTAATCAAGTAAGAGCTAAAAGAATTAAAGAAGAAAAGAAAAAAGAAAAAGAGTTAAGAAAAATAGAGAAGAGAAAAGAAAGAGAATTGAAGAAAAGAGAGAGGATTAAATTAAGAGAAGAAAGACGTATAGTTTATGAAAGAAAGAGAAATGAGCAATTAAAACTCAAAGAAGATAAATTAAGAGAGAGACTTTCGAAAAAAAGAAATCATAGAAGTTTCTTTAGATTGTTTATTGAAAATAGAGCACATAAAAAAGCTAAGAGGAAAATTAAGAGACACGAAAAAAGAAAAGCTAAGAAAGAGATGAAAGAATATCATAGAAAAATAAAGAAGAAACAAATTTCTAAGAGAGAAGCTGAAGACCTTAGAAGAAAATTAAGAGAGTGGAAAGAGAAAGGTTATTATGGAACTACTCTTCTTCAAAAGAAGCTAGATAGGTATGAAGGGAGGAATCCAGGAGCATAGTTAGTTTTATAAATAAATTTAACTTAACTTTAGTAATAAAAGAGAGGGAAATTTGATGCGAAATCCCTTCAAATATAAAATTTAAAAATTTTACATAATCAAATGAAAAACATTTTCAAATATAAATCGCAGGAATAATTTACATAATCAAATGAAAAACATTTTCAAATATAAATCGCAGGAACAATTTACATAATGGTGAAGAAAAAAATAAAAAAAGGTTCTAATAGAAAAAAGAATGATAAACAAGCTTTGCAAAAAGATTTTTATGCTTTTCAAGAAAAAGTAAATCGTCTTGAAGAATTTAAACATGAGATTAGTTCTCTTGAGTCTAAAAATTTAACCAAGGGTTTTGAAAAAGAAGTTGGAATTATTAAATCACGTTTGAAAGATACTTCTGCCCTCCCTGAATTAGAAAGTAGAATAAGACGATTAAGAACGGAAATTAGAAAGAAACGAGAGGTTAAAAGAAAATCTCCAATTAAAGTAATTTCAAAAAAAGTTGATATTTTAGACGATAGTATTGAAAAATCAAATATAAAAATTTCAAGAAGAGTAGATAATATTGATACTCGCATAGAGGAGAAAAATATTGAATTAAAAAAAGAAATTAAAGATTTGAAATCAAAAATTGATGAGGATTTAAAGGATAAAAGAAAAGTAGATAATAAGGTAGGGTTTGTTGTAGACGAGAATTTTAATAATTTTATTTATGGACTTAAATTAGAACTTTCTGATCGTGTTAAAAATAGAGAAAAAGAATTAAACAATCAATTAAGAAATGATTTGGAACTTCGAAGACGTGCATTGGACGCTCACTATGTTGATATGGAAAAGAAACTTTCTAAAGACTATGAAATTAAGAAAACTAAATTGGCCTCTGATTATGGACTTAGAGAAAATAAATTAGTTTCTGATTATGGACTTAGAACCGAAGCTGATAAAAAGAAAATTCAAGAATTGAATAAAGAATACTCTCTTAAAAAATCTCAATTGCAAGATTTGTATGAAGCGAGAGTTGCTAATGATTTAAAAAAAGAAATTCAACGACGATTTTCTGAAGAATTAAAGAAAAAATTTGATGCTGAAAGAACGAAGATAGATTATTATTACATTAGTAAAATGAAAGAAAGGTACCAATCAGAATTTGAAAAACAGAAAGATGCTCTGGAATCGAAATTTAAAACTCGATTAGTTCAGGAAATGAATAATCAAAAAAAGATGGGGGAAAAAGAGGTTAAATCTAAATTGGAGGGACTTGAACAGGGATACCAAAACAAACAAGATAATTTAGAGATAAGAAAGAAACAACTTGAGAAAAAACTAAAGGAAAAAATTTCTCATGCTGGTTTTAATAAATCTAAAGAACATAAGTTATTGAAAAATAAACTTAAAGAGCTTGAGAGAGCAAAAAGAACTCATCAAAGAGAGTATTCTTCTAAGATGGCTTTGTTAAAAAAACAAATAAGTGAGAATACTCGTGATGTGAATAAAATAAAATTGTCTTTGAAAGATCAACTTTCTAGAGAAGCTCACGACGAAATTGTAATAAAAGTTAGAGAATATCGTAAAAAGATTAATGAAGAAATTAAAAAAGATTTTACAAGTAAAATGGAAACTTTTACAATTCAACAAAGAAAATTAATGGAACAAGAAATAGATGAGCGCACTAAACAATTAGAAGAAGAATTAGCTAAACAACGAAAAATTAATTCTACTTTGAATCAAAATATTTCTGAGATGAAATATCAATTAGCTGAAAAGAAAGGAAAAGTTTTACAGCTTTTACATGAACAAAGAAATTATAATAAAAAATTGATGAATGAAAGAATGAGAATTAAAGAAGAAGAAAGACTTAAGCATGAAGATCAAAAACATCAATTAATTGAGTCTCATAAAAAAGAAGTACAAAAAGTTACCGATAGTTTGAATAGAGAATTCCAAAACCATTTTGATAGCGAGGTTAAGAAAAGAATTCAGCAAGATAAAAATAAATTGAATGCAGAATATAAATTAAAAAAAGATAAATTAAAATCTCTTTCATTTAGAGAGAGAAGAGAGGCTAAGACTAAATTACTTGAGGAATATAATAATAATTTACAAAAAGCGAAAGTTAATTTTACTAAGGAATTGCAAGCAAAACTTCACGAGGAATTTGATAAAAAGATTAAATCCCAAGTTTTATTGGAAAAGAAAAAATTTGAAAACAATCTGAAAGCATTGCAAAATAAATATGAAAATCGGGAGAGAGCTTTACAACTTCATGAGAAATCTTTATTGGAAAAGGAAAAGGAAAATGCATTGAATTTAGCTAGTGAAAAAAAGAAATTAATGGGTAAATTTAATTTTATGGCTGAACAAGAGAATTCTAAATTTAAGAATGAGAGAATTAAAATTCAAAAAGAAGCAGTTACTAAAGCGCACCAACAAATGGTTGATGAGTTGAAAATAAGAGAAGAAAGAATGAAATCAAATTTAAAAAGAGAATTTAAAGCTAAGTTGAAAGAGCATGACGAACAACAGAAAGCGGATTTAGACAAAAGAAAAGCTGAACTTATTGAAGAGTTAAAGAAAAAAACAAGTGCATTGTTGAGTTAGAGATTTTATTAGGGAAATCATTATAACAATTAAAGATAAGAAAGATTTATATAGCAGTTATAGTTACTATATAATATGGAAAAAACAACTATACAAATCAATTTTGAAACTCTTGAAAGATTGAAATCTCTAAAAAACTCTAAAAGACAGTCTTATGATGAGTTATTAAATAATTTAATAAATAATTGTGAAGAAGAAAGTTTAAATGAAGAAGAAATAAATGAAATACAAAAAGGTTTGGAAGATGTTAAAAAAGGAAAAGTTTATCCTATTGAGGTTGTAGCAAGAGAATTAGGAATTGCTCTAAAATAAAATGTTTCAAATTGAACTAACTGAAACAGCAAAAGATTTTCTTAAAAAATTACAAAAAAAGGATGCTGAAATTATATTAAACAAGATTTATTCAATTAGAGAGAATCCATATAGATTTTTAAAAAGATTGCAAGGAGAAAAATTATGGAGATTAAGAATTGGAGATTATCGAGCAGTTGTTGATGTTATTATTTCTATGAATAAAATTATGGTAATAAGAATTGGTCACAGAAAAAATGTTTATGATTAATTGAGGAAAACGGGGGAAGTTAATCCTTGGTATTAAATCTCCTACATAAACCGAATAATTAGTGAGGTTTATAGTTCAAGTTATTAATGGGGCAGTGAACTGAAAAATAATAATATAAAAATTAACTAATCACAACTTCACTTTCTTCCACGCTACATTTTCTGTCATTTTTTTGGAAAATGGCATATCTTAAGATATTATAATCTGAACCTAGATTAATTACCCTTGTTCTTCCAATTTTATCTCTAGCTTTAGCATGAGTATGACCGCAAAAGTGATATTCTCCGCCATGTGCTTCTAAAACATCCCCGATGAGATTAGAACCACTATATACTTCCATGAAATATTGAGCAGGTGAATCTGGCCAACCATTTAGAGATAATCTTGGTATTGTGTGACTAATACTAATCGATTTTCCAGTTGAAGTTTTAATTCTTTCATCAAATGCTTTTATAAGCTTTGCACAAACTTCCTCATCCCTCTTACCTTCCCAATCCATATTTAATCTATCTTTCCAAGTAATTTCCTTACCTTCTGTAACAAATATACCTTTCAATAATTCATCCATTGAAACTCCTTTGTTTTGTCTCAAAAAGGAATAATCAAAATGTCCATATGTTCCAACAAAGGAAACATCACCCACATTTAGGTTTCTCTGTTCCAAATGAACAAACCCATATTCTTTTCCTAAATCTGGGAAGATTTCATTTATCAATCTCCAACTCGAGAGATTAGCAAGTTTTCCCCACAACTCATGATTTCCAGTTATAAATCCTGCTGGGCAATCAAATCTTGTTTTAAGCCTCTCAAATAAAACTTTATGATTTTGTAAACCAGACGATAATTCTGCATTATCTCCTCCTAAGATCACACTATCAAAATCCCCTTCGGTTTCTACAATTCTATCAAGCTGCCTTCTAGATAAAGGATTGTTATCTTGATAGTGCAAATCAAATAATATTAAACTTCTCATAAAAATATAGAAATTTAATAGTTTAAGAAATTATCTTTTTTATCTTTCGAGCAAAAAGTTGTGGGAGTTAATCCTTGGTATTAAATATTTTGTGGGCGTTCAACTTAAGGTTAACAATTGCACATGGTTTGTTCATTTTATCTCCTTAAAGAAACAAGTTTTATTTTTAGTATGACATGTTGGTCCTTTTGGTTCTGCTTTTATTAATAAGGTATCATCATCACAATCAAGATATATATTTTTAACTATTAAGAAGTTTCCAGATGTTTCACCTTTAGTCCACAATTTATTTCTAGTTCTGCTCCAAAATGTTACTTTCCCAAGCTTCTTTGTTCTCTCCCAAGCTTCCTCATTCATAAAACCAAACATTAAAACTTCATTGGTTTTGAAATCTTGAACTATCGCTGGAATCAATCCATTCATCTTTTTGAAATTAAGTTTTATATCTGTCATTTTTTCTTAATTTTTATAGGAATATTTAATATTCTTTATTGTTCTCGTGAGTATTTATAAAATTTTTGATTAAATCTGATTTTTGTTTGCGATTTGTTTCTGCATACGCTTGAGCCTCTGCCATAAGTGTGAGACAAGGTATTTTAATTCCATTTAAAGAAATTTCAATTAATTTATTTCCTAATAGTTTGCTAACATATGTTCCATTATCTTTTTCTCCTAAGATCTGAATATCTATTTTTGAAAGTGTTATTTTAATTTCCCATGTAGAATTATTTGTAAATGTTTTTAATTTTTTTATAAGCAGGAGTTTATCGTTTGAAAATATCTTTTGAACTTTTTTTAAATCTTTAGCTTGAATTATAATATCCAAATCTTTAGGATTCACATCCATTCCTTGCAATAACATATTTACACTTCCAATTAAAGCATATTTGATTTTGTTATTTTTTAGATTTCTATTAACTTCTAAAATTGTTTTTTCTAAAATTTTGAGGTTCATTTAATCTCCCAAATATACCGATTCTCTTGGATGTATTTTTGTAATGATAAATCTTGGTCCGCCAAATTCAGAATTTATTGCAGTTACAACTAAATTATTTACTATTGCTTTGAAGACGCCTTTTATTCGTGGAATTCTGGCTTCTTTAGAAAAATAATCCAATATATCATTAATTTCATTTTTATCTAATTCTAATTTTATGGGACTAATATTTTGCCCTCGATGAATTAAAATAAACTTTTCAGGACCAAGACATTCAATACTGCTAATTGTTGGGTCGTCTATTAAGGACTTAACTTTTTCAGAATATTCAATTATTCCCTCAACTAATTGTTCAGAATTCTCTTCTATGTTTTCGGGAATAGGAGCTTCTAATTCATTATTTTTTTCTTTGAAAGATGGTTTGTTCTCTCTCTTTTCAATTTCTTTTAAGATGTAAGTTGGAGCTGAATTTAAAATAAGTTCTTGGGTGAATTTTTCTAAGAATTTATTGTTTAAGCTCATATTCTTGGAGGAAATGGCCGTGGTTTGAAATCTGTTTTCTTCACAATTTCTTCTTGCATATTTGTTTTCGGTTTGCTTTCCATTAAAGTAATTCCTTTGGCGATTAGTTTATTTTGTTCAATTAATCGGTCTAATTTTTCTAAGAATTCTTTATCATCTCGGTTTATTGAACTTCCTTGTTTTTGAGCAAATGATTTAGCCGAAATTTCAAATAAGGAAAGAAGTTTAGCTGTTTGATTTGTTAAGCTATCGACTCTTACTGCTAAATTAGTTAAGACCTTTTGTAAACTAATGAAATTTTGCATAAGAAGATCGTCTTTGTCATTTTTAACCGTTGAGGGTTTATTTTTCACACTTTTTTTCTTCGCAGACATATTATATTGAATAGAAAGGATTTTATAAATTTATTCATAACATTACAATCTCAATTTTCCAGATTGCCATTCTCTTATTAGCGTAATTGCTACACGGGTTTCATCTACTTGATTGCCTTTTTTTAGAAAACCTTTTTTTCTACCTATTTCTTGAATGATTTCCTCAGGGTCCTCTGACTTTAATTCGATATTGTAATGCTTTTCTAAATTTTCTGATTCACTAAATAATTCAATTATTTTATGCGCGACTAATTCTAAATCTTTTATTTTTTCGGGATTTTTTGAACCTATGAGCGCGTATCTAATTTCATCTGTTTGTTTTAACGGAATGATTCCAGGGGAGTCTATTATTCTTATGCCCTCTTTGAGTTTTACCCATTGCGGTCCATGAGTAGTGCCTGCACGAGAAGATATCGGGGCTTTTTTCTTTCTTACAAGAGAATTAATTATTGAAGATTTTCCTGTGTTGGGATATCCCACAACGCCGACATTATACCACTCACTTTCTTTAGCTTGAGCAAATATGAATTGTCTAAGTTTAGAAATTGTTTCTTTATCTTTAGCAGAAATTGCATAGCACGAAGTTTTTTTTGCTAACTTGATTCTCCTTTTTTTTACTAATTCTTTTGGAACTAAATCAGATTTATTTAGAATAAAAACTACTCTTTTTCTTTTATCTTTTATGAGTTTTTCAAGTTCTTCGTTTCGAGATAATTCCGGCATTCTTGCGTCTAAAATTTCTAATATTATGTCTGATTCTTCAATGATATTTTCTAAAACTTTCCAGTAGGGAGTAATGTTTGTATTACCAACTATTCGTGGACGATTTGCTTTAAACTTGAATTGCTGAACCATGATTTTAGTAAGATAAGTGCTTTTATAAATCTGATTAGCCTTGTGGTTTTATGAAGAGGAAAAAAAGAGTTTTATGTGTTTGTTCTCAAGGAGTGAATAGAAGTAAATATTTAGCTGAATATTTAAGAGAAAAAGGTTATTCCACGAGATATGGTGGAATAGTTTTCTTTGCTTTGAATAAATTGAAAAAATCAGATGTTGATTGGGCAGACATTATTATTTTTATGAGGAAACATCATAAATTTTTATTTAATTTGAAGTTTAGTAAAAAAGGAAAGAAAATAATCTCATTAGAGATTATTGATAATCCTGCAAAATCTATTTTTGACCATCCAGATATTATTGAAATGGATTATTGGGAAGTTCAGAAAAAAATTACTTATCCTGAAATTCGACGACAAATTGATAAACATCTTCCATTGTGAAGAGTATAGATTTTGGGATTAAAAAAAATAAAATTAGTCTTGCTCATGCTTGAATTAATTACAACTCCAAATCCGCTTTCATCAAGATTTTCCGTTGATAAATTTAGTAATAACTTATTTCTAAGAAGTTAGATTTACTATCTTGTAAATAATTAAAATAATATATACCTCTATGAATTGCACGTAATTTTATCAGTCGGAAAAAATAAATAGTTCAAAATTTTCTAATATTATGGTTAAATATAATAAATTAGTGAAAAAGGGAGTTAAGAACAAAGGGGTTAAAAAGAAAATTGTGAGGAAAACTTCTAAAAAAGATAATTCTCGGGAAAAGGAATCTAAAATAAAATTAATAGAAATTATTCGTAATCCTTCTGGACTTGAAAAAGATATTAAGAAAGTTGACAAAGAAATTGAAATGGATAATTTTCCCGATTTTGTTTTGTCGGTTAGTCCAAATCATGTATCTTCAAATTTAGAACAGATTGCTCCTTTGGGTAATATTCGAACAGCTTTCGTTAGAGATTTGGATAAAAAGGAAAATAGCGAGATGAATTATGAAACTGGAGGACGAGGAGATTACACTGAAAATCAAGAGTATGTTTCTTCTGAAGAGAGAAAATATGCCGAATTTGATTCACAAATAAATGTAGGTAGAATCAATAGGAATGTAGCTAGTGACTCTGTTTTTAGAAATCCTGAAACGACTAACCGAAATAGAGATTATAAAACTCCTAAGGAAAGAGAGTATCAAACAAAACCGAAGGACACTCGTGTTAGTCATCGACAAAAATTGCCTTGGGAAAAGGATTAAGATAATTTTAAATACTTTTTTTATTTAGTTTAATTATGGTAATTTACAATTCTATTTATGAAGGAGGGAATTATTCTTTGGACAAAAAATACTCTATTGTAGTTGGTTCTCAATATCAATCTCCTGCAAGTAGTTTTTCTTTGGCTTTAGATCCACGTACTTCTAATCAATTGAAAGAAACGACGGATAAATTAAATACAGGAGCTAAAATGTTAGAAATACAGGGAACATTTGCTAAACAACTTGATGCTATTCCTGATCAACATTTGGACGAAATTAGAAGACAAGCAAAAATTGTTGGAAGTAAATTGACTTTTCATGGTCCTTTGGAAGAACCTTCGGGTTTTGATGGGCAAAAAAATGAATGGCAAGAAGAAAAAAGAAAACAAGTTGAAAGTCAGTTTACTCAAGCGTTGGAAAGAGCACATAAACTAGATCCTGACGGGAATATTATTGTGACTTTACATTCTACAGATCAGTTGCCGGAAATGTTGCAACGAGAAAAAATTGATGGTAAGGAAAAATATACAAATTTTTTCGCAGTTGATTCTGTTTCTGGGAAAGTTCAACTTGTGAAAGATGAAAAGAGTGAATTTCCCGAGAGTAAAGAGGGAAAAGTACAAAGTTTTAATCCTCAAAAACAAATAGAAAAAATAAATAGAGAAGCTTGGGATCAACAATTATTTAATTTCGCTTATCATATGGATTTAGCTGAAAATCGTATGGGGCATTCTTTACAAGGTGTTCCTTCAAATATACGAGAATTAGTTTATAAAACTCAAGAAAAAGTTAATCAAGGACAAGCAACTTTGAAAGATATTGCTGAAAAAAGCCCTGATATCGCACCTTATATTATAGAAGGCGGAGGAGATGCAGGATTAATTTATTTAAGAAATTCTTATAATGATTTGAAGGGACTTTTTAATTATGCATACAAATCTGTTGAAAAAGCAGGAAATAAAAGTGATTTGAAGAAGCTTAATGAATTTAGAAAAGAAGTTCAGATGAATTATGAACAAATAGAAAAAAATAATCAAGGCGCTTTAAGTAAAGTTGTACATGATGGTTTGGAGGTTTTGAAAACTCTTGATGAAAGGCCAAAAATTTTCAAGCCGTTTAATGAATTTGTTATCGATAAATCTTCAGATACTTTTTCAAATGTTGCTTCTAATGTTTACAAAAAATTTGGTAATTCTGCGCCGATAATTAGTATTGAAAATCCTCCTGCTGGTGGCGGTTTGAGTAGAGCTGAAGATTTGAAACAATTAATAGAAGCTTCTCGAGAGAAATTTGTTAAAAAACTTCAATCAAATGGACATACTAAAACTGAATCAAAAGCTATTGCTGAAAAGTTAATCGGAGCTACATGGGATGTTGGACATATAAATATGATTCGGAAATATGGTTATGATGATAAAGACCTTTTGAAAGAAGCGAAGACAATTAAACCTTTTTTGAAGCATATACATTTGTCAGATAATTTTGGTTTT
>PFCU01000024.1:4700-7242 GCA_002763155.1 Candidatus Pacearchaeota archaeon CG10_big_fil_rev_8_21_14_0_10_30_48 | reverse complement strand
AATGAATACAAAAAACCTGGTGGTTACATTCTGTACATTTGCATTGGCTTTATTTTTAGTTGCGAGTGTTAGCGCTGCTGACTTAACAACTAATTACCAAGTAGATGTTGATGGTATTCAAGTTGCGACTAATGCTGGTCTTACAGCAAATACTGCATCGGTTGTTGCTGGTCAAGAATTTACCTTGAAAGTTTACTTCACTTCTGACGTTAATGATACTGACGTTACTCTTGAAGCTACTGTTGAAGGCGAAAAAATTGAATTTAGAGCAATAACTCCTATATTTGATGTTGAATCAAATCATCAATATAGAAAAGTTTTGATCCTTAAAGTTCCATACGAACTTAAAGATCAATTATCCGATGATTTGACATTATCAATTGAAGTTGATGGTAAAGACTACAAAACTACTTTTGATGATATAACTCTAAGAGTTCAAAGACCTTCATATAACGCAGTTGTTATGTCTGCTACAACTCCAAGTACTATTTCTGCTGGACAAAATTTCCCAGTTGAAATTGTTTTAAAGAACTTAGGTTACAATAATTTAGATGATGTTTATGCATCAGTAAGTATCCCTGAGCTTGGTGTTTCACAAGGTCCAAAATGGTTTGGAGACTTGGTTTCACTAGAAAACTGTACTGAAGACTGTAACAAACAAGACACTGTTGTTGGTCAATTATACTTGAAAACTCCATATACTACAAAACCCGGTGTTTACGATTTACAAGTTGTTGTCCAAAATGGAGACACAAAAACTGTAGAACACAAACAAATTACTATCTCAAATGAATTTGTTGAAAACATCTTGGTTGTAAGTTCAAAAAAGACTGTTGCCGTTGGAGAAGAAGCCGTATTCGATTTATTAATTGTGAACCCAACAGATAATGTTAAGGTTTACAGAATCGTTACAGACGGAGACGTTTTAACTGCATCTCAGTCAGTTGTTGCTGTTCCAGCTGGATCAAGTACAACTGTTAAAGTTGCAGGAAGTGCTGACAAGGAAGGAAGTTATACATTCAATGTGAATGTGTTTGAAGGAAATAACCTTGCAAAAACAGTACCTTTAGAATTAAACGTTGAAGGAAGCTCTTCTACAAATACAGTTGTCGTTTTGACAATTGTTCTTGCAATAATCTTTTTAGTTTTACTAGTAGTATTAATCGTACTTTTAAGTAAAAAACCAGAAAAAACAGAAGACTTCGGCGAAAGTTATTACTAACTTAGCTTTTTTTATTTTTTTATTTTTATAAAATCGGGGGGCATCCCGAACAAGCCCCTTTTATTTTTTCACGACGCCATTTATGGCAAAGTGGAAGACTTAGAGATAGATGGAGAAAAGAAAAATGACAAAGAAAACACTAGAAGAAAAGGTAAAAGTGATTCAAAATTTTAATCATAAATATAAAATTTCAGAAGTTCTTATTGAAAAGAAATATGGGAAATCTGAAGTTGTTAAAGGTGCTGTTAATTTATTAAAAAAAGCTAGTAGAGATGGTTATGTTAATTTTGGAAGAGGAAATACAAAATACAAAATTAAGACAATAAGATATGAGAATAAAAATGATCTTAATCATCCAATGATTTTTTGTCTAAATTATCAAGAATATCTCTCTTGGAATAAACCAAAAGAAATAATTCGTACCGAAGAAACGAGATATAGACCTTCAGAAAAATAAAAATGGCAGACAAAGACATTACAAAAAAATTTGAAAGAAAATATGAAGAATATCTTGCAATGAGTAAACTATTAGTGCATTATGGATTCTCCCCCTCAGAAATCAAGGATGGAGAAGAAATAAAAAAAATATTGACCAATTGTAACCCACAAGGATTTTATAAAGAAAAGAATCTCAAAATCTACAAAATAGTTTATGGGGATATTGAAGGTGTCTCGATTCCTTATGAAACCTATTTAGAACTAGGAAAACCAGAACTTCTATATTCTGAAATTATAAAAAAATATACCCCTGTAATAGAAAAATTTAAACTTTCAAACTAAAACCCTTCGTTACCTAATTTTCTTAAAACATCCTTAATTCCATCAATTGTTTTTTGTTGAGACTTTTTGTCAGACATTTTTATAAATTTAATTGTTAAATTCTTTAAATCATTTCTCTTCAAGAATTTTATTTCAAAACCATTTGTTATAAAATATATTCTAAAATTTTCATATTTTATTTCTTTTATTAAAATTCCTCTTATTTGTCCGAGTAATTTTCCTTTTTTTGGATTTTCCTTTAAAGAATACATAAGGTTAAATATTTTTTTAGAATCTCCTTTGAATTTTTTTAAAATTTCCTGTCTTAAACCTTCTGTAATTATTACTTCGGCCATCTTTTTTCAGCGTCTTTTATTGCTTCTTCGATTGTTATACACCCTTCATTTGACATTAAAACATCATTAAAAAGTCTCTGCTCAGCACTTTGAAGTAATCTTTCAATTATTTTGGAAAAGGTTTCTCCCTTCATTCCAAACTCGCTTACTTTATTTCTTAATTCTTTACTTAATGCAATAGTAGTCATTTCCATTTTATTATTAT
>PFCU01000024.1:4298-4673 GCA_002763155.1 Candidatus Pacearchaeota archaeon CG10_big_fil_rev_8_21_14_0_10_30_48 | reverse complement strand
TATAACTATTATAATAATTATAATCTTTATAAATTTTGTGGTTTTACACCTTAAGTGAGATTATCTTACTTATTCCCTCGTGCATTGAAACTCCGAAAAGATTTGTTGCACCGGTAATTATCTCATCGTTGTGAGTAATCACAATATATTGGCCTTTCTGCATATATTTCTTTAATAAGCCTGAGAGACGCTCAGAATTCCTTTTATCAAGAGCTGCATCAATTTCATCCAAAATATAAAATGCATATGGCTTGAGCTCTTGAATTGCGAAAATAAGGGAAAGGGCAACCATTGTCTGTTCTCCACCTGAAAGAGACTTGATATCAAAATATTTCCCATGTCCGGTTTTAACTATCACATCAACCCCTCCTTCAA
>PFCU01000024.1:1041-4280 GCA_002763155.1 Candidatus Pacearchaeota archaeon CG10_big_fil_rev_8_21_14_0_10_30_48 | reverse complement strand
AAAATATTTCCCATGTCCGGTTTTAACTATCACATCAACCCCTCCTTCAAAGGGTTCTTTTTTATTTTGAATTTCTAAAAAGACTTGACCCTTTGTTGAAATTTGAGAAAAATTTCTTGTAAATATTTCATTCAGTTCCGTTAAAGTTCCTAAAAATGCTTTTCTCTTTTTAATATCAATTTCATGGATAATTTTTAGAACTCCTTCCTTCTCTCTGGTTATTGTTTCGACTTTATCTTGGATTAAATCATACTCTTTTTTAACTTCCTCATAAACTTCGAGTGCCCTCATATTTACAGCCCCAATTTTAATTAGAGTTTCTTCAGACTTTTTTAACCTTTCAATTAAAACTTCTTTATTCGTCCTAATAATCTCTGCTTCTGGAAACTCTAAAATTTCAGTTTCTAGGTTTTCAATTTCCGCACCTTTTTTTGCTCTTTCAATTTTTAAATTATTTGTAACTTGTTCAACATTATAAATTGAATTTCTTTTTTCTGAAAGCTCCATCTCACTCTCTCTTATTTTTTGTTGGAAGAAATCTCTTTCTTCAATATACTTTTTTGCCTTCTTTGTTAATTCTTCTTCTTCTTTTCTTTTTACTTCCAAAATTTTCTCTTTTTCACTTAAACTTTTTTCAATTCCGGAAAGTTCTTCACTCAGCTCTTCTTTTTCACGAGAAAATTGTTTTAAAGAGATAATTGTTCTTTCAAATTCTCTTTGTTTAAATGAAATTTCTGAAGATAAATTTTCTTTACTTCTTAGAGAAACTTCTTCAACTTCTATTTTTAAAGTTTCATATTTCTCTTCGACATTCGAGTTTTCATCGAAACTGTCCTCCAATTTCTTTTTGTCTTTTATTATTTGAGTTACTTCATTTTTTCCAGATTCTATTTTTTCATTTAAATTTTTTACTTGAATATTTTTCTCATGGATTAGATTTAACTTTCCTAAATCACTTTGTCTTTTTTGAATTTCAGAATTAATTGAATCAACTTCTTTTTTCAAAACACTTTTTTTGGAAAGGATCTCTTTAAGTTCACTTTCAACTTCACTAATTTCTTTTTCAAAAGATTCAATTTTAGGATTAGCCTCATCTTTAATTGAATGAATGTGTTCTTCTGTAATTTTGCTTTTACATAAAGGACAGATGTCCAATTTTCCAATCTTTTCAATAATTTTTTTGTGTTCTTCTATCTTTGAATTATTAATTAAAATAATTTTTTCTATTTCTCTCTCTCTCTTTTCGGAATTGTTCAAATCTTCAGTTTTTTCTCTTAAACTTAATCTTAATTGTTCAACCTTTTTTTCATCTGTTTTTCTGTCGTATAATTCTGAGGAAAGAGCTTCTATTTGTTCAATTAAATAATTTGATTCATTGATGTGATTATTTAAAATATTTTTTTTGTCATCGAGTCTTTCTCTTAAAGACTTTAATTCACTTTTATCCATATATCTTTTTTTAATTAATTTTTCTAGAATTTCAAGTTCACGTTTTTTTGTTAGAAGTTCTTTTTGATTTTTTTCCACCGTCGGCGATTCTTTTTGCATATTTTTTATCGCGACTTCATTTTCTTCCATAGAAGTTTGAAGACCTATCTTTTTTCTATCAATTTCTTTTAACTTTTTTTCATAATTTTCTTTTTTCACATAAAGTCCTGCTAATTCGGCTCTTAAATTAGAAATTTCCCTATTCAATTTTTCTTGTTCTAAACCAGTTTGTTTTTGAATTTTAGAATTTATTTCAGAAATTTTATCTTCTAAAGTTTCAATCTCAGTTTCCAAAGTAATTACAACTTTTTTTATTTTTTCAATTTCTTTAGCCTTGTTTTCAATTTCCTTATTTACTTCTTCACCTTCTTTTTTCTTTTTTGTTAAGTCAAAAAAGAGTATACTTTTTTTGAACTTCCTTACATCTTCCTCGAGTTTTTTATGCTTCAGAGCGGCTTCTCTTTCTTTTTCTAAATTTGCTAAATAAGAATTTCTTTCCTTTAGAATTGCTGAAACCTCCTTTAATTTTTCTTCAGTTTTTTCTAATTCTTTTAGGGACTTTTCTTTACGAGATTCATATATTGAAATTCCTGCAACTTCTTCAATTACTCTTCTTCTTTCTTCAGACTGCATCCTTACAAAGTTTTGAATTTCACCCTGAAGAACGATATTAAATCCATTTGGATCAATTCCTGCCTGAGCTAAAAGAGATAAAACCTCTTGACGTGTTTTTGTTTCATCATTAATTTTGTAAATACTTTGTCCATTTTTTCTTACAATTCTTTTTATTGAAATCTCACTTTCATTTGTTTCGAATGCATTATTTGAATTGTCAAAAACAATTTCAACCGAGGCTTCCTTTGAAGGTGAAGCGGCTTTTGTTCCCATAAAAAGCAAATTACTTGCTTTTGCGGCCCTCATTGATTTTATACTCAGTCTTCCAAGCACAAAACATAAAGCATCAGTAATGTTTGATTTTCCAGAACCATTTGGACCTAAAATTACATTTATTCCTGGAGTAAATGGAAGTTCAGTTTTTCTTGGAAAACTCTTAAAACCTTGTATCACCAATTTTTTTACATAAGACATATGTAAAACAAGAAAAAGGAGTTTTTAAAATTTGAGAAGAGGGAAGAAAAGTTATTTCTTTTGTTTTAATGCCTGATTAAAAGCAAGAATCCAATCTTCTGAATTGATTTTATCCGAAAAAATAACCTTGCCTGATTTTAAAAAAGAGCTATTATCATTACTCTTCTCTCTTCTAATATATTCTCTTCCGACCCTAAAGAATTCCTCTATCCCCAACCATGAAATCACTGGCAAAGTATATCCTGCATGTGATGTATTAGTTATAATGACAACCGGTAAATTTTTCTTTTGACTTTCTTTAAAAATATAGTAACCCATTGGTGGACTAAATTTTATGCCCCCTCTCATTTCTTCTTCGAACATTTCTTCAGAATTTAAATCATATTTCCCCCAAACAAATCTCATCAAATCGGAAATTGATTCTGTTTCTAAGGCAATTGATTCTAGCTCTTTTAACTTTCCTTCACTATTAATCCCCCTATAAAAAATATTAATGTCATTTGAATTTTCGAAAGTGTTTTCTTCTTTAGTTCCTTTCTCCAAGGTTAGCATATACTTTTCATTTTCTTCTATTTGAAATTTTTTGTTAAAATAAGGACTAATATAAATAAGATTTCCTTCTTTTTTCTGAATTTTGGAATTGATTCCTTTTTCCTGAAAAC
>PFCU01000024.1:0-1008 GCA_002763155.1 Candidatus Pacearchaeota archaeon CG10_big_fil_rev_8_21_14_0_10_30_48 | reverse complement strand
ACATTCCCTTTTGAAGATAATGCTTCTTTTGCAGTTAATGCACATTCATATTTATCTTCAACCACGAGTATGTTCATTATATCTTAAGGACCCAAATATTTAAAAATATTTCTTTTCCTTAATAGTCTAAAATAATAAAAATTCCTAAATCCGACAAAATCAATTCCTTTTGAAAGATTTATTATTTTTGATTTGTCTGGATGCAATTCCAATTTTAACCTTTCCCTTAAAAAGTTCTCAATTTCTTTTTTCCAAATTTCAAGTTCTTCCTTTGATTTATGTAAAAGTACAAAATCATCAACATAACGAATGTAATATTTTGCCTTTAATTCATACTTAACAAATTGATCAAGTTCACTCAAATAAACATTTGCAAAAAATTGAGAAGTCAAGTTTCCTAAAGGCATCCCTTTTAAATTATCAAAGGATACGTCTCTCTCTGAATAAACTTTATTCTCGATGATTTTCTTTATTAGAACTATTGTTTTTTCATCTTTAATTTTTCTTTGAATAATTTGCAACAAAATTTCTGGGTTAATTTCCTGAAAATAATGTTTTATGTCCGCTTTTAAACAAAAACCTTTTGAAGTGAAGTTGGAAGTAACTTTTCTCCTAAATTTTTCAAACCTTTCAAGTGCAAGTAAAGTCCCTTTTCCTTTCCTATTTGTACAAGAGTCATAAATGAATCCTTTGTCAAAAATTGGTTCAATTATATTGCATAGGGCATGATGAACAATTCTATCCCTAAAATCAGACTTAGAGATAATCCTTGTTTTTGGGTCCCTTAAAACAAAAACTTCCATTAAGTTTGGAGAATAAATTTCATTTTTTAGCTCTTCATGCAAAATTTTAAGGTTGTAGGCTAAATTGTCTTCAAACTTTTTTACATAATTTTTCTTTGTTTTTCCTTTTCTTGCTTTTTTATAAGCAAGAATTAAATTTTTAAAGGAAATAATTTCAAAATAGAGATTTTTGTGAGATTTCATTTTAAATCTAACTGGCTGGGTC